>JAKAPE010000026.1 GCA_021811945.1 Pseudomonadota bacterium | reverse complement strand
ACCGTGACCCCTTTGGCATGGGCCCACTCGATGGCATTCGCGCTCGCGAAACCGCCATCGGCAAGATGCGTCTCGGGCAGCCGGCCGGTGATTGCCTCTACCCTCTCCAGCATCGGCCGCATCAAGCCGCGATCCGAGCCGTTGTTGCCGGGCTCCACCGCAACCACGATCTGCTCGCCGGCAACCGAGGCCACTTGCACGTTGTAGGCGGGCCGGAAGCCGCCATCCGCCATCTTCATGACGCGCGCTTGCGCATCCGTCGTCGAGGCCCGCGGTTGCTTCTTCTCATCATCGTCTTTGTTGCGCCCGTTGTCCCGCCGCTGCTCGCGCTGCTGGGCGATTTCCGCCCGCGCCTGCCGGGCCGCGTTGATCCGCTCGACACGCTCCCGCGCCGCCCGCTCGCGCGCTGCCTATTCCTTGGCTGGTCGCGTAAAGCCACAGGGCAAGCACCAGCCTTGGCGTAATCTTGGCATAATCTTGGCGTAATCGCCGGATGGCTAGGTCTGCCCTGCCGCGACTTGACGGCATCCTCAAGCTCCCGCAGATCAAGCCCTTCCACATAGCCCCAGATGATCCGGGCCGGATGATCTGCCCCGATCAGGCTTTCGATATCCACTGCGCGCAATTCAATTTGGTCGCGCCGCGGCTCGCGCAGCCGCGCTTCACCAACGACCTGCTCCCGAGCAGCTTGTTGGACCGCAAGATTATCGAACAGTTGCTCGCTGGACATTTATCATCTCGCGCGAATCAATGTGCGCAGCGAATCACAACGGCGCGCGTTCGGCCACAGTCGGATTTCGGATGAGCGAAAGATTCACAGGCTCTGAGGCGCGCGCCCATAAGCGCGTTTACGCGCGTCTTCGACGCGCTATGGGCGCGCCTCAGGATGACGGCGAACATATATTCATCCCATGCAATGGACCGATGACGGCATTGTGCTCGGCGTCAGACGCCACGGCGAATTGAGCGTCATTCTCGAACTGATGACGCCGGCGCACGGACGCCATCTCGGTCTGGTGCGCGGCGGCACCGGCAAACGCCTGCGCGGCGTGCTGCAGCCGGGCAATTCGCTGCGCGCGACTTGGCGGGCGCGGCTCGACGAGCATCTCGGCAATTTCCAGGTCGAGGGCCTCGATCTGCGCGCGGCCGGCTTTTTTTACGCCGCGCACGCCGTCCACGGCGTCACCCATCTGGCCGCATTGTGCCGTCTCCTCGCCGAGCGCGAGCCGCATGCGCGTCTCTATGACGCGCTCGAAGCGATCCTCGAGTCGCTCGATAATGCCGCCGCCGCCGCGCCGATGGTGGCGCGCTTCGAACTTGAATTCCTGGCCGAGCTTGGCTTCGGCCTAGACCTTGCATCGTGCGCGGCTACCGGCGCCAGCGATGACCTCATCTACGTTTCGCCGCGGTCGGGTCGGGCGGTGTCGCGGGCCGCGGGTGAAGCCTACCGCGACAAGTTGTTGCGCCTGCCCGCCTTCCTGCGACAGGGCGAGCCGGAATCGGCTGCCGACCTCGCCGATGCCTATGCGCTCACAGGATTTTTTCTCGAGCGCCGCGCCTTTGCACCGCACGGCATGGCCTTGCCCGACGCGCGCGCGCGCTTTGTCGCGGCGGTGCTTGTTCACAACGGCTAACCGCGCTACCGCTCGCCCATGGCCAAGGAGCTGATTCCGCAAAATCCGCAAAGTTCAGATAGCGGCGGCGTGCAGGAAATCGCGTTGCGCGAGGCGCTGGAGGAGCGGTATCTCGCCTATGCGCTTTCTACTATCATGCATCGCGCATTGCCGGACGCCCGCGACGGGCTCAAGCCTGTGCACCGGCGCATCCTCTACGGCATGAGCCTGCTGCGCCTCGATCCCGGCGCGGCGTTCAAGAAGTCCGCCAAGATCGTCGGCGACGTGATGGGTAATTTCCACCCTCACGGCGACCAGGCGATCTACGACGCGCTGGTGCGTCTCGCCCAGGATTTTTCCTCGCGCTATCCGCTGGTCGACGGCCAGGGCAATTTCGGCAATATCGACGGCGACAACCCCGCCGCCTACCGCTACACCGAGGCGCGGCTGACCGAGGCGGCGCGGCTCCTGCTCGACGGCATCGATGAGGACGCCGTCGATTTCCGCCCCAGCTACGACGGTGTGGCGCAGGAGCCCGTTGTCCTGCCGGCGGCGTTTCCCAATCTCCTCGCCAACGGTGCGCAAGGCATCGCGGTCGGCATGGCGACCTCGATTCCGCCGCACAACATCGCCGAACTGTGCGAAGCCGCGCTCTATCTCATCGAGCAGCCGAAGGCGCGCAGCCGCACGCTGATGAAATTCGTGCCCGGTCCGGATTTTCCTACCGGCGGCGTCATCGTCGATCCGCCCGAGGCGATCGCCGAGGCCTATGCCAGCGGGCGCGGCTCTTTCCGGCTGCGCGCGCGCTGGAAGACCGAGGATGCCGGGCGAGGCACCTACCAGGTGGTGGTCAGCGAAATTCCCTGGCAGGTGCAAAAAATGCGGCTGGCCGAACACATCGGCGGCCTGCTTAACGAGAAAAAGCTGCCGCTCGTCACCGACATGCGCGACGAGTCCGCCGAAGATGTGCGCCTCGTGTTCGAGCCGCGCTCGCGCGGCGTCGATCCTGCGCTGATGATGGAGAGCCTGTTCAAACTCACCGAGCTGGAAAGCCGGGTGCCGCTCAACATGAACGTGCTCTCGCGCGGACGCATCCCCAAGGTCGTCGGCCTCGCCGAAGTCTTGGGCGAATGGCTTGCCCATCGGCGCGAAGTTCTGCTGCGCCGCTCGCGCTTTCGTCTCGGGCAGATCGAGCATCGGCTCGAAGTCTTGGGCGGCTATCTCGTCGCCTATCTCAATATCGACAAGGTGATAAGAATCATCCGCAAGGAGGACGAGCCGAAGCCGGCGCTGATCCGCACTTTCCGACTCTCCGACATCCAGGCCGATGCCATCCTTAACATGCGCCTGCGCAACCTGCGCCGGCTGGAAGAGATTGAAATCCGCGACGAAGACAAGGCCTTGCGCCAAGAAAAACGCGGCATCGAAGATTTATTGCGTTCGGAAAAGGCACAGTGGAAGGCCGTCGCCGGCCAAATCCGCGAGGTGCGCGACAGATTCGGAGCAAAGACCGCCCTGGGTCGGCGCCGCACCTCCTTTGCCGCGGCCCCCGCGCACGACGAGGCGGCGATCGAAGAGGCCCTCCTCGAGCGCGAGCCGATCACCGTCGTGGTGTCGGAGAAAGGCTGGATCCGCGCGCTGCGCGGCCAGGTCGCCGACCTTTCCGGCCTCGCCTTCAAGGCCGACGACAGTCTGAAACTCGCGTTCTTCGCCGAGACGACCTCCAAGCTTATCGCGTTCGCCACCAACGGCCGCTGCTACACCATCGAGGCGGCGAAGCTGCCGGGCGGGCGCGGGCACGGCGAGCCCATCCGTCTCTCCATCGATCTCGAGCAGGAAGCGGATCTGATCACCGTGTTCCGTCATCAGGGCGGCCGCAAGCTCATGGTGGCGAGCAGGCAGGGCAGGGGATTTATCGTGGCCGAGAACGAGTGCTTGGCCAATACGCGCAAGGGCAAGCAGGTACTCAACGTGACGCCGCCGGACGCCGCCTGCGCGATCGCGCCGGCCGAGGGCGAGCTCGCCGCCGCGATCGGCGACAACCGCAAGATGCTGGTATTTCCGCTCGACCAGGTACCGGAAATGTCGCGCGGACGCGGCGTGCGCCTGCAACACCACAAGGACGGCGGGCTCTCCGACATCAAGACCTTCGAGGCGGAAAAGGGCCTCACCTGGACCGATACTGCCGGCCGCCTCTTCTCCCTCTCGCTCAAGGAACTCGCCGACTGGCGCGGCAACCGCGCCGACGCCGGCCGTCTGGCGCCGAAGGGGTTTCCCAAGACCAACAAGTTCGATAACGGGCCGCCTGTCAGCGGAAGGGACGCGGGACGGAACGGCGGCTGAACGCGGTTTCTTCTGTTTGCTATTTGCCTTATCCGCAGCCGTGGCGTGCGGTTTGCTCACCTGGCTCGGCCGCCCCGAAGAGGGGATTGTATGGATTCGCCGGGGGACGCGGCTCAACCCCTATCATCCGGAGCGCTTCTGGAGTCATCTCGGGCGGGCGCAATACACCGCCCGCGCCTACGCGGACGCCATCGCATCGTTCAGCAAGCTGACGGCGCCGGACTACGTTCATCACGCTTTCTGGCCGCATCGTCGGCGCAGTTGGGAAACCGCTGCCGCCCATGTTCGCGAAGTGCTTGAGCGGCAGCCGGCTTTCACCGTCGAAAGTTATCTCAAAACTCTGTACTGCCGGCAGCCGGGCGGATGCCGATCACGTGCGCGAGGGGCTGTTGAAGGCCGGACTGCCGGCCTGATGCCGACCGGCAGTGAAAGCGTGCTACCGGCCGGACGCCGGCTTTCGTTTCAGCGAGCTGCGATCGATGTCGGCGGCGAGCGTCGCCAAGGCGCGGTCAAAGACGCCCTTGACCTGCGCGGAATTGACGTCGGCAAGCTGCGGGAACGCGCCGGCGCGCAGGTACAAGGCGCGGACGGGTTTGAGGTCCGGATGGGTCGAGAACATGTACGAGGACTCGTTCTGGGGTCCCCGAACCCAGACCACATAGTCGTTGCGGTTCGACTGGCTGCGACAGAAATAGATGACGTTGTCGCTCGTTGCTATTTCGACGACGCGGAGCACTTTGGTCGGGTCGGCCGAGAATCCAAGACTCTCCGCGGTTGGCGGCGGAAAGCTTTCCTTGACGCCCACGGTATCCAGGAACTTCTGTAGCTTCTTGAACTGGGCAACAGAGATCGGCGGAGCCGTGGCTGCCGCCAATGCGCAGGCGGTCGAGACCGACCACGCCAGGATCCCCGCAGCAAAATACCGCTTCATTTGCAACCTCGCGTTACTTTCACCGGCTCGTGTGGCGGTTCAGAAGTCCGCATCATTCTTGCCGCGAGCTCATCATGCGGACTTCTGAACCAAAGCCACACTAGCTCAATAAGTTGCTCGTGTCCTTCGATTCCGAAGTTCGCAAACGAGAGAGCCGCAAAATCATGCGAACTTCGGAATCGGGACACGAGCCGACGTTTGCATTCGCACCCGGCATAGGCGAAACGCCTATCCCACCCGCGCCCAGCCGTCCGGCGTCAACCGCTGCTGCGGCAAAAAGCGTCCCTTGTAGTCCATCTTGCGCGAGCCGCGCACCCAATAGCCGAGATAGACATAGGCGAGGCCCATGCTTTGTGCCCGCGTGATGTGGTCGAGGACCATGAATGTGCCGAGCGAGCGAGCGGCTTCGTCCGGGTCGAAGAACGAATAGACCATCGAAAGTCCGTCGCCGAGCACGTCGGTGAGCGCCACGGCGAGGAGGTCGCCGGCGCGGCGATCCGGCACAGCCTTGTTATCCCCCTCGCGGGAGTGAATCGTTGGCCGCCGCCGATACTCGACGATCCGAGTTTTGATGTGGCTATCCTCGACCATCATGGCATAGTCGAGCACCGTCATGTCGGCCATGCCGCCGTCACGGTGCCGCGAATCGAGATAGCCGCGGAACACGGCGTATTGCTCCGGCGTCGGCACCGCGGCTCTCATCTTGCCGACGATGTCAGCGTTGCGCTTCTCGATGCGACGCATGCTCCGCGTGGGGCAAAACTCCTTGGCGATGACGCGCACCGAGATGCAAGCGCGGCAGCCTTCGCAAGCCGGCCGGTAGGCGATGGATTGGCTACGGCGAAAGCCGCCCTGGGTGAGGATGTTGTTGAGCTCGTCGGCGCGTTCGCCGACGAGGTGGGTAAAGACCTTCCGCTCCTCCTTGCCGGCAAGATAAGGACACGGCGACGGGGCGGTGAGGTAGAATTGCGGCGTATCACGCGAGTGCTGGGTCACGGCCGCTGCGGTCTCTCGTTAGCCTCTTTTGGTCCTGGGATGGCGTGCGGTCTGAAGAATTCCGGCCGCGGCCCAGATTGCCCGAGAACACCGGCGGGTCAAAGGCCAAATCCGCCATAACCGCCCACCGCGCGCTCCCGCAACAAAGCCGCCCGCGGCGCGCTGTTGATAATCACGGTGCCGACGAGAATGTCGTGCAGGAGCCGCTTGCGGGCGTTGAAAAAGCCGACCACCAAGATGAGCGGCGTGAGCGCACTGACGCTGATCCAATAGACGACGGCATGAACGGCGCCGAGCACGAAATAGGCGGGCGCTCCATACCAGGTCCGCATTTGGATCTCCATCGCGCGCATGCCGAGCGTGGCCGAGGCGGGACTGCCGAGAGTCACGCCATAGTAGAACAGCGCCCAGATCACCGCGGCCGGATACAACAGCCAGTAAAGCGCCCACCCGAGGCCGAAGGTGACGAGGCCGAAGATGAAGATGAACATTGCCGCGGCAAGCAGCGGCGCGCCGATGACGATCACATCGATGACAGAAGCAACCACGCGCCGGGCCAA
Organism: Pseudomonadota bacterium; assembly: GCA_021811945.1. Classification (GTDB taxonomy): domain Bacteria; phylum Pseudomonadota; class Alphaproteobacteria; order Rhizobiales; family Xanthobacteraceae; genus BOG-931. Next base: position 20,597 of record JAKAPE010000026.1, on the reverse strand, counting down.
TATGCCCTCGAAAAGCTCGGGATTTTCCTGTGGATCGTAAGCGTGCGGCCGCACCTCGGCAGCGATAGTCATGCGCTCGGATTCGGAATCCGCTTCCGAACCCGGCGATGGCGTCTGTCCCAATCCGGCCATGCACAACCCATAGCACTACTTGGGCGACTTTGTCCCGGGCCGCCGGTAGCCGAGCACCTAACGAGCTGCAACGCCAACGCCCAAGGGCGCTTCCGAGGCGATCAACGATCGAGGGCCCCCATTTCTCGTCGCGCTCTGTCGGACCGAAAGTGGCATCGGGAACGAACCGCATTGTAAAGCCACCGGAAATGGGGAAAAAGTCCGCCGGATCCGCCGGAGGCTTGACGACGCTGGCGGTCCGTCAACCGAGAGCGCGGGCAGGCGCGCGAACGGCAGAGAGAAACAAGACATGGTGACGATCGCCGATATCGACGCTGCGCGACGCACGATCGCCGGCCATGTTTTGCCGACTCCGCTTTTGCCGGCACCGCCGCTGTCGGTGCTGACCGGCGCCGAAGTTTTCGTCAAATACGAGAACCTGCAGGTCACCAATTCGTTCAAGGAACGCGGTGCTTGCGTCAAGCTCGCCGCGCTCTCGGCGGACGAACGCCGGCGCGGCGTGATCGCAATGTCGGCCGGCAACCACGCCCAGGCGGTCGCCTATCATGCCCGCCGTCTCGGCATCCCGGCGACAATCGTCATGCCGGTGACCACGCCCTTCGTGAAGGTAAAGGCGACCAAGGCGCTCGGCGCCGCTGTCGTTCTTGACGGCGAGACGCTCGCCGCGGCGCAAGCGCACGCCGAAGAGGTCGCGGCCGCGCGCAACCTTGTCTGGGTCCACCCCTACGACGATCCGCGCATCATCGCGGGCCAAGGCACGATCGCGCTCGAAATGCTGGAGGTCGAGCCTCACCTCGATGTGCTGGTCGTTCCCATCGGCGGCGGCGGGCTCATTGCCGGCTGCGCCATCGCGGCGCGCGCGCAAAAACCCGCTATCGAGATCGTCGGCGTCGAAAGCGCTCTCTATCCGTCGATGTGGAACGCCGTCCATGACGGCAACAAGCCCTGCGGCGGCGCCACGGTGGCCGAAGGCATCGCCGTCGCCAATGTCGGCAAGCTCACGCTGCAGGCGGTGCGCCAACTGGTCGGCGACATCATCCTGGTCGACGAGCCTTTGATTGAACGCGCCGTCAACGCCTTTCTCACTTTGCAGAAGGCCATGGCGGAAGGCGCCGGCGCCGCCGGACTTGCCGCCATGCTCGCGGAACCCGAACGCTTCCGCGGCCGCAGCGTCGGCCTCATCCTCTGCGGTGGCAACATCGATCCGCGCATCCTCGCTTCCATCATGGTGCGCGAACTGGAACGCGCGGATCGCATCGTCTCGTTTCGCCTCACGATCCCGGACCGGCCGGGAATTTTGGGACAGATCGCGACAAAACTTGGCCGGCTCGGCGCCAACATTCTCGGCGTCGAACATCACCGGCTATTTCTCGATGTTCCTGCCAAAGGTGCCAAGCTCGACGTCACCGTTGAGACGCGCGATGCCGGTCACGCGGAGGAAATTTTGCGCGCCTTCGCGGCGGATGGATATCGCCCCGTGCGCATGCCGAGCGGTGCGGCGCTGGAGTGAAACTAAAGCGACAGTTTACGCGGACGGTCCGCGGAACAACGTGCGGGCAGATGGCGGTTGACGCCGGCCAAGCGGGAGCAAAGCGGGAGTGTTTTCCACTTTATTGCCTGGTTCCGTTCAAACCGCGTCACCATCGATGATGAAACGACAGCCGTCGCCGCCGACAGTGAGACGACAACCCTCGCCGTCGGTGATGAGACGACAGCCGCCACCGTCGACGATGAGGCGGGCGCCACCGCCGACGGTCAGACGAGCGCCGCCGCGCTCTCAGGCCAAGCCCGCCAATTGCGGTGGTCCGGGAAAGCCGCCGTGCCGAAGGTGATGGACCGCGCTCTGCGCGGCGAACGTGATGTTTGGCGCGCAGGGATGCCGAATTGAGCTTCGACGGTCGAAGCCTCATGACAACAGCCTCCGCGATCCTGTAGAAGGCAGCGCGGGGACTAGCCGGGGGCGCACATGACTGCGATTGTTGATATCGTCGGCCGCCAAATTCTCGACAGCCGGGGCAATCCGACCGTCGAGGTTGATGTGATCCTTGCCGACGGCTCGCGCGGGCGGGCCGGCGTGCCTTCGGGTGCCTCGACGGGGACGCACGAGGCGGTGGAACTGCGCGATGGCGATAGGAAGCGCTATCTGGGCAAGGGGGTGCGCAACGCGGTCGAAGCCGTCAACGGCGAGATATTCGACGCGTTGAGCGGCATGGATGCCGAGGCCCAGGTCAAGATCGACGAGACGATGATCGCGCTCGACGGCACGGCCAACAAAGGCCGTCTCGGCGCCAACGCCATTTTGGGCGTCTCGCTCGCCGTCGCCAAGGCGGCCGCCGCCTCGAACAAGATGCCGCTCTACCGCTATGTCGGGGGTACCGCGGCGCGCCTGCTGCCGGTGCCGATGATGAACGTCGTCAACGGCGGCGTGCACGCCGACAACCCGATCGATTTCCAGGAGTTCATGATCGTGCCGCTCGGCGCGGAAAACTTTGCCGAAGCGTTACGCATGGGGTCGGAGATTTTTCACACGCTGCGGGCGGCTCTCAAGGCCGGCGGCTACAATACCAATGTCGGCGACGAGGGCGGTTTTGCGCCCAATCTTCCCTCGGCCGAGGCGGCGCTCGATCAGATCGTATCCGCGATCGACAAGGCCGGATACCGGATCGGCGACGACGTCATGCTCGCGCTCGATCCCGCGGCGAGCGAATTCTTCAGCGACGGCGCTTACCGCTACAAAGGTGAAGGCAAGACGCGCTCGATCGAACAGCAAGTCGACTATCTTGCGGCGCTGAGCGAGCGTTATCCGATTGTATCGATCGAGGACGGCATGGCCGAGGACGATTTCGCGGGATGGAAGCTGCTCACCCAGCGGCTCGGCTCGCGCTGCCAGCTCGTCGGCGACGACAATTTCGTCACCAATGTGGAGCGGATCAAAGAGGGCATCAGAAACGGCATCGCCAATTCAGTCCTGATCAAGGTGAACCAGATCGGCACTCTGACGGAGACGCTGGCAGCGATCGAGACGGCGCGCAGGGCCGGCTATACGGCGGTGATGTCGCATCGCTCCGGCGAAACCGAGGACTCGACCATCGCCGATCTCGCGGTTGCGACCAACTGCGGTCAGATCAAGACCGGCTCGCTCGCTCGCGCTGACCGTACCGCGAAATACAATCAGCTCCTGCGCATCGAGGAGGAATTGGGCGCGCAGGCACGCTACGCCGGGCGTGCAGCGTTCAAGGCGCTCGCCTAAGCTGCAAAAATCTAGACTTGAGGCTTCGGACGGTGTTGGCCGAAATCGCAGATTGCCTTGCGTCTGACGCTGTCTGTCAACTGGTGTCTGAATTTTCACACCTCCAGCCCAGTCTGCTCATTGCCCGTAAGCGAACAATCCACTGTCTTAGAGTCCGTCCAGGAATAATTGAATCGATCAAAGGGTCGACTTTCGCCAGCGGCAAGCGTCTTCTCGACTCCCGATGTGGCATTTGTTCCTGGATGGGCCCTTAGCGAGCAACGCGGAGCGCACCGGTCTGAGCCTGTCATTCGCCCGTCGGGTCGTCCAACGGCTTGTGCGTGCAATGACGCGTGCAATGGCGCGTGCAATGACGCGTCTCTTGTCCCCTTGCGGCAATCGGATATAGGGTTTTGCGGCGCCGGGGCGGTACCCTGCTGCATGGGATGGAGAGCGTGGATCAGACGGTTGGTTTTGGTTTGGGCGCGGGCAGCCGCCGGCTCGAACGGGAGCGGCTGCGCGATTTTATCGTTGCCTCGGTAGAGGCGGCGGCAGCCTTCGCGACCCCGTTCCATCATCTGGTGCTTGAGCAGGTCTTCCCCGACGACGTCTATGCCGCCATGCTGGCCCATATGCCCGCGGCGGAGGACTATCGGCCGATGCACGGCCGCAGCAGGCGTCTTGATCTTGCCGATGGCACGCACACACGCGTCAAGATCGATTTGTTTCCGGAGCATATTCGGCATCTCAATCCGGAAAAGCGCACCATATGGGATCTCGTCGGTCCCGCGCTGTGCTCTGCGGCGGTGCGCGACGCCTTCGTGCGGCGGCTCGCGCCGGGGCTCGAACGCCGTTTCGGTCCGGCCTACGCCAAGGTCGGCATGTTTCCGATCCCGGTGCTGACGCGCGACATCGCCGGCTATCTGATCACGCCGCACACCGATACGCATTGGAAGGGCATGACCGTGCAGCTTTACCTGCCGCGCGACCGCTCGACCACGCATATCGGCACGATCTTTCACGACCGGCTGGCCGACGGCACGTTCGCGAAGAGGAAACAGATGACGTTTGCGCCCAACACCGGCTATGCCTTTGCGGTCGGCAGCGATACTTGGCATTCGGTCGAACCGGTCGGCGCGGAGGTCAAGAGTCGCGACAGTGTTCTCTTGACCTATTTCGTCGATGCCGGCGCGCTGCGCTATCTGCGCAACCGCGCCAAGCGCCTCGGCAATTTCATCAGCGGGGAGTTGCGCCAGCGGCTGGCGTGAACGGCATCAAGGCGCCCTCGCTCGCGCGGGACCCATTGGGCGAGCCGGAAACCGGGTTGCTCCTTCTGGATTCCCGCTTTCGCCCGAATGGGCGGATATGGACCCACGATACCGCCATTAATGCCGCCTTAAGCGCGCACGCGCATGGTTGCGGCATGGTGTCCCGAAAACGCCTGCACGCGATGCTCACGACGCTCGGCCTCTACGTCATGGCGGCCCTGCTCATCGGCTATTTCGGCGTCAATGCGCTCAACGGCCGGCATGGCCTCAAGGCCAAGGAAAGCATCAACCGGCAAATCGCCAAGCTTTCCGCTGAGCGCGCTCGGCTCGACAACGAGCGCACGCAGTGGGAGCGGCGGATTGCGCTGCTCAAGCCAAGCGCGCTTGATCCCGATATGCTCGACGAACGCGCCCGTGCGCTCCTCTACTATGCTGATCCCAATGATTTGACATTGATGCTCGATCATGCGCGACCGGCACCGAACGGCGGCCCTTGAACTCACCGCGGCTCTTTCCGAAATAACCTTCCTGCCAAGGATTTGACCGGGCGGCACGCATTCGCCGGCTAGGAGCCGGCTTCCGCAGCCCGGCGATTTCGGCTATGGCAAAACTGCCGGGCAGCGCCTCGAGGACGATGATGGCCGTCGCTAAATCCAAGCAAATGGAAATTGCAGAAGAATCCCGCGTCCCAGCCGAAGCGGCAAGGCCTTCCGGCTCCATTGCGGAATTCAGCAAGGAAGAAGAATTGCAGGCACTGCGTCTGATGCTGCTGATCCGACGTTTCGAGGAAAAGGCCGGCCAGATGTACGGCATGGGGCTGATCGGCGGTTTCTGCCACCTCTATATCGGCCAGGAAGCGGTCGTGACCGGCGTCGCGATGGCCAAGCGCGACGGCGACCAGATGATTACCGGCTATCGTGACCACGGCCACATGCTGGCGAGCGGCATGGACGCGAAAGGCGTGATGGCGGAATTGACCGGCCGGCGCGGCGGCTATTCCAAGGGCAAAGGCGGCTCGATGCACATGTTCTCCCGCCAAAAGAATTTTTACGGCGGACACGGCATCGTCGGCGCGCCGGTTCCGATCGGCACAGGTCTCGCCTTCGCCAACAGATATCGCGGCAACGACGATGTCTGCCTGACCTTTTTCGGCGACGGGGCCGCCAATCAGGGCCAGGTCTACGAAAGCTTCAACATGGCCGAGCTGTGGAAGCTGCCCATCGTCTACATTATCGAGAACAACCGCTATGCCATGGGCACGGCGGTGACGCGCTCTTCGGCGCAGACCAATTTGTCGAAGCGCGGTCTGTCCTTCAACATCCCGGGGGTGGAAGTCGACGGCATGGACGTGCGCGCGGTGAGGACGGCGGCCGCCGATGCGCTTGCCTGGTGCCGCGCCGGCAGGGGCCCGAGCATCATCGAGATGATGACCTACCGCTACCGCGGCCACTCGATGTCGGACCCGGCCAAATACCGCACCAGGGAAGAGGTCGATAAGGTGCGCACCGAGCACGATCCGATCGAGCAGGTGCGGGTCAGGCTCCTAGGGAAGAAATGGGCCAGCGAGGAGGATTTGAAGAAGACGGACGCCGAAGTGCGCGCCATCGTCAACGAAGCTGCCGAATTCGCCACCAACGATTCCGAGCCCGACCCCCCCGAGCTCTACACGGACGTGTACCGGTGACCGGGCGTCCGCGTGCCTTCGCGAAGTCCCTCTCGGCTCGATGATCGACGAGTTGGCCGCACATGCCGAGTCAAGTTCTCATGCCCGCGCTCTCCCCGACCATGGAGAAGGGCAATCTCGCCAAATGGCTCAAGAAGGAGGGTGACGCCGTCAAAACCGGCGACGTCATCGCCGAAATCGAAACCGACAAGGCGACGATGGAGGTCGAGGCCATCGACGACGGCACCCTCGGCAAGATTCTGGTGCCGGAAGGCACAACTGACGTCGCCGTCAACACGCCGATCGCGGTGATCCTGGGCGAGGGCGAGGACAAATCCGCGCTCGAGCAGGCTACCAAGCCTGCGCCCGCGAGGGCCGAAGCGAGCGAGCTTGCGCGCCAGCAGAAAGCGACTGAACCCGCGCCTGCGGCAGCGGTGAAGCCGGCCGAAGCTCCGGTGCCGCCGAAGACTGGCGGCGCTGAGCCAGCCGCCGCACCTCCAGCCGGGCCCGAAGTGCCGGCAGGCACCGAGATGGTGACCATGACTGTGCGCGAAGCCTTGCGCGACGCCATGGCGGAAGAGATGCGCCGTGACGGCGATGTGTTCGTCATCGGCGAGGAAGTGGCCGAATATCAAGGCGCCTACAAGGTAACGCAGGGACTGCTGCAGGAATTCGGCGCCCGGCGGGTCATCGACACGCCGATCACCGAGCACGCCTTTGCCGGTCTCGGTGTCGGCGCCGCGCTCGCGGGCTTAAGGCCGATCGTCGAGTTCATGACCTTCAATTTCGCCATGCAGGCGATGGACCATCTCATCAACTCGGCGGCCAAGACGCGCTACATGTCCGGCGGACAGGTGGATATCGCGATGGTTTTCCGCGGACCGAACGGCGCCGCTTCCCGCGTCGCCGCCCAGCACAGTCAGGATTATTCCTCCTGGTATTCGCACATTCCGGGCCTCAAAGTGATCGCGCCGTCCAATGCCGCCGACGCCAAAGGCCTGCTCAAGGCCGCAATCCGCGATCCCAACCCGGTGATCTTTCTTGAAAACGAAATTCTCTACGGTCACTCTTCGCCGGTACCCAAACTCGACGACTACGTGTTGCCGATCGGCCGCGCCCGCGTGGTGCGCTCGGGCAACGACATAACGCTGGTGGCCTGGTCGATCGGCATGACCTATGCGCTCAAGGCGGCTGAGGAACTGGCCAAGGAGAACATTTCCGCCGAGGTGATTGATCTTCGCACGCTCAAGCCGATGGACTCGGAGACGATCGTCGAGTCGGTTAAGAAGACCGGGCGCTTGGTCACGGTCGAGGAAGGCTGGCGGCAATCCGGCGTCGGCGCCGAGATCGCCGCCCGTATCATGGAGGGGGCGTTCGACTACCTCGATGCGCCGGTGATGCGGGTGACCGGCAAGGACGTGCCGATGCCCTATGCGGCGAACCTCGAAAAATTCGCGCTGCCGTCCGTCGCCGAGGTGGTCGAGGCGGCGAAGGCTGTCTGCTATCGATGATGTCCTGATCGGCGAAATTGGCGCGCCATGCCCATCAACATTCTCATGCCGGCGTTGTCGCCCACGATGGAGAAGGGCAACCTCGCCAAGTGGTTCAAGAAGGAAGGTGACGCCGTCAAGACCGGCGAGGTAATCGCCGAAATCGAGACCGACAAGGCGACGATGGAATATGAAGCCGTTGATGACGGCGTCATAGCCAAGATCGTAGTGCCCGAAGGCACGCAGGATGTGCCGGTCAATCGGCTCATCGCGGTGTTGGCGCAGGAAGGCGAGGACGTGAAAGCCGCGGCTGCGGCGGCAGGGAAGGGGCCAACAGCCCCCGACGCCGGAGCCCCCTCACCCCCACCCTCTCCCGCAAGGGGAGAGGGGGCTGCACAGCGAGGCATTGCACCAGCAGTCCCGCCTCAAGCAAAGGCGCCTGCGGCACCGCCTCCTTCACCTCTCCCCGGTGGGGAGAGGTTGCCGCCGCAGGCGGCGGGTGAGGGGGGTCGGGCTGAGGGTCATGGCAACCGAATTTTTGCTTCCCCGCTGGCCCGCCGCTTGGCCAAGGAAGCCGGCATTGACATCACCCGCATCCTGGGTTCCGGCCCGCATGGCCGAGTCATCACCCGCGACATAGCGGCGGCGAAGGAAGACAAGGGATTGCGTGCGGCAGCACCCGCTGCACCTCCCGCGCCCGCCGTACCCGCCTTCGCGCCCACACTGGCGCTGCCGGACGAAAAGATCCGGGCGCTGTTTGCACCCGGCTCCTACGAGGTCGTGCCGCACGACAATATGCGGAAGATTATCGCCCAGCGGCTGGTCCAGGCCAGACAGACCATTCCGCATTTTTATCTCACGCTCGACTGCGACATCGGCAGGCTTCTTGCCGCACGCCAAGAGATCAATGCCGCCGCGCCCAAGGACAAAGACGGCAGGCCGGCGTGGAAGCTGTCAGTCAACGATTTCATCATCAAGGCGCTGGCGGTTGCGCTCGTCCACGTGCCCGAGGCCAATGTCACCTGGACCGAGGGCGGCATGCTCACGCACAGGCATGTGGATGTCGGCGTCGCCGTCGCCATTCCGGGCGGCCTGATCACGCCGGTCGTGCGTGCAGCGGAAACAAAGCCGCTCTCGGTGATTTCCAACGAGATGAAGGATTATGCCGCGCGCGCCCGGGCGCGAAAGCTGAAACCCGAGGAATACCAAGGCGGCACCACGGCGGTGTCGAATCTCGGCATGTACGGCATCAAGGAATTTTATGCCGTGATCAATCCGCCGCACGCTACCATCCTCTCGGTCGGCGCCGGCGAGGAGCGGGCGGTCGCGCGTAATGGCAGGATCGAAACCGCGCAGATGATGACTGTCGGGCTTTCGACCGACCATCGCGCGGTCGATGGCGCGCTCGGCGCCGAACTCCTGGGCGCCTTCAAGGCGCTGATCGAGAACCCGGTGATGATGGTGGTGTGATTCGGCCGCCGCAAGTGTTGTATACTCGCCTAAACCAGGCTACTTGAGGCCATCATGTCAGAGGTCACCGATCTTATTCTTCCCATCCTCAAGGGGATTCAGTCGGATATCGCCGACCTTAAGCGTGATGTCGGCGCGCTAAAGACTGATTTTGGCGGGCTGACAGAGCGGATGGACTCGTTCGAAGATTACTTCACTTACACGATGGGTTTGACGCAGCAGAGCAAGGCCGACATTAAGCGCATGCGGTCCGAGATCGCCGCCATCAAGGCGCGGCTCAACGGGCCGGAAGAGCAACGATAAAGCACACGCCGAACGAACGGCATGCCTGACACCTCCTTCGACATCATCATCATCGGCTCCGGACCGGGCGGTTATGTCACCGCCATCCGCGCCGCGCAGCTCGGCTTCAAGACCGCGATCGTCGAGCGCGAGTATCTGGGCGGCATCTGCCTCAACTGGGGCTGCATTCCGACCAAGGCGTTGCTGCGCTCGGCGGAGATTTTTCACTACCTCCAGCACGCCAAGAACTACGGCCTGTCGGCGGAAAAGGTCGCTTACGATCCCGCTGCCGTGGTCAAGCGTTCGCGCGCCGTCGCCAAGCGGCTCAACGACGGCGTCGGATTTCTGATGAAAAAGAACAAGGTCTCCATCATCTGGGGCGAGGCCGCGATCGAGGCGCCCGGCAAAGTCAGCGTAAAACCCCCACCCTACCCTCCCCCGCGCGCGGGGGAGGGTAGGGTGGGGGAGGCGCCAAAGGGTTCCCTCGGTCCAGGATCATATCAGGCCAAACACATCATCATCGCCACCGGCGCGCGGCCGCACGTTCTTGCCGGCCTCGAGCCGGACAAAAAACTGATCTGGACCTATTTCGAGGCTATGGCGCCTGACCGCGTGCCGAAATCGCTGCTGGTCGTAGGCTCCGGCGCCATCGGCATCGAATTCGCCTCGTTCTACCGCACGCTTGGCGCCGAGGTGACCGTCGTCGAGATCTTGCCGCAAATTCTTCCCGCCGAGGACGCCGAGATCGCAGCTTTTGCCCGCAAAAGCTTTGAGAAAAAAGGCATCAAAATCTTTACCGGCGCCAAAGTGCAAAAATTCGACAAGGAAGCCGATCGCGTCACCGCGACGATCGACGACGGCAAAGGCGGCAGGCAGACGCTTACGGTCGAGCGCGTTATTTCCGCGGTCGGCGTCGTCGGCAATGTCGAGAATCTCGGACTGGAAAAACTCAGCGTGAAAACCGACCGCGGCTTCATCGTCACCGACAGCGTCGGCAGGACCAGCGTGCCGGGCATCTACGCCATCGGCGACGTCGCCGGCCCGCCGCTCCTGGCGCACAAGGCCGAGCACGAAGGCGTCATCTGCGTCGAGGCCATCAAAGGCCTTGATCCGCATCCGATGAACAAACGCCTCATTCCCGGGTGCACCTATTGCGCGCCACAGATCGCCTCGGTCGGTCTCACCGAAGAGGCGGCCAAGGAGCAAAAGCTCGAGATCCGCGTCGGCCGGTTTCCCTTCGTCGGCAACGGCAAGGCCATCGCGCTCGGCGAGGACCAGGGCCTGGTCAAGGTCATCTTCGACAAGAAAACCGGCCAGCTCCTGGGCGCCCACATGGTCGGCGCCGAGGTGACCGAATTGATCCAGGGCTACGTGATCGCGATGAACCTCGAGACCACCGAAGAGGAACTCATCCACACCGTGTTCCCGCATCCGACGCTGTCGGAGATGATGAAGGAAGCGGTGCTCGATGCTTACGGGCGGGTGCTGAATATTTGATCGTTCTCGCCCCTGTGCGAGCCGGAGCGGGGAGAGGCAACGAGAGGCAACAGTGCCGCCTTGCGGACCGCGCCCCCGACCCGTAAGTAACACCCGACCCATTGGAGCCGTCATGACGGTCCTGATCGACACCGTCGGTGCCGCAATCCCCCCGCGCCACCCGGACAAGGCGCATCGGCCGGACCAGCCGAGCGCCCGCAAGCCCGACTGGATTCGCGTCAAGGCGCCGGGTTCGCCGGGCTATGTGGCCACACGGAACATCGTGCGGAAACACAGCCTGCACACGGTATGCGAGGAGGCCGGCTGCCCCAACATCGGCGAGTGCTGGGAGAGAAAGCACGCGACCTTCATGATCATGGGCGACGTCTGCACGCGGGCCTGCGCCTTCTGCAACGTCAAGACCGGCTTGCCGGGCGCGCTCGACCCGGCCGAGCCGGCGCATGTCGGCGAGGCGGCGCAAAAGCTCGCCCTCGCCCACGTCGTCATCACCTCGGTCGACCGCGACGATCTCGACGACGGCGGGGCGGCACATTTCGCCGCGGTAATCCGCGCCATTCGTGCGCGTTGCCCGCGCACCACGATCGAGGTGCTCACGCCCGACTTCTTGCGCAAACGCGGCGCGGTGGAAATCGTAGTGGCCGCGCGCCCCGATGTCTTCAACCATAACCTCGAGACCGTGCCGGCAAAATATCTCGCGGTGCGGCCCGGCGCACGTTATTTCGCTTCACTGCGCCTGTTGCAGCGGGCGAAGGAGATCGATCCACTCGTCTTCACCAAGTCGGGGATCATGCTGGGACTCGGCGAGGAGCGCAACGAAGTGCTGCAGGTGATGGACGACTTACGCACGGCGGACGTGGATTTTCTCACCATCGGGCAGTATCTCCAGCCGTCGCGCAAGCATCATCCGGTCATGCGTTTTGTGCCGCCGGAAGAGTTCCAGTCGCTCGAGACGATCGCCTATGCCAAAGGGTTTTCGATGGTTTCGGCAAGTCCGCTGACGCGCTCGTCGCATCACGCAGGCGAACATTTCGCTCGGCTCAAGGCGCTGCGCGCCGCCCATTGATCGATGCCGCAACACTCCACCACCAAGCGGGTGCGTCATGCCGCTGCCGACATGTTCGACCTCGTCGCCGATGTCGAGCGCTATCCCGAATTCGTGCCGCTCTGTCAGGCGCTCACCGTGCGCAAGCGGACCAGGGATAACGGCAGGGAGGTGATCGTCGCCGACATGACCGTCGCCTACAAGTTTGTGCACGAGACCTTCACCAGCCGCGTGACCCTTAACCGAGAGGGCATGGAAATTCTCGTCGAATACCTTCAAGGCCCGTTTCGCCACCTGCGCAACCGCTGGAATTTTCGCCCGGAATCTGATCGGGTCTGCGACATCGATTTCTTCATCACCTACGAGTTTCGCAGCCGTACCCTGGGCATGCTGATGGGCGCCGCCTTCGATGCCGCCTTCCGCCGCTTCACCGTCGCTTTCGAACGCCGCGCCGATCGGGTCTACGGCGTCGAGACAGCTTGAGCCACGGCGGTAAACGTATCGGGTTCCCGCGTTCACGGGGAAGAGTCGCCGATTCAAACTGACCAAATCCGCGATGGCGCATGTTTAAGAGCGGTGCTGTCGCGCCGTGCGCCATAGGTTCGGGGCGGCACGAGCAACTTGAGGAGCGGGAGGTGCCAAGATAATCTGGATGCATGGACACGCTTCCTTGGAAGCCGCACCAGGCAGAACGAAATCAGTTTGTCCGGTTTCGCACCGCATATACATTCTACCGATTTATTGATTTTCCACGGGAACGGCATTTGAAAATTCTGGATTTCGGCTGTGGGGAAGGTCACTCCATTGACGCGCTGCTAGACGTGTTTCCGAATGCTCGATTTGTCGGTGCGGATATCAACGCCTGGCAACTGTCTACGTTCATGGCGCATTTTGGCAATCATCCCCGCGTGACGGTTGTGCAGATGACAAGCCCACTCGCTACCGAGAGTATTGGCTATGATTTTGACATCGTCCAGTTGAATGCTCTTTTCGAGCACCTTCTTCCAGACGAACGGAAGAAATTGATGCCGGATCTTTGGAGGCGACTTCGTGTGAATGGATACTTTGTCGTCACCGAAACACCATGGCGTTGGTTCCCAATCGAGACGCACACCACTAGTCTGCCCCTCGTCAACTATATGCCTGACAGGCTGGCGCTCGCGGCAGCCCGGCACTGCGGCCGATATTCGATAGCACTGACGTGGAGTGAGGCTCTTAGAATGGGCTTGCGCGGCGCAACAGTCACCGAGATTATTTCGTCCCTCGGTGCGCCACAAGCGGCTATACAACGGGTTCAGTCAAGCGAGGCTGACGCGCGCGACATGCTGGAAGTGTGGTGGCAAGGAGAAAGCCGGAGAACGCGCCAAAAGACGTTTGCGTACTGGAGCCTGCGGTGGCTGCAGCGAGCCACGGGCATCGTCATTTCGCCTTGGGTCAATTTCGTCGTGCGGAAGGCAGCATGACGATATGAGGCGCTGAAAACACGTCCGCGGCGACGAAGGATTTTTACCTGGACTTGCCGCCACTATCTCACGCGGACACTTCCTGCGCCAGCAGTTCCAACAGATCGAGCGCTTCGGCGACGGCGCGCCGGCGCACGCGGCGCCGCCCGACTTTTCCGAAAAGTCGGCGGCGTTGCAGGTGTCGGCCGTCGCGACTCGCGGCGGCAAAGTAAACGAGGCCGACCGGCTTTTGCCGCGAGCCGCCGCCCGGCCCCGCGATGCCGGTGATTGCCACGGCAAGGTCGGCATCTGAGCGTTTGAGCGCGCCGGCGGCCATGGCCGCCGCGGTTTCTTCGCTCACCGCGCCGTGGCGCTCAAGCGTCGCCGCCGGCACGCCGAGTATCGCCTGTTTGGCCGCATTCGAATAGGTGATGAAACCGCAGTCGACCGCGTCCGAGGCGCCGGCGATTTCGGTGAGCGTCGCGGCGACGAGCCCGCCGGTGCAGGATTCGGCCATGGCAATCTTCAAGTCTCGGGCGCGGCACAGATCGAGCACGCGTTTGGCGGCCGCCCGCAAGCCCGCAGCGGTCACGATGCGCCCCACGGCAGCCGCACTGTCGCCGTCGCCAGTGCAAAAATACCTTCGCCGCGGCCGGCGAAGCCGAGCTTTTCGCTGGTCGTCGCCTTGACCGCGACGCGGCCGATGGCGATCCCGGCGATTTCAGCGATGCGCGCGCGCATGGCGTCGCGATGCGGAGAAACGCGCGGGGCCTCGCAGACGATAGTCACGTCGAGATGGGCGATGACGCCGGCGCGCGCGCGCACGCGCTCGCAGGCGAAGGCGAGAAAGCGCTCTGACGGCGCGCCTTTCCATTGCGGGTCGCTGGGCGGAAAATGGGCGCCGATGTCGCCCTCGGCGAGCGCGCCCAAAATCGCGTCGACGAGCGCATGCAGGGCGACGTCGGCATCCGAATGTCCGGTCACGCCGCGCGTATGGGGAATGCGGACGCCGCCGAGCATGACGTGGTCGCCCTCGGCGAACGCATGGACGTCGAAACCGTTGCCGGTCCGCACGTCGGAAAGCGCCGCTATGCGCAAGGCTTCGGCGCGGGCAAAGTCATCATTGGTCGTGAGCTTTATGTTGCTCGCCTCGCCGTCGAATACGCCGACGCGATGGCCGGCCCATTCGGCGAGCGCTGCGTCATCGGTAAAGTTGTCGAGTTTCGCCGCCGCCGCGCGTCGGTGCGCCTCGAAGATGAGGTCGAAGGCGAAGGCCTGCGGCGTCTGTACCGTGCGCAGAAGGCTGCGGTCGAGCGTCTCGGTGACGAGCCCGCCAGCGTCGATTTTCTTGACCGTATCGGCGATCCTGATCGCCGGCACCGCGGCGCCATGTTCCGCCCCGGCTTTGATTGCGCGGCCGATGAGGGCAGCGGACACGAACGGGCGCGCGGCGTCGTGAATGAGAACAAGCTCGGGCGCGGTGTCGCCCAGCGCCTCGAGGCCAGCGCGCACCGAAGCTTGCCGCGTTGACCCGCCGGCGACCGGCGGCAAGGCGTCGAGGCCGGCGGCCGCCGTGCCGTAAAGAGCGGTATCGTCGGGATGAATGACCGGCTGAACCCGGCTGATCTGCGGGTGGCTAAGAAATGCCGCCAACGTGGAACGGATCACCGGTTCTCCGGCAAGATCCCGATATTGCTTGGGAATCTCCCCGCCCGCCCGTTGACCTCGCCCCGCGGCGACAATCACCGCAGCCGCGCCGCCCATCATCAAAGCACCTCCGCGCAATTACGCCCTGCTTTAGCTCATGTTCCTGAATTGTGCGAACCCGACCCTCACTGATGTGATGGACATGGCGCGACTTTCCGCTGCTTTAGAAGGTTTCACGAGCACAAGTCAGAAATTTTGCGTTGCGCGCTTGCGTCAATGAGCCAATTTTGGCTAAACTATATGCAGATGGATCTAACGCCCAATTTATGTGCACGAACTTGGCTCGAAACCCCCGAGGGGCGGTGGCACTGGCAGCCATAATATCTGCGTTGCCGACTGACTTGGCCCCTCCGTGGCCAATCAAGTCGGCAAGGTGGTCGGCATGAGCAACGCCGAGGCATTGCTGACGGCGACCGCGGCCGACGCTGTGCTCAATGCACTGCCGCACCCAGTCATCGTCGTTGCTTCCGACGGCAAGGTCGCCGACGCCAATGTCGCAGCCGAGGCCTTCTTCGAGATTTCCGTGCCGCTGTTGCGCCGCCATCGGCTGCGCGACCTGGTGCCGTTCGGCAGCCCGTTGCTCGCGCTCATCGAGCAAGTGCGCATCAGCGCCGCCGCGGTTAACGAGTATCGGGTCGATCTCGGCACGCCGCGCAACTCCGGCGACCGGCTGGTCGATCTTCATGTGGCGCCGCTGCCGGAGCGGCGCGACTTTGTCGTGGTGATGCTGCAGGAGCGCACCATCGCCGACAAGATGGATCGCCAGCTCACCCATCGCGGCGCCGCGCGCTCGGTGATCGCGCTCGCCGCCATGCTCGCGCATGAGATCAAGAACCCGCTGTCCGGCATCCGCGGGGCGGCGCAATTGCTGGAGCAATCGGTCGAAGACGACGACCGCACGCTGACGCGGCTCATTTGCGAGGAGGCCGACCGCATCGTGAAGCTGGTCGACCGCATGGAGGTGTTCGCCGACGAGCGCCCGGTCGAGCGCGAGCCGATCAACATCCATGTCGTGCTCGAACATGTGAAGCGGCTGGCGCTATCGGGTTTCGCCCGTCACATCAAGTTCGTCGAGGATTACGATCCGTCGCTGCCTCCGGTCTTGGCGAACCGCGATCAGCTCATTCAGGTCTTTCTCAATCTGGTCAAGAACGCCGCCGAGTCGATCGGCGAGAATACGACGGGGGGCGAGATCGCGGTCTCGACGGCGTTTCGCCCCGGCGTGCGGCTGTCGATCCCGGGCGCCAAAGCCCGCATCTCGCTGCCGCTCGAATTCTGCATCAAAGACAACGGTCCGGGCGTGCCCGAAGACCTGATGCCGCATCTGTTCGATCCGTTCGTCACCACCAAGCCGACGGGATCGGGCCTTGGCCTCGCTCTGGTCGCCAAGATCGTCGGCGACCATGGCGGCATCATCGAATGCGAATCGCAGCCGCGGCGGACCGTCTTTCGCGTGCTCATGCCAAAATCTGCCGCGGTGCACGTCAACGAGACTGCCGCGTCGGACGGCGCTGCGCAGTCATGAGGCGATCACTGGGAGACCGTTGATGCCAGCGGCAAGCATTCTCGTCGCCGACGACGATGCGGCGATCCGGACCGTACTCAACCAGGCGCTGTCGCGCGCCGGCTACGAAGTGCGCTCGACCGGCAACGCCGCAACGCTCTGGCGCTGGATCAGCCAGGGCGACGGCGATCTCATCATCACCGATGTGGTGCTGCCGGACGAGAGCGCCTTCGATCTCTTGCCGCGCATCAAGAAGACGCGGCCGAATTTGCCGGTCGTGATCATGAGCGCGCAGAACACCTTCATGACGGCAATCCGTGCTTCCGAACGCGGCGCCTACGAGTATCTGCCGAAACCCTTCGATCTCAAGGAGCTGATCGCCATCGTCGGGCGCGCGCTTTCGGAGCCGCGGGAGCGCGCGCGTGCGCCGGTCAAGACCGAGGATTTCGAATCCATTCCGCTCATCGGCCGCTCGCCGGCGATGCAGGAAATCTATCGCGTGCTGGCGCGGCTGATGCAGACCGATTTGACCGTCATGATTTCGGGCGAGTCTGGCACCGGCAAGGAACTGGTGGCGCGGGCGCTGCATGATTACGGCAAGCGGCGCAGCGGGCCGTTCGTCGCCATCAACATGGCAGCCATCCCCCGCGACCTCATAGAATCGGAGCTGTTCGGTCACGAAAAGGGAGCCTTTACCGGCGCCAACGTCCGCAGCGCCGGGCGCTTCGAACAGGCCGAAGGTGGCACCCTCTTTCTTGACGAGATCGGCGACATGCCGATGGAGGCGCAGACGCGGCTCCTCCGCGTGCTCCAGCAGGGCGAATACACCACCGTCGGCGGCCGCACGTCGATCAAGGCCGACGTGCGCATCGTCGCGGCCACCAACAAGGATTTGCGCCAATTGATCCAGCAGGGCCTGTTCCGCGAGGATCTTTTCTTTCGCCTCAACGTCGTGCCGCTGCGCTTGCCGCCCTTACGCGAGCGCGCCGAGGACATTGCCGACCTGATCCGGCATTTCTTTTCCCTGGTCGAGCGCGAGGGCTTGCCGGCAAAGCAGATCGACCAGGCCGCGCTCGATCGTCTCAAACGCCACCGCTGGCCGGGCAATGTGCGCGAGTTGGAGAATCTCGCGCGCCGGCTCGCCGCGCTCTATCCGCAGGAGATGATCACCGCTGCCGTGGTCGAAAGCGAGCTGTCGCAGCCCGTCCTTGTTGCTTCCCGCGAGACCCTGCGTGCGGAGGACAACCTTTCGAACGCCGTCGAGCGCTATCTTGCGCGCTATTTTTCCGGCTTCGACGCCGGCCTGCCGCCGCCCGGCCTCTATCACCGCATCCTGCGCGAGGTGGAAGCGCCGCTGGTTTCCGCGGCGCTCGCGGCTACCCGCGGCAACCAAATCCGCGCGGCCGACCTTCTCGGCGTCAACCGCAACACGCTGCGCAAGAAAATCCGCGACCTGGAGATCCAGGTCTATCGCGCCAGCGGTGGGTAATATCTCGGAAGAGCGAGATGCGGCATCGCCGCGTTCGAGCGAGCGAAAGCCATGATTCTCCATTTCGCTTACGGCGCAAATATGAGCCGCGCCGTGATGCGTAGGCACGCGCCCGGCGCCCAGCCGTTCGGCGCCGCTTCGCTTACCGGCTATCGCTTCGTCATTGCGGCGAACGGCTGTGCTTCGTTGGAACCGAGCGCAAGCGAGGCGGTTCACGGCGTGCTCTGGCGCCTCACTTTGCGCGACCGGGTGATGCTCGACGCCTGGGAGAATATCGCCGTCGGCGACTATCGGGCGCAAACGCTGCCGGTGCGCTGCGGCCGGCGGCGGCGGATGGCGCTCGTCTATATAGCGCGCCGGCACCGCGCGGGACGGCCGAAGGCCAGCTATATGGAACTGGTAACCGCCGCAGCCCGCGAATGGCAACTGCCGCAGGCCTATGTCGCGTCGCTCCTGCGCTTCCTGCCGCACGCACGCAGGCTCGGAGACTTCGCATGGACGTGATCCTTAACGTCGTCATCCGCGGCCGGGTGCAGGGCGTCGGCTTTCGCGCCTGGACGGAAGTGACGGCGCTCGAACTCGGCGTCGAAGGCTGGGTGCGCAATCGCCGTGACGGCTCGGTCGAAGTTTTATTGGCGGGCAGCGAGAACGTCGTCCTCGCCATGGTCGAGCTGTGCCGGCAGGGTCCTCCCGGCGCGCGAGTGGAAGCGCTCGATCAGCGCAAGGCCGGCTCCGAAGCTTTAGGGTTGCGCCGCCGCGGCGAGCTGTTCTCAGTGTTGTCGAGCGCGTGAGCGTCTGCAGCGGGGCCGAACAGCGAGATGAATTCCGCTCGCAGAACGCGATCGACCTCGCGCATTGTAACCTCTCGCCCGAGATCGGCGAGGCTGGTGACGCCGTAGCGCTTGTCGGCGACGCCGCACGGCACGATGCCGGAGAAATGCGTGAGGTCGGGGTTAACGTTGAGGGCAAATCCGTGCAGCGTCACCCAGCGCTGGATGCGGATGCCAATGGCGGCGATCTTGTCCTCAAATCCCTCGCCCTTGTCCGGCCGGCGCACCCAGACGCCGATGCGGTCGTCGCGGCGCTCGCCGTGCACGGCGAAAGCGGCGAGCGTGCGGATGAGCCATTCTTCGACGGTGGCGACGAAGCGGCGCACGTCGGGTGCCCGGCGTTTGAGGTCGAGCATGAGGTAGCCGACACGCTGGCCGGGGCCGTGATAGGTGTGTTGCCCGCCGCGGCCGGCGGTGTAGACGGGAAAGCGCGCCTCGATGAGGTCGCGCGACTGCGCCGAGGTGCCGGCGGTGTAAAGGGCAGGGTGCTCGAGCAGCCAGACGAGCTCGCGCGCCTTCCCTTCGGCGATTGCCGCCGCGCGAGCGGTCATGACGCCGAGCGCCTGCTCGTAATCGACGGGGTGCCCGTTGGCCAACCACTCGACCGGCGTCGCGCCCGATGCGGGCAAAAGCCCCTTTGTCAACAACTCGCCGCGCGTGTTAACCACTCCGTAACCACGCTGTGGTGGAACCATACCGTACTGAGCCCTTTAGCTGGACGAGGAATTTTTGGCCACCCTCGAAAACGTTTCGATCGACATTGCGGTGGTTTTGGGCAAAACCTCGATGCCCATCCACCAGGTGCTCCGTCTCGGTCGCGGCGCCATCATCGAACTCGATTCCGCCGAAGAAGACGAGGTGCACATTCTCGCCAACAATCTGCCGGTGGCGAAGGGGACCGTGATCGTCAGCGGCAACCGCATCGCCGTGGAGGTGAAGCGGCTTTTGCCGCGGTCGCCCGAGGCGGTATGAGGCGGCGTTCATTCCGGCCGCCTGCGGGGAGTCCTTGCGCGCCCTCCGTTAAGATGCGCGCTTGGGGCCGCGCTGTTGGGCACGTCCGAACATCGCAGCCACCGGCCTTGTCGGCGGACAGGTGAACTGTTACATCGGCCTCGCGCGCTTTCGCAGCGCACCCCGCGCGCGGTCGTGGCGGAATTGGTAGACGCACTAGCTTGAGGTGCTAGCGGGGCGACCCGTGGAGGTTCGAGTCCTCTCGACCGCACCAGTAACCTATCGGCTCCTGTTATTCCAGTAAGTTACCGATTTCGTTGGGCTTCCTACAGAGGCTTTGCTACATAAATCACTACATAACCGCTCTGTAGTGATGGCGACTATGCCCAAGGTCGCACGGAAGGCGAAAGATAAGTTTAGAGTCCCCGATAGGGGATCAGGAAACCGCACGCCTTTAGAGTCCCTGATAGGGGATCAGGAAACCGCACGCCTTTAGATGCTATGGGGCGAGGGGCGAGGATGTGGCACCTTCGGCGCTGGTCAATGATCACCAATGGAGCGCCTCCATGTCGCAGGTATTTGAATCGAGCAAATCACTTGT
>JAKAPE010000272.1 GCA_021811945.1 Pseudomonadota bacterium | reverse complement strand
AAACTCGCTTGCACATCGGTTCGCTTTGTGAGCGCCTCTCGCCGCAGCTTGCCCGTATCTGGATGCGCTGGAATTGGCGGCGGATGGTCGAGGGCGCCAAACCCCAAGTTTACGCCGTCGAGGGCACGGACCGGAACCCCGAGTGCCGTTGCCAGTTGGACGTGGGCCGTGGCCTCCGTCTGCTCGAGATTACGAAGGGAAAACGTGATCTGATCACGGGCAACGCGGGCGAGCATCACATCGACGGAAGACGCCTCGCCCACGGCAAATCGCTGTTCAAGCAATCCGACCAAGTCGTTCTCCAGGTTCAGTTGTTTATGCGTGAGCGCCAATCGCTGCTGAGCAGCCCAGAGATCAAGTAGAGCCGTCCGCACGCGAGTACGCACCTGCCAACCCGCCGTGGCGACATCCCAGCGTGCCGCGTCAGCGAGGTGTCGGGCTTGCGCGGCACGGTCCTCCCGCTTGCCAAAAGTCTCGATCAGGAAGTTGATCATCGGTCCGACCGTCATCGCCGCAGCGCCCGGCGTGATCGCGCCGGCGACGGCTGCCTGCCCAAAGGCACCGGCAATGCTAAGACCAGGATTGGGCCGCTGCCGCGCGGTGATCACGCCCGCTTCGGCGCTTGCCAGCTTCGCATGCGCTATTGCGATATCAGGATGATAATAGATCGCGGCAAGAGTAAGCGTTGAGAGATCCCAAGTGGGGGGCGGATCTTTTTGGTCAGCGCTGCCGAGCTCTGCGGCGATGAATTCTTGCAGCCGCGAGTTATCGAGACTCCGGCTGTCAAGTGAATACGCGTTTTCGGCCGGTGAAATCGGTGCGGGGTTATAGCTTGCACACCCCATTAGAGGACTGACGAAGCAAGCGGCGATCAAGATCATGCGACACCGCTGCATTCGGTCCCCGACAGCCAGTTGATTTGCCGAGTATAGCGGAGTTAGCTGAAGCAGCGCTGACGCTCAGATAACGAAATCGTAATCTACAAGAGAGAGTTTCGCATAAGCAGTTAGGCGGACGCGGGCAAAATCAGCCTTACCTCAGTGCCACATCCAACTTCGCTGTCGATCTCGACACGGCCACCGTGTCGGGTCGCGATGCTCTTGACCACCGCCAAGCCCAGCCCTGCATTCTGCGACGAGCCCCCACGTGCCTGATCGACTCGGTAAAATCGTTCGAAGACGCGTGGCAGATGCTCCGGCGCAATCCCGCATCCGGTGTCGCGGACACTCACGGTCAGCCCATTCCGCTCGGCGTGCGCGGCGAGGTTCACGAGGCCGCCTACCGAAGTGTGAGCGATAGCGTTTGCAATCAGATTTCCGACCGCTTGCTGAAACAGGGTACGATTGAGATTGACGTAGACGCCATCGGCCGCAGAAAGGTTCAGTTTGACGCCTGCTTCCTCGGCAGCGGCCTCATAATAGGTCTCGACCTTCTGCAACTCCTGACCGACGTCGATCTTCTCGCGTTCGAGGGCGTCCATCGCGGTATCCGAGCGGGCAAGAAACAGCAGCGTCTTTATGAGACGGGAAATACGCGCGCTTTCTTCCAGGCACGATTCGAGAACGCTGCGGTATTCTTCCCCGGATCGGGACTTGCTGAGCGCCACCTCGATTTCGCCACGCAGATTATTGATCGGCGTCCGCAGTTCATGCGCCACGTCGTCGGAAAACTGCCAGACGTGCCGAAAGGACTGCTCCAGCCGGTCAAGCATCCCGTTGAAGGTTTCGGCCAGCCCGAAGAGTTCAGTGGGCAAGCCCTGAGATTCGATTCGCTCATGCAGGGTTGTTGCCCGGATGCGTGCTGCGGTGCGATCGATATTTTCGATCGGTCGCATACCGCTCCTGGCGATGAGGTATCCGCCAAGCGAGCAGAGAATAAGTGACGCCCCGAGGACAAGCCATAGGCGCTCGCGGTATCGCGCCAGGAGATACTCATCGTGCTCTCGGTCCATCACGACCTGCATGAAGCGCGGCCGCTCGCCAGCGCTCTGGCCAGGTATGCGGATAATCAGGCTCAGGAACGGCTTCCCGGAAGGCGAAACGATGTCGCGCGTCTCGCCATCGCGAGTCTCGATCGCGGCGAGTTCCGCCTCCGAGGGCGGCGGAAGCTGTCGCGCCATTCCCGGCGTCTGGGTTAGGACATGTGCTCCGGCATTAAGGACGCGCAGATAGATTTCCGGCTGGTGAGGGGGTGCCCAAGAAGGTCTTTGCTCCGCTGACGCCTGGTACTGCGCGGTTGGTGAAGGCGCGAGCAGGAGCAGCGCGTTGTTGAGGTTGTCGGCGAGATCGCGAAGATCCTCCCGATACATGCTATTGACCAGCACCCAGTAAAGCAGTCCGGTTGCGACTACGATCAGCGCGAAAGCGGAAAGCGCATACCAAAGAGTCATACGCACGGCGATCGACACCGATCGCCAGGATCGTGGTTCTGCCTTGTTGGCTATTTCAGGTTCGCTGTTCGAGAACATAGCCGACACCGCGGACAGTATGGATGAGTTTGCAATTGAAGGGTTCGTCAACTTTTGCGCGCAGCCGGCGCATGTGGACTTCGACGACATTCGAATCGCTGTCGAAGCTGATGTCCCAGACCTGCTCCGCAATCAGGGTTCGGGACAGGACGTCGCCGACCCGGCGCATCAGCAGCGACAATAGCTGAAACTCTTTCGGCGTAAGATCGACGGGACGTCCAGCACGCACCGCGCGATGTCGGTGCAGATCCAGCTCAAGGTCGGCGACACTTAATACTTGCGACTGTCGTACAGGTCCGCGGCGCAGGATTGTCCTCACGCGCGCGAGAAGCTCGGCGAAGGCGAATGGTTTGACGAGGTAGTCGTCGGCTCCAAGCTCAAGCCCCTTAACTCGGTCGTCCACCGCATCGCGCGCGGTGAGAAACAGGACCGGCGTCCCTATCTGTCGACGACGCAACTCGCCGATGACGCTCCAGCCGTCGCGGCCAGGAAGCATTACGTCCAGGATAATTAAGTCATACGATCCTGTCTGTGCGAGATGGGCGCCATCGTCCCCATCATCGGCGACGTCTGCGACGAAGCCGTTCTCCTCTAAACCACGCTTCAGGTAAGCGACGGTCTTGCGTTCATCTTCGACAATCAGGATCTTCATCAGAGCTCCCTGATAGGCCGCGCGTTCGAGATGGGATAGTGCCGGCTCTGGCATTTCGACCGATCACGCCCGCGCAACGGGAATTGCCGTCTGGCACCTGGACACTAATGCCAATCCGCATCACGGTTCGGAAGGTATCCCTGAGCGGCACCCATCGTGGGGAGTATACCGCTGACGAGTCCCTGTATCCTGGCCCATACGTCCCGCCAGCTTACAGATCGCTCACATTTGTGGCGACGACGAGTGCTGTTAGCAGCGCGCTGGCCACAGTCCGCCTGTAGCTTCTTCATTTCATTAGAAAATCTCGAGCGAGCGCTCGACCCAAACCTTAGCAATGAGGAGATGGCGCACCCGACAGGATTCGAACCTGTGGCCTCCACCTTCGGAGGGTGGCGCTCTATCCAGCTGAGCTACGGGTGCATCTCAATTTCGCCTAGCCCGACCGACCTATGAGGGTCAACGGATTCGGCCGTCACAAACCAATCCTACATCGCGGCCGCCGGGCGACTACGCCCCATTATCCGCTATTCCGCGCCCGTTCTCCGAAAACTGCTTACGCGGTGCTTACGCGAAAATTTTTCGGGGTTGGGCGGCGTCTCAGGATCACTCAAGCTACTGTTTTCACGAACCCTTCTTCAGTTACTCACTCACGAAACACCCTTGACATCAGCCTTCGGAGGGCAGCGCTCTATCCAGCTGAGCTACGGGTGCGTCCCGGAAGGTTCCCATACTTCCCGAAGGGAAAGGATGCAAGGAGGAAGCCGACGCTCGGCGCCTCAGCGGCGGCCAAAGAACTTCTCTCCCGCGCGATCGGCGCCGGAAGGCAAAGGCGCCGTCGGATGAAGCACCCAGCTCGCGACATCCCCGATGGGGATCGGCGCTTCGAGATCGCGCAACAACATGTGGTAGCCGTTCTTGTAATAGGCGAGACGCGGGCGGGCGCCCGGGTCGGACGGCAGCTTGCGCACGAAAGCGCGCATCGCGTGTTTCGGGATGATCTCGTCCTTGGCGCCATACATGAGCAGAAGCGGCACATCGAGACGCGGCGCCGAGCGCAGCGCCGCTCCCATCAGGTTGACAAGGCCGTAAAGGGTATCGACCCGGGTGCTGTGGATGACGAGAGGGTCGCGGGAAAGCTCGCGCAGCATCGGGATGTTGTCGGAGGGGAGAATGCCGAGGCCGCGCCCGGTGAGGCGCCACGCGGGGAAAAGACGCACCGCGACCCAGAGCGCGATCCGCTTCAAAGGTGCCATCACCGCGCGGCCCCAAACCGCAGGCGCCACCAGGATCACCCCGTCGACATCGGGGATCGGGGCTCCGCTTTCCCCCGTCATCGCAACGATGGCGATGGCACCGCCCATGCTTTCCCCCAGAAGGTAAAGCGGAACGCCGGGGTAACGCTTGCGCAAGACTTCGCTCGCCGTCGCGGCGTCGGCCGCAAGCGGGAAGATCCCGGGCCAGAGGCCGCGTCCGGGCGCGGCGCCGAAACCGCGCTGATCGTAGGCGTAGGTGGCGATCCCGAGCTTCGCCCAGGCCTTGCCCGGGCCCGCAAACGCGTCGCTGTAGTCGTTGAAGCCGTGCAGAGCAAGGATGACCGCCTTCGGCCGGCCATCCGGCAGCCATTCGCGCATCGGCAGGATGGTCCCGTCCGCGGTCACAAAACGATCACCGAGGATGCGCGGGACCGGTTTTGGCGAAGGTGCGGCGCGCGCGGTGCCGATGCCGGCGAGGCGGGCTTGCCGGTCGGTTGTCGGCGCGCAGCCGAGCGGACCCAAAAGAAGGATGGCGAGGAGCCCGATTGCGCCGAGACCGCGGGAAAGGCTGCCGGTCATTGATTGCATCGCGCCCCGGCGTATCATCCGAAAAGCCCGACAGGGAAGCCCCTTCGCATGGCCGCTCGATAAGGGAGTTTTGCTTGGCATGGAAACGATAATCACCGACATGATGGTTGTCGCCTGCAACGGCGGCGAGGGGGCGCTCGGCCATCCGCGGGTCTTTCTCAACCTCGCTCCGAGCGGAAAGGTCGAGTGCCCGTATTGTTCGCGCCTTTACGTCAACCGCCGCGAGGCCGCAGAAACGGGGCCCGAGCCTCAGCATCCGCCGCCGCGCGGCTGAAAGACGCCCGATGGAAGAGATTGCCGAGAACCCCGGACTTGATCCGGGGGAACGCGCCCCGAGCGCAATGCCCGAGGCGCCTGGCGAGACCGCCCCGCGCCACGTCTTTCTGATCGACGGCTCAGGCTTCATCTTCCGCGCCTATCACGCCCGGCACGGAGCGCCGCCTTTGCGGCGGAAGTCGGACGGCATGCCGACCGAGGTCGTCACGCTCTTTTGCAACATGCTCGACAAACTGCGCCGCGAGACCGACGCAGACCACATCGCGGTCATTTTCGACGCTTCCGGCAAGACCTTTCGCAACGAGGTCTATAGGGAATATAAAGCCCACCGACCACCCCCTCCCGAAGATCTCGTCCCGCAATTCGCGCATGTGCGCCAGGCGGCCGACGCTTTCAGCATCTGCCAGATCGAGCTCGAAAATTTCGAGGCCGACGATCTCATCGCGACTTACGCGAGAGAAGCCCTCGAGGCCGGGGCCGAAGTCACCGTCGTCTCCTCGGACAAGGATCTGATGCAGCTCGTGGGCGAGCATGTGAAGATGCTCGATCCCATCAATTATCGGCCGATCGGCGAAGCCGAGGTGCGCGAGAAGTTCGGCGTCGCACCGGAGCGGGTCGTCGATGTCATGGCTCTTGCCGGCGACAGCGTCGATAACGTTCCGGGGGTTGCGGGCATCGGCGTCAAGACGGCGGCCGAACTCATCAACGCCTACGGCGATCTCGAAAACCTTCTCGCGCATGCGGGCGAGATCAAGCAGCCGGCGCGGCGCCAGGCGCTCCTCGACCACGAAGAAGACGCGCGTCTCTCGAAACGGCTCGTCACGCTCGACGATCATGTGCC
>JAKAPE010000271.1 GCA_021811945.1 Pseudomonadota bacterium | reverse complement strand
ACAGTTCTGCGCTACACTGTGTCAGCATCGGGGTGCTCTCCGAATCCCTCGAAAGTAGTTGTCGCAAAACAACTTTCGCTGATTCGGCGCCCCGATGCGCCAATTATGTGTGAGATATCCGGGCTAGCGCACAAATATAGATTCGATCGCCGATACAAGATTTGCGTTCGTAGAAAATTCTACACATGGCCTGAGTTTCAGGAATGGATTAGGCAGCAAGCATGACCACTTGTCTTGGGTCGAACGAGTTATTCTTCGTCTATGCACATCGGCGCAGGCTTCTCGGGTTTTTGTCCGGCGCATCGCTAGTGAAAGTCCTTGCTATCGCGATCCCAAAAGGCTGCCCACGTCATATCGCATTTCTGGCATCTGCCGCCGGCCTCATTGAAGTCGTGACCCCCAGCCTGCAGGTCAGCCATGGTAACCTCCATTACGGATTAAGCATCATTGCTGCTGCTTGAAGCAATGCAGCGATCCCAGTCGACGCAGCGGCATAACCATTCCAACGCGCCTGCTTCTTGAATCCAGCGCTCATTTCCTTGACACCGACAAGCGCACCGTACCCACTTTCGATATTCGTTGTCACCTTGATAAGCGCCGCATAAAGCCAAAGTGCGCCGGACAAAAAGCCAAACCCCACCGACAACCAAGCGAGGGCACTATGCATGAGCTCATCCTCATTCGACGCTTCAAATATATTGCAAGTGCAGGGGAATCGCCCTCGCTGTTTAGTTCCCGCATGTCGCTTCGCTCATGCGGGCTACAGCTAAAACAAACTCAACTGCTGCGCCGCCGGGCGCGGCGGGCGGAAATGCTGCGCCGTGGTCTTGAACGTGCTCGTGTTGAGGCCGAGCCGCGTGCAGGCTAATTCGAAGCGGCGGCCGATCATCCAGGCAACGGGGCCGGTGCCGGTCATGCGTGCGCCGAAGGTCGAGTCGTAGTCCTTGCCGCCGCGCATATCGCGGATGAGCTTGAATACATGGCGATAGCGGTCGGGGAAATTCGCCATCAGCCATTCCCTGAAGAGGTCGCGCACTTCGAGCGGCAGGCGCAGCAGCGCATAGCGGGCATGGCGCACGCCGGCGGCGGCGGCGGCGTCGAGAATGCGCTCGATCTCGGCGTCGTTGAGCGCCGGAATGATCGGCGCCACCATCACCGTGCCCGGCACGCCCGCCTTGGCCAATTGCCGCAACGCCTCGAGCCGGCGCGGCGGGGTCGCGGCGCGCGGCTCCATGGTGCGCGCCAATTTCGGGTCGAGCGTCGTCAGCGAAATCGCGACCTTGACCAGACCGCGCCGCGCCATGCGCGCTAGAATGTCGAGATCGCGCAGCACCAGCGCCGACTTGGTGACGATGCCGACCGGATGACCGGCGCGGTCCAAGACTTCGAGGACGCGGCGCATGATCTCGTAGCGCCGCTCAATCGGCTGATAGGGGTCGGTATTGGCGCCGATGGCGATGATCTTCGGCGCATATCCGGGCGCCGACAATTCGCGCTCCAACAGCTCCGGCGCATTGGGCTTCACGAACAGTTTCGATTCGAAGTCGAGACCCGGCGAGAGCCCGAGATAGGCGTGGGTCGGCCGCGCGAAGCAATACACGCAGCCGTGCTCGCAGCCGCGATAGGGGTTGATCGAGCGGTCAAAGCCAATGTCCGGCGAATCGTTGCGGGTGATGATTTTCCGTGTCGAGTCGGTCGTCACCGTGGTTTCGAAGGGCGGCAGGTGGTCCGAGCGCTGCCAGCCGTCGTCGAAAGCGATCCGCGCCAGCGGCTCGTAGCGCCCGGAAGCGTTCGACAGCGCACCGCGGCCGCGGCGGCGCTCACGCTCGACCGCGGTTCCCATTTCGCCCACCGCCGCGGAGGGCGGCGGCGCCGGCGGGCTTCTCAAAGCGGAAGTTCGACTCATGCACGAAAGTATAGTTGGCCTCAGGAACAAAACAAGAACACATATTTGTGAACAACGGTGCCTCGCGGCGGGGGGATCCGCAGATTAGTCCAAGAGGTCCGTGACTAGGGCCGAAGCGATGCGGCGGGCTGTGACTTGCGCGTGCGCGCGATTTTGGGCTTCGTTGCGGCGCGCAAACGGCGCTGCGGTTGGCAAAAAGTCCGGTGCAGCGCGCCGATGATTTCGCGAACCTCGGGTCGTGCCAGCGAATAGTAGACGTTCTTGCCGTCGCGCCGCGTCTCGACCAGGCCTTCGGCACGCAGCCGGGCGAGCTGCTGGGAGACCGCGGGCTGGCGCAGGCTCAACACCTCCTCGATCTCAGTGACGGATTTTTCGGCTTCCATCAACAGGCACAGAATCAACAGCCGGGCTTCGTGCGCCAGCGCCTTGAGGAATCCGCTTGCTTCCCGCGCGCTGGTCATCAGCGCATCGATATCGAGGTTGTCGTCGGGCGTACCAGCCGAGTCTTGCAGGGTCATCGTCGCTCAAGAGAAAATTGGGGGAAATCCTATCATCGAAGAAAGAACTCCGTCGGCAGATAAGCCTCCGCCGGCGGAAATGCAACCGTGATGCCCATTCCTTGACCTTCCGCGCGAGGCAGGAGGTTAAGAGACGAGCCGCTTTAGGCGCGCGTGATGCCCCGCTGCAACTTCTCGCTGAAGGCGAGCAGGAACGCCAAGCTGCGCTGCGTCTCCGGTTTCGACAGCATGGTCAGCATGGCGAACAGTCCGCCGCGCGGCGCCGCCTGCGCGGTCTCCTCAGCCGCCGCTTCGAAGGCGAGCCGAGTGTTCTGCGCGAGCTCGCCCATGGCTTCGTTGCCGACGGTGTTCAGCATCTGCTCGAAGAACATGAACAGACGCTCGACGATATTGTCGGTCATCGCCTCGCGTGCGGCGTGCAGCGCGAGGACAACGTTGGCCAATGTGTCGATGGCGCCGACTTGATGCAGCTCGACAACACGGTCGAGCAGCGCATGCAGCGCCGCGCGGGTGCTTTCCTCGTTGAGCCGGTCAACCAGTTCAAGGGCGTTGGCGCCAGTCACCACCAGGCGCTCGACCATGTTGTCGGTCAAAGCCTCGCGAGCGGCGAGCGTGAACCGCGACAGCTCGTCGGCCGGCGGCTGATTGGAAAGGGTGACATCGTTCATCGTTGCGCCTCCTCACAGCAGGCCGCGCGCGGACAGCCAGTACAGCCGGTTGTAGGCCAGCTTGAACCAGTGAATCATCTGCGATGGCGGTCCCGGATTGGGCGGCGTGGTGTAGTTGAACCACACATAGGTGCCGGTGTTGAGCCCGGTCTCGACGAAGCAAAAGACTTTGCCGTCGTAGTTGCGAGCCCAGCGGTCTTCCTTGAGCAGCGAAGCGAGGTTGTCGACGATGGTGTCGGCTTCGAAGTGGGCGGTCGAGCCGGCCTTGGAGATCGGCAGGTTGGTGGTGTCGCCGACGACGAAGACGTTCGACGAGCCTTCGCGCAACAGCGTGTAGCGCTCCGTCGGCACCCAGCCGCCGGCGCCGAGATTGGAATCAGTGATCACCTGCTGCCCGCTGTGCGGCGGGACCGTGATGAGCAGGTCGTAATTGAGCGTGGTGCCTTCCTCCGAGGTGATCGTTTTCGCCTTGGCATCGACCGACTTGGTGTTGAAAAAGACCTCGGACTTGATACCGAAACGCTCGAACTCCGGCGCCGCCCATTTCGCCACCGGCTCGAGCGTGTGCACCCGCCCGACCGGGTAGGTGTAGGTGATCTCGCTCTTGTCGAGCACCCCCTTGGCGGCGAGGTGGTCGCGCATCATGAAAGTGATTTCCAGCGGCGCCACCGGACATTTGTGCGGCACATTGATGTTGATAACGACCTTGCCGCCCTTGAAGGTGGCGAGCGCATCGCGCATTTTGCGCGCCCCTTCGAGGTCGTAGAACCAGTGGGCGCCCTCGGCCATGCCGGGAATATTGTCGGGCCGGATACGCGAGCCGGTGGCGATAACCAGAAAATCGTAGCCGTGGGTCTTGCCGGACTGGGTGGTGACCACGCGCTTGTCGGTGTCTATGTGCTTGGCCGGATCGACCATGAAGCGCACGTGGCGGTCGAGCACCTTGCGTTGTTCGCGGAACAGCTCCGATTCACGCATGCGCCCGAACGGCACATAGAGTAGGCCGGGCTGGTACATGTGGGTTTCAGTTGCCCCCAACATCGTCAGCGCGACGCTGCCCGAAGAGACTTCTTCGCGCAACTGCCGACAAAGGCCATTGGCGACAATGGTGCCGGCGAGGCCGCCGCCGACGATCAGGATCTGCTTGGCCATCTTCCTTTCCTCCCTTTCGTTGGCTCCCCCACATCCGACGAGCATCGCGGCTTCGTCACTGGCCGCATTGATGTAGTTCAACCGCCACTATTTATCTCGCCTTGCGCATGCCGCCCCCAACCGTTTGTTGCGTACGTCACTTGGCGCATATGTCTCACGGTGTGCTATCTTACTTGGTGGATACGCCACTTGATAGATATCCCACTTGGTGGATATCTCGCACACTTATTTCACTTGGCCTTGCGCACGACGATGCTCCAGTAACCTTCGTGCGGCGTGATCCCGACCATTTCATGGTGAACCTTGTTCACCCACTGCGGAATATCGCTCACCGAACCTTTGTCGCTCGATAATACCTCGATATCATCGCCGACTTCAACCAACTTGAGCGCGGCGATCAGCTCCATCAGCGGGCCCGGGCAGAAGGCGCCACGGGCGTCGATCTTTTGTTTCACCGTCACTGGATCGTTTCCTACAGCGTGATGAACTGGCCATTTTCGGCATCAGAGAGAAATTTGGTAAGGCCGAGAGCGCCGTCGAACAGGTCGTCGACCAGCGCGCTCAGCTCCCAACCCTTGACGTCGAGCGCCATCGAGCAGGCCCACAGCTTGAGATCGCCGAGTGCCTTGCCCTGCCGAAACAGCGTGATGGCGTCCGGAGCGCGCTTTTCCTTGAGCAGCTTGGAAAAGGCACCGCCCTGGTAGCGCGCGTCCGCTGCCGGCGCGTCCTTGGCGAAGGCGAGAATTGCGTTCATGCTGACAAACACTTCGACCGGTCGCTCGGAGACGGCGCCGACCGAGGCCATCATCGCCGCCATCTGCAGTTTCTCGTGCTCGCCCGAGCAGAGCACGATGTACAACGGGCTCGATGCCATTGCAACCTCCGCGCGCGGCGCCGCTAGGATGTCCGCTTGATGACGAAACTGAAGACCTTGCCTTCCTCCTTCGACGAGACGAGCTCGTTGCCGGTGGTGCGGCAGAAGGCTTCGAAGTCCTTGACCGCGCCCGGATCGGTGGCGAGCACTTCGAGGGTACCGCCAATCGCCACGTCCTTGAGCGCCTTCTTGGCGCGCAGAATGGGCAGCGGGCAATTCAATCCTTTCACGTCCAGAAGCTGGCTAGCCATGGGTCGCTCTTTCCGTTGCTCAAATCAGTCTTGTTGCTCAGATGAACAGGTTGATGTCGCTTTTCGTCGCCGTCTCGATGTAGGTGGCCGCGCCGCCCAGCTCCGGACCTTCGATGAGATCGTCCTTGGTGTATTCGAACAGATCCATGGTCATCTGACAGGCGATCATCTTGACGTCGGCTTCCAGCGCCGTCGAGCGCAGCTCCTCGATTGAGGCGACGCCCTTTTTCTTGATCAGGTTCTTCATCATCGTAGTCGCGGCGGCATCGACTCCGGGAATGGCGGAAACGAGGTTGGGCATGGCGACATGCATACCGAACATCGGCATGGCCATGGCCGGATTGCCCAGCGTCGAAATCTTCAGGTCAAGCTTCTTCTTCAACAGCGTAAGGCCGTAGAAGGTGAAGAACATGGATACGTTGAGACCCATGGCCGCGGCGGTGGTCGCGAGAATGAAGGGCGGATAGGCCCAATCCAGCGACCCCTTAGTCACGATCATCGACAAGCTCTTTGTATTGCTCTCGTTGGTCATCTTCTGCTCCTGTTTTTCCTCCCACTGAGCGGCGCGATTTTCTGACTATCTTCGCCGCGTCGATCGGTCTTGCTCTTGCTCTTGCTCTTGCTCTTGCTCTTGCTCTTGCTCTTGCTCTTGCTCTTGCTCTTGCTCTTGCTCTTGCTCTTGCTCTTGCTCTTGCTCTTGCTCTTGCTCTTGCTCTTGCTCTTG
>JAKAPE010000270.1 GCA_021811945.1 Pseudomonadota bacterium | reverse complement strand
AATCAGAGCGCCAACGGGATCACGATCCTCCAGTCAATACAAAATCACCCGAAATTGCCCGTTAACCTGACTTCCGAGCCGTGGTCTTTACCGCCCTGGCAATTGTGGCAACGACGGTAAGCTGATAAAATACATCCACCGCGCCACGTTCAAGACCCTGGTCGGCAACGTTAGATTTGGTGCAGACGGCGAATGGGCCAAGTCGCGCGTGTTGGAGGTCCAGTTCCACAACATCAAAGGCAACGGCCTCGAGCAATTCAAGGAAGTGTCGGTTGAATCGATCGTGGCACCGGCGGAATACAAGTCCGGAAACGTAATCTATCCCTACGACGAAGCGCTCAAATGAACGCCGCGCATCTCGTCGATGGCGTTAACGTTGCAGTTGCCGAATGTCTCGTGGAAGACTCGGTCGCCGAGGGCGGCCAAGGTGGAGGCGGAAGCGCTCCGACGTCGCACCCGGCGACCGCCTCAGCTCACGAGCAAGGCCGCTCTGCCGATGACTTTGCCGGCTTCGACGCGCGCGTGCAATGCCTCGGCCTGCGCAAGCGGGCGCACCTCGCTCACCAGCGGCCAGACTTCGCCGCGCGCTACCACATCCAGGCACTCGAGAATTTCGAGGCGCGTGACGTAGCGGCTGCCCAGGATATCCTGCTCTTTCAGCAGAATGTCCAGAGCGGAGAGTTGGAACGGCCGGCCGGCGCCGCCGAGCGTCACCAGGCGCCCGTGGCGGCCCAGCGCCCGCGCGCCCGCTTCGAGCGAGGACGTCGACGACACGTAATCGACGGCGACGTCGATGCCGCGCCCGCCTGTCAGCTCCAGCAGCGCTTCGACCACATCGGCGGTCGAGGCATCGACCACCTCGTCGGCGCCCGCCTTGCGGCAAGCGGCGAACTTGTCGGCGGCGATATCGACCGCGATGACCCTGGCGCCGGCCCATTTCGCCATCATCAGTTGGTGGATTCCCAGACCGCCTCCGGCTCCGAACACTGCCACCGTCTCGCCGGGCTTTACCCGCGCGCGCGCGAGCACCTTGTAAGGCGTCGCCAGCGCATCGGTCACGACGCCGATCTCGGCCGGATGCTTCTTGTAGTCGAGGCCCTCCGGCAGCTTAATGAAGATATGGGCGGGAAGCTTGATGTATTCGGCGTAGCCGCCATCGCAATCGACCCCGACATTGCCGCCGGTGTTGACGCATAGCGGTTCCAGATTTGCCAGGCACCAGCGGCAGTGGCCGCAATTGAGATAAAAATACGCAGTGACCGCGTCGCCAACGGCAAGTCCGCGGGCGCCGGCGCCGACCTCGACGATCTCGCCGGTAATCTCATGGCCGATCACGCGCGGAAACGTGGCCGGCATCCGTCCGGCCTTCACGTGTTGGATCGTCAGCCCAGATCCGCAGCTGATCACGCGCGCCACGGCTTCGCCCGGACCCGCCACCGGATCCGGCAGCTCGACCATTTCGAAGGGCGTATTCGGCCCTTTCAGAATCATCGCTTTCATCGGACAGCCCCGGCTCGGATGCGTGAAGATCACTTGAACATGAAGTTCGCGGCCTTGAGACACAGCGTCCGGTTGACACCGTCCGAATGCAGGAACGCCGCGGCGTCGCGCACGAGCTTCTCGACTCCGAACTCCTTCATATAGCCGTGGCCGCCGTGGATTTCCATGCACCAGGTGGCGATCTTCCACGTCGCCTGCGAGGCCATCACTTTCGGCAGCGCGCCCAAGCTGGGATCCCAGCCCTGCTCCTTATGGTCCGCCAGCCAGCAGGCCCGGTGGATGTAGGAACGCGAGGCGTCGGTCAGCATCTTCATTTCGGCGAGTTGCGCCCGGATGCCGTCGTGTTCGATCAGCGGTCTGCCGCCCTGCACGCGCACTTTGGCCCACTCGACTGCTTTGCGTGACAGGGCGACCCCGACCCCGAGTATCGACGCTCCGGCGTAGGCGTTCGACTGCGGAAAGAACTCCGCGAGCACGCCAAAGCCGCCCCCCGCCTTGCCGACGACATTCTCATCAGGGATGAAGCAGTCCTGAAAGACAAGCTCGGCGTTGTTGGCGAGGCGCTCCCCCATCTTGTCGTGGACGCGGCCGATGCTGAAGCCCTGCCGGTCGCGTTCCAGCAGGAAGCAGGTCGAGCCTGCGGTCAGCGGCTTTTCCTTATCGGTCTGCACAAAAATTAAATAATAGCTCGCCCGGTTGCCGTTGGAAATGAAGTGCTTCATGCCGTTGACGATCCAGCCGCCCTCGGTCCGCCGCGCCGAGGTGCGGAACTGCGTCGGGTACCCGATTATGTAGTTGGAGGCGTTGTCGGGCTCGGTAATGCCGATGGCCAGCATGCCGCGCGGGTCCTGCACGAACTTCGGTAACACGCGCTCCTGCTGCTCGGGCGTGAGCGCCTTCTGCATGATCTGCGCGATCTTCAAGGTTTGCGCGAAAATGACCGAGACGCCGAGATCGCCGACGCCGAGTTCCTCGATCACCATGGATGTGGTCAGCGAGTCGGCTCCGAGCCCGCCCCATTTTTCGTCGAGCGTCAGGGTGCGGATGCCGACCGCGTGCGCCTTCTCGACGATGTCCCAGGAAAAGCTCTCCGCCGGATCGATTTTCGCATCGAGCTGCGCCGACCGCGGCTTCACCTCGGCGTCGACGAAACGCGACACCGTCTCCATGATGGCGCGCTGCTGCTCGTTTTGTATGAAGATGTTTTCCACGGCGTATCTCCCTCCAATCGATCCAGACGGCAACGGCACAAGCGCAGGCCCCTCGCCCGTGCAGCGGGTGATGCGTTCGACGCACCGCATGCCGCCCTTGACGCCGTCACCTGCGCGCCGACATCGCCGGCTTCCCGTTCCAATTTTTGCAATTGAGCACCTGCTCATTTGTTAACACCGCCGCCGCCGCAAGTCAACGTGCAAATCGACCGCCGGCAGCGGCGGCGGCGGCCGTGGCACGTCCTCCGTTGCCGCCGCCTCCGCGGTTGTCCGACGGCCGGCCGCGCCCCGGAATAGTTCTGGAGTCAAATTCAAGCGCGCGTGCGCGCCGCGGCCGGAACGGTCCTTG
Source organism: Pseudomonadota bacterium (assembly GCA_021811945.1). GTDB lineage: Bacteria > Pseudomonadota > Alphaproteobacteria > Rhizobiales > Xanthobacteraceae > BOG-931. The sequence goes on along the minus strand of JAKAPE010000270.1, from coordinate 3,042 downwards.
CGCTGCCAGGCAAGGCGTCCCGCATCACGTTCTTGGCGTTCGCGTACAATCCCTCGACCATCCGCTCGATTGCGCCGTTCATGTCGAGGGGAGTACCGACGCCGTACACCCATTTGCGCATGCCGATATAGAAGATGCTTCCGTGCAGGTTCCACATCAGCTCCAATTCCGGCTCGGTGACCTCGACGTCCTCGATCGCCGGAAAGCCGAACTCGTGGCGGAACTCGTTTATCAGCGGCTTGTAGATGCGCTCGATGACGAGCTTGACGTAGTGCCGGTTAATCGAGGCGTTCGCCAGTCCGGCAAACAGATAGATCCTGACCCACTCGTATTCGCGGACGATCTCGGCGTAATCGCAATAAAAGACCTTGAGTCGTTCGCCGAGGCTGCGGCTGCGATCGGTCAGGATGCTCTCCCAATCCGGGTTCCAGCGGCGCAGAAAGACTTCCGCGTAGATGCGGTCGATCAGCGCTCCCTTGCTGGGAAAATACCGATAAAGCAGGCCCTTCGACACCCCCAGCGCCGCCGCCAACTCGCGCGTTTGCCCGCTGAAGCCATGCTTGGCGAAGAACGTGATGGCCCCCCTCAATATCAGTTTGGCGCGCACGTCGGGATCGAGGCGGTTGCGCTTGACCTTCGTCCTCGCGCGGCTCGCTTTGTCCGCTCCTTTGCCGCGGTGCGCGGTGCTCGCGATCGTTCGCATCAGATATTCAGCTCCATTGTTGAGCCGCCGGCAACATCGGCTTCGCCCGCGTCAATCGTCGCGCTTAGCGGAAAGCTAACGGCGCGCATTGCTCGGGGCTGACCGCCGGGGACGGCGTCCGCGGCCTACCGCCGGTGGAACCTGCACGCTTGACGCTGGTCCGAGCCGCTTAGCGCATCATTCCTTTTCCCGTGCCGGCGCCGACGATACAGATAAACACGGCGCAGTCCGCAAATGCTGGTGCGCACACCTCCATATCAGGAGCGCGCCGGATCAGCAACGGAAAGATTTTTCCGGGTGCGAAAACGAAGTTGAACGACGGCGCACGGCCGGCATCTAAAAATCGAGGGCGCCAACGCGCCCGCTGGCGAGCCGGCGCGGCCGAAGCCGAGGACGCCGTCCGCCCGCCCTTCGCCGGCAACGCCGCGCTTGTTGACTCGCGGCCCGGTGCGAGCTATTCAACAATGAGCATGTGCTCATTATTCGAGCCGCTGCGCTGGTGTGGGGCCGTGCCAAAGTGGTGCGCCGACGGCGCGGCGCAGAGCGCCGCTTGGCGCCCGGATCTCGCGTGCGGCCCATCTTTGCGACGGAGACGAGCATGACGCCGCGCCAGCCGCAGTTTGCCCGGAGAATGATCCAGGCGAAGCTGCCCGGCTCGATCATCCGTCGAGGGCCTCACCAAGGCGATGGCGGTGGAGCTCGCGCCGCACCGGATCCGCGTCAATTCTCTCGGCCCCGCTTTCCTCGACACGCCGATGACCCAGCCGTTGTTTCGCAACGAGGCGTTCGGCAACGAGGTGCTGGGCGAGATCAAGCTTGGCCGCCTCGGCCGCGTCGAGGATTTGACCGGCGCCATCGTATTCCTGGTGTCCGACGCCTCGGCGCTGATGACCGGCGCCTCGCTTGTCATCGGCGGCGGCTGGACTGCGGAGTAAACGGCAACCCCACCATGGAGAAAGACCTTGCAAGCCATTCATCCCTACGGCCCCACGGCGGCGCGAAAGCACGGCCGGCCCGGCCGCGAACTGCGGCCGCAGAGCGTTACCATCGACATCCACGCGCACGTGTCGGTGCCGGCCGCCGCCGCGCTGGTCACCCCGCATCTCGACCTGTCGACCGTGCCGCTGGCATTTTTTTCGACACCCGAGACCAGCGAGATCAACCAACGGCAGGAGCAAGACCGGCACACCCGGCTGAGCGGGGCCGGCGACGGCCTTTCCGAACGCCTGCGCGACCTTGATGAGATGGGCGTCGATCTCCAGCTGGTGATGCCGCCGCCTCCGCAATGCTACTACACGGTGCCGCTCGACATCGGCGTCAAGGCCAACCGCGTCGTCAATGACGGGATCGCCGAGTTCGTTGCACGCGCGCCGAAGCGTTTTGCCGCGATCGCGACCGTGCCGATGCAGGACGGCCATGAGGCTGCGGCGGAACTTGAGCGCGCCATGTGCCGGCTCGGCTGCAAGGGGGCGGAAGTGCTGACCAACGTCGGCGGGCGCGAGCTGTCCGACCCGGCTTTTGCGCCGTTCTGGGCAAAGGCGGAACAGTTGGGAGCGCTGGTCGTCATCCATCCCAATGGCTTCACTGAGGCCAAACGGCTGTCACGCTTCTATTTCAACAATATCATCGGCAATCCGCTGGAGACAGCGCTGGCCCTGCACTACCTCATCTTCGACGGCGTCCTCGGGCGTCATCCGAACTTGAAGATCCTCGCGGTCCACGGCGGCGGCTATGTGGGCGGCTATTGCGGGCGCATCGACCATGCTTGGGGCGCGCGCAAGGATTGCCACGCCGGCCTGCCGCAGCCACCGACCCATTATCTGAAAAAGGTTTTTGTGGACAGCGTCGTGTTCACCCCGCATCAGCTCGCGGAGCTGGTCAGGGTGTTCGGCGCTGATCACGTGGTGATGGGGACCGATTATCCCTACGATATGGCGGAATCCGATCCGCTGGGCCACGTCGCTGCGGTCGACGCCTTCGACGCCGCCACCGTCGCCGCGCTCGCCGGCGGCAACGCCAAGCGGCTGCTCGGCCTGTGAGGGCGCTCATCGCTGCGCCTGGCAGCGCACAAGGATACGCCGCATGCTCAGACGCCGCCAGGCGCGCGTTTGCTCTCATTTGGCGTCCGCCTTTGTCGTTTGCTCGCCGCTTCGGTGGATGTCGCCATAAATATCGGGAGGGATAGCAGATGCTTCTGTTGCGCCAAGCAATCGTCTTTACCGCACGGCTCGGAACTCAGGTTAACGATCGACTCCAGAGTTTCCAATTTCACGCATGCATCCCTGGGGTCGATACTCGTTCCGGACGATTGGGCAAAGAAACCACTCGCGATGCGAGTC
>JAKAPE010000269.1 GCA_021811945.1 Pseudomonadota bacterium | reverse complement strand
GGATCGTGACAGCGACGGCGTCCATGATCGCGCTCCATGCCGAATCAGAGCGCCAACGGGATCACGATCCTCCAGTCAATACAAAATCACCCGAAATTGCCCGTTAACCTGACTTCCGAGCCGTGCACCAGAGCTTTGCATTTCTTGACAGCCACTTATGGCCCGGTCATAAGGGCAGCGGGCGGCGTGCAGGATGGCACGGTTAACAGGCCTGCCGGTATCTGCCTGTAACCAGCGACAGAATCGACTGCAAGACGCACCGATTGCAGGCAGCACTGACTGCAGCAAGCGGGCGCGGATGCGGATGAAGAGTGCCGGGATCGAACACGAGGACGAAAGATGTTCGCGGTCTTCAAGACAGGCGGCAAGCAATACCGAGTGGCCGCCAATGACGTGATTGAGGTCGAAAAGATCGAGGGCGAGCCCGGCGCCATCGTTGAATTTGGCGAGGTTCTTCTCGTCGGCGGAGAGCGTGTTGAGCCCGGCACCCCGACGATCGCCGGCGCCTCGATCGCCGCCGAGGTGATCGAGCAGGGCCGCGGGCCGAAGATCGTTGCCTTCAAGAAGCGCCGACGAAAAAATTCCCGCCGTAAACGCGGGCATCGGCAGGAATTCACCTTGGTCCGGATCGCCGAAATCCTCACCGAGGGCAGGAGGCCGAGCCGGACGGCGCCCGCAAGCGCCGGCGACACGGTTCCGGCGCAATCGGCGCAACAGTAGGCGCAATCGGTGTGACAGCACAAAGAGCGCGTCGCAACCAACCGCCGCAGGACGCCGCCGGTTGCGGCGAGCGCGCAACGAGACAAATTAAAGTGATGTGAATCCGTCACGAAGACTGTTAAACAACATTGTAGAGCTTAAGGCGACCCAACATGGCGCACAAGAAAGCAGGCGGATCCTCCCGTAACGGCCGCGACTCCGCCGGCCAGCGGCTGGGAATCAAGATTTTCGGCGGCGAACGGGTCATCGCCGGGAACATTATCGCGCGACAGCGCGGCACCAAATGGCATCCGGGCCACAACGTCGGCATCGGCCGGGATCATACGCTGTTTGCGCTGATCGACGGCCACGTCGAGTTCTGTAGCAAAGCCAAAGGCCGCGTATTCGTATCGGTGCTTCCGATGGAGGCCGCGGCCAAATAAACGGTGGATCACACAAGGTCTGCCGGCATCAGTCGAACCGGCAGGCCCGAATGGGCTTCGAAAAGGGGAGACGGGATGCCGGCTCCCCTTTCGGTTTCTTCGCGGAGCCGAAACGTTTTAGGAGCCCATGTCATGTCGTTGTTGGAAGATGTCGCTACCGAGACCCGACGAGAACGCAGTACGCCCGTCCTCGAGACCGAGCGGTTGACGTTGCGCCCGCCATGTCACGGGGACGCAAAAGCGATCGCGTTCATGGTCAATGACCGCCGCATTGCAGATAATACCGCGCGTATCCCGCATCCCTGCAGCGCCGACGATGCCAAGCGGTTTCTCGCCACCGCCAACCGGTGTGACGGCGAAGCGACCTTCGTTATCACGCTCGGCGAGAACCTGATCGGCGCTTGCGCGGTCGATCCGCGCGAAAGCGGCCCGGAGCTGGGTTTCTGGCTCGGTACGGCCTATTGGGGTCGCGGTTACGCTACCGAGGCGGTGCGCGCCGTCGTCGACTACGCTTTCGGCTCGCTCGATCACGACGCGCTCGTGGCCGGCACACGCGTGAGCAATCCGGCGGCGCGCCGGGTGCTGGAGAAGTGCGCCTTCCAATGGACCGGCGTCGGCCTCTACCGGATCCGCGCCATCAAGTCTTCGGCACCGATCGACCGCTTTCGGCTGGATCGCAAGCTCTGGCTATCGCTCAAGCGCTGGGGGCCAGTGCGCCGCGTGGCTTAAATAAAAACCGGCCTGCGGCGCCGGCGAACGGTGTATATATTTTTGGTGCGTCGTCAGGACAATCGCATTTCCCTGAACAAACCGGGAATCGGAGCCTTTCTTCGGCGATTTGTTCCAAAGATGATTCGGTTTTGTTCGCCTTTCGATTCCCATATGCGATAGCCCTGGGTGCGTCGTTGGAAGGCGTTGACAGTGCCGAGCGGGAGGAGGACGATCCACAAGTGGGCGCGATCGCGAGGCGATCACCCTCGCGCGTTCGTTCCTGCATGACGCGGAATGGAGGTGCCATGCCCCCGGGCCAGTCGAGCCGCGATGACCGCCGCTTCATTGTTCGGGCTGCGACGTAGCGGTATTTGCGAACAGCACGTCGGGAGCGGCCTATCGGGCCGCAGCAGTAAGGTAAGGCCCAACCCTGGCCCCTCCCGACGAGGCTTGCATTCGATGTAGCTGCAAGCAACCACACTAAGAAGTTTGTTTCATTGTTGGGGGCGGATATTTGCGGGGTGGTGGGCGCGAAAAAAGCGCGTTCAGCTAGCAAAGTCCTATATTGCGGTCAATGAAATTTCTCGACGAAGCCAAGGTCTATATTCGTTCCGGGGACGGCGGTAACGGCTGCGTGTCGTTCCGGCGGGAGAAGTTCATCGAGTTCGGCGGGCCGAACGGCGGCAATGGCGGCAGGGGCGGTGACGTGGTCGCGAGAGCGATCGAAGGACTCAATACCCTTATCGACTATCGCTACCAGCAGCACTTCAAGGCGAAAAACGGCGGCGCCGGCACGGGCAAGGATCGCCACGGTGCCAACGGCGCCGACGCGGTTCTCAAAGTGCCGGTCGGCACCCAGGTCTATGAAGAAGATGGGAAGACGCTGATCGCCGATCTCACCGAGGAAGGCCAGCGCGCCATCCTCGCGCGCGGCGGCAATGGCGGCTTCGGCAATGCACATTTCAAGAGTTCCACCAACAGGGCTCCGCGCCGCGCCAATCCCGGCCAGCCCGGCGAGGAGTTCACCATCCATCTGCGGCTCAAGCTCATTGCCGACGCCGGCCTCGTCGGCCTGCCCAATGCCGGGAAATCGACATTCCTCGCCGCGGTCAGCGCGGCCAGGCCGAAAATCGCCGATTATCCCTTTACCACGCTCAATCCCCACCTCGGTGTCGTTGAAATCGATGGACGGGAATTCGTGCTGGCCGACATTCCCGGCCTGATCGAAGGCGCCCACGTCGGGGCCGGACTCGGCGACCGCTTCCTCGGCCACATCGAGCGTTGCCGGGTGCTCCTTCATCTCATCGATGCGACCGGCGGGCATGCGGGCGAAGCGTACAAGACAGTGCGCGCGGAGCTTGCCGCCTACGACCACGGCCTTGCCGACAAGCCGGAAATCGTGGCGCTCAGCAAGGCTGATGCGCTGGGCGCCGAGGAGATCAAGCGGCAGGGCACGCGATTGAAGCGGGCGGCCGGGAAGTCGCCGCTTATTGTTTCCGCCGTGAGCGGAGCCGGCGTTGCGGATGTTCTGCATGCGCTCCTTAAGGCGATCGAGGAAACGCAACGCCGCATGATCGAGCCAAGGGCGCCGGCCGGCCGGTACTCTTGATGGCACACGGCGATCGAGGCAGGAGCGCCCTTTGGCTCGGCGATCCAGGCTTTATTTGGATTAAGTCGCCTCCCTCGTTACATTAAGAGCCATGTTCGGTCTGCCACGGGTGTATCACCGGCCGCGCAACGTGCGGCTCGACACGCTGGTTCGGCTGCGCTGGCTCGCTGTTTTCGGCCAACTCGGCGCCGTCTTGGTGGTGCATTTCGGCCTCGAATTCGAACTTCCGCTCTGGCCCTGCCTTGCCGTGATAGCGCTATCGGCGCTTGTCAATATGGCGTTGCGGCTGCGCTTCCCGCACACGCAATGGCTCGAGCCAGACCGCGCCGCTTGGCTCCTCGGATTCGACGTGGCCGAACTCGCGGCGCTGTTGTTCCTTACCGGCGGCCTGGAGAATCCGTTTTCCTTCCTTTTGCTTGGGCCGGTCTTGATCTCGGCGACGGCGCTGCCGCCGCGCATGACGTTGCTCATCGGCATTTTCGCTATGGCTTGCGCCACCGTGCTCATCTTCGTCCACCTTCCTTTGCCGTGGGACAGTGAGCGGCGATTCGCGCTCCCCGACGACTACATGGTCGGCGTCTGGCTCTCGATCCTACTCGCGATCGGTTATATCGGCGTCTATACGTGGCAGATAGGGGAAGAAGCGCGCCAGCTCTCGGATGCGCTGGCGGCCACAGAATTGATTTTGGCGCGCGAGCAGCACCTGTCGCAGCTTGACGGCCTCGCTGCCGCGGCGGCCCATGAGCTTGGCACCCCGCTATCGACCATCACGGTGATTGCGCGCGAAATCGAACGCGCGCTCGAATCTGGGTCGCCCCATGCCGAGGATGTAAGATTGCTGCGCGAGCAGGCCCGGCGATGCCGCGATATTCTTGCCAAAATCACCGAGCTTCCGGTCGGCGAAATGTTCGAGCGCATGCCGCTCTCCGCCCTGATCGAGGAGGCGGTGGCGCCGCACCGCAATCTTGGCGTTGCAGTCGACGTGACGCTTCCCGCCAACAGCGCGGCGGAGCCGGTCGGGGCGCGCAATCCGGCCATCCGCTACGGCCTCGGCAATTTGATCGAGAACGCCGTCGATTTCGCCAACAAACGAGTCGAAATCATTGCCCAGTGGACAGCCGAGGAAGTCTCGATCACCATCAGCGATGATGGGCCGGGTTTCGCACTCGAGGTCGCGGATCGCATCGGCGCGCCCTATGTTACCCACCGCCGCCCCGGACCGCAGGGCACGGACGGCGACGATGCTTTCGGCCTCGGGTTGGGCTTCTTTATTGCGAAAACTTTGCTGGAACGCTCCGGCGGACGGTTGACGCTCAAAAATCGGGCGCCGCCCTTGCACGGCGCTACAGTCATGGTGACCTGGAGCCGAGCCTCGTTCGAGCGTCCGCCTGCCTCTTCCGCTTCCGTTCCGGCCCCTCTTGAGCCGGTGACGCACAATTCCTAGTTATTGAATCGGCTTGTCACAGCGTGTGAATGCGCGGTATGTGACAGGCGACCCGGTGATCTGCGGCACGTTTGGTGATCGCAGGCGCAGCGTTCATAGTGGTGCATAGGTTTGGACGGATGAGTTTTGGCGGGGCGAAGCAATTTGTTGGAGTGGGATCGCCATGACCAATGTCATGTCTCAAACAGCAGCCGGCTCTCAAACAGCAGTCGGCGAGCGCTCGCTTCTGATCGTGGAAGACGATAAATCGTTCCTCCAGCGCTTGGCGCGCGCCATGGAGAGCCGCGGCTTTGCCGTGACTACGGCAGAGTCGGTTGCCGACGGTCTGTTGCAGGTCGAGAAAGTCGCTCCCGCGTTTGCAGTCGTCGACATGCGGCTCGGCGATGGCAACGGGCTCGACGTCATCTCGGCCATGAAGAGGCGCCGGCCGGAGGGGCGTGCCATCATTCTCACCGGCTACGGCAACATCGCGACTGCCGTCAATGCGGTCAAGCTCGGCGCCGTCGATTATCTGGCCAAGCCGGTCGATGCCGACGACGTGGCCGCGGCGCTGCTTGCTCTTGACAACAAGAAGATCGAGCCGCCGGAAAATCCGATGTCGGCAGACCGTGTGCGCTGGGAACACATCCAGCGCATCTATGAACTGTGCGGCCGCAATGTTTCCGAAACCGCGCGGCGCCTTAACATGCACCGCCGTACTCTGCAGCGCATCCTCGCCAAGCGCGCGCCGAAATAGCCTCCAAACGCAGCGACGCAAGCCGAGCATTCCCGACTCGCGCATCATATGTTGCACATCCCGGAAAAATCCGAGATCGGTGGGCGCGCCTGGTCATGACGGAAATGCGCGCCGCTATCTCATGTTTCAACGCCGCCGACGACAGGGCCGGTCCCTGCTCCGCCGGCCGTCACCGTTGCAGCGATCATCGAGGCAACATTGAACCACAGCCATTGTTGGTTGATGAAGGCACCGCTCTCGCCGGGCCTTTGCCCGTTCTCCACCAGCACCGCCCCGCACACCGTGCTCGATATGGCCATGGCGTAGGCGGTGAGCTGGATCGCCCATACCAGCGTACTTGGCGCAGTCAGCTGCGTTGTCCAGAAATAGGCGCCGACGGCGACAACGTTGGCTGCCAGCAGGTATGATCCTAAATCCGGCAGTTGGAGGACCTCATTGCGCGGAAGCCTTTGACTTTGTAAGTAAATAAGCCACCTTAGAGGTCTCCAAATTGGAACCGCT
>JAKAPE010000268.1 GCA_021811945.1 Pseudomonadota bacterium | reverse complement strand
GCCGGCACGGTGCATGTCTGGTGAGCCTTCCGGCGCTCCGCTCCCCTCGGTTGTCTTCTTCTTCGGGCCGAAGGGAGAAAGAAAACAAACAACAACTCGGGCGCGGACAAAAAACGCGCCGCGAGAAGGGATGTTATTTCGCCATTGCGGCCGCGCCAACGGTCCTCCATGCAAAACCCTTCCAGCAAGTGACGATAAAAAGATGTACGGCTTGATGAAGCCGCAAGATATGCCGCGCATGATGGAGGCGACGGTAGACAAAGTTGTTCGAGCAAATGCGGCAACAGGATCGCATCGCCTTCGTGGAGAATATGACGCCGCGCTGCATGATGATGTTCGCCGACCTGTTCCTAGCTCCGCAAAGAGCTGGCGGAGGCCATGCTCGTATCATATCATACCGCCTTCATGTCGTCGGCGTGGGAACGAATTTCTCCATCCGCGGCGTCGCGCCGTGCTTGCGCATGTCCTCGAGCCAGATGCGGTGGATGCGCGGGTCCTGGTCCTCGTATTCGATCTGATCGCCGCCCTCCTTGAGACTTTTCGACACCGCCGGCTTGTCGTCGCCGGAGGCGCCGAGCAGCGATACGCGCTGCGCCCGGGTTGTCGGATAGCGTATTCCGCCGACCGCGGTCGCCAGATACCGCGCCGGTTGCGGACCGGTGTTGAAATGCTGATGAAACTGCCGGTCGGCCGGCACCAGGACAACGCCGTGCTTCCAGTCGATGCGGCGAAAATCCTTTTCATGCTCGTACCAGAGCAGCGAGAAGCCTTGCCCCATGACGCACATCACGTGAAAGCTCGGCCCGTGCCGGTGCGCCTTCTTGTAGGTCCCCACCGGCATTTCCGAGACGTGCGCGTGCATGGTGCCATCGGCGAGCACGAACATGATGTTGGTGCCGCCGCCGCCGCGATCGCCCCAGGTCTTCAGCTCGATGGCGGTCAAATCCGGCACGAAATTGGTCTCCCACATATGGTTGCCGGGGCGCACGGTTATGAGATCGCCGTCTCCGGAAAAATATTCGCTCTTGCCGGCGCGCTCGCTGAAATCGAAGTCGCTGCCGAAGACGAAAGCCTCGTTGTGGAAGAGATTCATCACCATGGGCAGGTTGGTCGTGGAGACCAAAAGCGCGCGCTCGGTGCCGCTGGCGTTGAAGTGGCGGTACCTGGCGTTGAGCGGCACCGCAAACAGGCTCTTGGCGCCCCATTCGAAGCTGCGGCGCGCGCCGTCGACAAATTCCAGCTGGGTCGAGCCGCTGCCTTCCAGCACGTAGACGACTTCCTCGTAGAGATGCCGCTGCGGCGTCGTCGATTTGCCGGGCGCAATCTCCAGCACGAACATGTTGGCGAAATCGCCGCGGCCTTTCAGGTGCACCGCGCCGCCGTTGACGCCGTAGCGCGGCCACGGCGCGGTCGGGACGTCGAACAGATGGAGGCCGAAATCCTCGGTCACCGGGATGCCTTCGGCGGCGAGCCAATCGAGGTAGGGATCGATGCCGTAGCGCGGCTTGGGTTGTGCGACTTGCTGGATGTTCATGTCTTCCTCCGCCATCGGCCGCGGCCCGTTTTGCGGCCATTGGTTACGCCGGCCAGCCGGCGCGCTATGCGAACATCAGCGACTTGATCACCACCGGCACGACGCCGGGCGGCGCGAGCAATTCGCCGAGATCCACGTAATCAAGCTGCTGCAGCTCCATCCCGTCGAGGGACACGATCTTGCCCGGCCAACCGAGTTCGCGGTGCAACAGCCGGCCGAAGCTCTTGCCGATATCGCCATCGATGATGACGAGCAGAAGCTTGATGCGTTCACGCCATGGCGCCAGTCCGGCGAGAATGGCTTCGCCCGCCGATTTCAGCCGCCTATGTTCCGGCTCGCCGTGCCAGCCGAAGGCGATCGCCACGCACGAGTTATTGTCGACATCGACGTCTTCCATGCCGGCGCGAACCGCGGCAACAAGCTGTTCCGGCTCGATCCGGCCGGAGGGCTCAAGCGCCACGCGCACCACCGGCACGTTGCGCACCGGCAGCACATAGGGATCCGGAAGATAGATGGTCTTGCCGCTGACTTGTACGGTGAACTGTGAAGCGCCGATCACGGTGGCGCGGATGCGCTGGACGGCATCGATCAGCGGCACTTGGGTGCGGCGGCCGAGGCCGCGAGCGAGCGCCATGGCGAGCGGCTTGGCGATGTCGCCGAACTCCTCGCTTTCGCTGCCGAACAGGTATTCGGCGACGCCGCCGGAGAAGGTGAAGGCCGACGGCGCCGGTCCGCGCGGCAGCGGCTCGGTGAGCAAGAGCGATTGCCCGAGACGGTCGAGTTCCGCCCCGGTCATGAAGTCGGCCGCCACGGTGGCCAACCGCCGCGCCATCCGTTGCTGCACGGCCGGATCGGCGAGAACCTGCGGTGAAATCTCCATGCCGAGGTCGGCGGCGACGGCGCGCGCCGCATCGTCGATGCGGGTCCAGCGGCCGACATCGTCCCTGGCGATGAGGCGGCCGCCGACCGCGAAGGCGCACAGGCCGAGAATGACTCCCCGGTCGATCAGCGCCAGCTTGGTCGTGCCGCCGCCGATGTCGGCATGCAGGATGCACGTGTCGCGCGCCTGCGACAGCGCCACTGCGCCGGAGCCATGCGCGGCGAGCCGCGCCTCGAGCTTGTGGCCGGCTGTGGCGCAGACGAATTTCCCGGCCTCGCCGGCGAACAGCTCGTCGATCGTGCGGGCGTTTTTCCGTTTGATCGCTTCGCCGGTCAGAATGACGGCGCCGCTGTCGACGTCGCTCGGCGCAAAACCGGCGTCGTCATAACAGCCGCGCACGAAATCGCCGAGCCGGTTGGTATCGATGGTGCCGTCCGGCAGAAACGGCGTCAGCAGGATCGGCGAACGCCAGACGATCTCGCGGCCGATCACGACAAAGCGGCTGGACAAGTGTTGCGATTGCCGCTGCAGCGCCACTTTGGCGAACAACAGATGCGAGGTCGAGCTGCCGATGTCGATACCGACAGTGCGGAAGACGACGTTCTCCTCGTTCCAGATCGAGCGGGCGATGGCGGCGCGCTCGGCCGGGGTCTCGACGTGCTCATGAATGAAATCGGTGTCGTGCATGAGCGTTGGCGATCGCATGCCATTGCCTGCGTGGCCCGGTAAACCCGCAACGACGGCCGCCGTTGCCGGCGGCGACAATGACTGAAATGAGTGTTCCTCCTCCGGCGGCGGGAATGCCGCGAACATCAAGCCTTCTGATGCCATCCTTTTGCATGCTTCCGCAACTCGCTTTTCGCTTGCAAGATGATTTCGGCCACGCTTTGTGCTATCATATCCCCGGCTCCGATCGTGCAGGTTTTGCCCCCGCTTGCGCGGGAGCGTTTGACCCTTGTGGTCCAACTTGAGCCTGGTCTTATCAGAGCTCGTCATGTAACCGGCGATCGGAGCCGCACTATCCACACGCCGCGTCGGTCCGGGGCGGAGCCTCGTTAGAGGTAAAGTGACCAATCCCTCCGATATCAATGCACGAGAAGATCACCTCCCGCCCGCTTTTCGCGCCGACAGCGCGCCAGCTAAACTGGCTCCTGGTGGTCGCCTTCCTCTCAGTGGGCGAGGCGATGTATCTGCGCTACCTGGCGATCGAGAACGGCACCGTCTCCCTCGCCTGTCGGGCCGGGCTCGACACCTGGCTGTGCGCGACGTTTCGGTTGACCGTCTTCCTCTTCAATCATGAAGTGTTCGGCGGCATCGCGCTTGCAACGGCGTTGCTTAATCTGCTGCGGCCGTCGATCATATTGGTGGTGCCGGCGCTCGCGGCGGCGGCATTCGGCGTGGTGCTGCACAATGCTGACCTTTCCGCGCTCGCGGCCGGCGTGCTCATCCTCAGCTTGGCGCGTCCCGCACCCGCTCCAGGATAAAGGCCAGCACCAACAATCCAGCACAGAACCAGATCGCCTGCCAATTGGCGAAGCCTTCGTTGAAGGCAATATAGCCGGCCGAAAGAGCCGCCACGGCGGCGGCGACGGTTTCAGCCATGGCGCGCGGGCCGGCCGGTCGCGGTGTCGATATTGTGAGCAGGAGGTAAGGCACCGCGGCGGCGGTCAGCGGCGCAAACGGCAGGTCGCGGTAGCGCGGGTCGAACACGAGTCCCAGTGCCGCCTCAACCGAAACCAGCATCAAGGCGGCGAGGGTGCTGCCGAGCGCCCAGTCGAGGCCGTCGTGCCGCTTGCCCGACCCGCCGAGGAGCGCGGCAAAGACGGGAACTGGACGGCCGCAGGCAAAAGCCGCTGCGCAGGCGACCGGCGCAGCGGCCGCAATCGCCGCGAAGGCCAGCGAGCGCAGCCAACTGCCGAGACTGAAGCTTTCAGCCGGGACGGTCTCCGCAGTCCAGCCGAATAGCACGGCCGGTAGAAACGTCAGCGCGGCGATCTTGGGCCACAGTGCGTCAGGAACGCCCTTCGCTCGTCCGCCAAGATATGCGGCGGCGAAAGTTAGCGCCGCGAGCAGAATACCCGCAAGCGCCTCGAAGGGCCAATGCGGGTGATCGGAAACGGCGCCGGCGAACGTCGGGGCGCCCGTGCCGCGATCAAAAATACCCCAGTAGCCGCCGACCGCGCCTTCCAGCGCCCGTTTCCAGGGCTGGTCGAAGGCCTCGATGATATTGACGCGAAAATGCTGGTGCCGCGCCAGCGCCAGCGTGTCGATGACGGCGCGCGCCTGGTTCGACGGCGAGGGCCGAGCGCTTTCGCGCATGCGGCCCGCGCGCGGCCAGCCGAATTCGCCAATGACGATGGCCTTGCCGGGAAAAGCGGCGGCAACCTTAGCGCGGATGGCGGCCACATGGGCCGCGGCGTGCGTCGCCGGAACCGGAAAATCCTCCCAATAAGGCAGGATATGAATGGTGATGAAATCGACTGCGTTCGCTATTTCGGGATAGCGCAGCCAGTATTCCCATACATCGGCATAGGTGATCGGCTCCGGCACCTGCGCTTTGACCTCGCGCAAGATGGCGATGAGATCGGTCGTCGACATCTCTCCGCGCAGCAGCACTTCATTGCCGACCACAATTGCGCCTATCACATCGCGATATTCTTTCGCGAGCGCGATCGTGGTCGCGATCTGCCGGCGGTTTTTTTCCGTCTTGTTGGAAAGCCACAGGCCGTGCAGCACCTTCATTCCGTGGCGCCGAGCGCTCGCCAGGACATGACCCAGACCGTCCTCGGTGGAATAAGTGCGCACGCATTTGCTGTACCTTGAGATCAACGCCAGGTCCGCATCGATCTGGGCGGGTACGCCATGGGTGCCCTCGACGAGCGGATTCTGCGCCCCGCGGAATGGCGCATAGGAGACACAGTAAAGCTTGTTTCCAGCAGCAATCGGGGACGGCGGCAGCTTGACCGGCCGACCGAGCCACCACCAGGCAGCCCCGATCGCCAGCACCGTGAGCGCGAACGAAGCCAGCGCAGCACGGGTCCCGGAATATGGCGTAGAATGAGGCGTGCTCGACACGTCTCTGGCATTAGCCTTGCGATCGCCCGATGCCAAGATACGTCTGAGATCGACGCGCCGGACGGCAGGCGGCGGCGCAAGGCGCTGGACAAATCGGCGCAGTTGCGGTGTTGTCATGCCGGCCTACGGACGCCGCGATAACGGCCCCATCCGCAGGCCAGGAAAACGCCCCCGCTGCGCCACTCCTTCGAATCAACCAACCAAGTCAAATCATGTCCCACCGTCTGTTCAGCGTCGTCGGCGGATTGTGCGCCGCGCTCTGGCTCTTTTCCGCGCCGTCGGCTCCCGCGCACGCCAACGACCCCACGCCGGCGGCGCAGCACCCCACCGCTGATCCGCGACACGGCAAAGAGCGACAGAAGGCCAACGACTTCACCGATGCCAAGCGCGCGCTCGGTGGGGCGGCCGGCAATCCGGAATGCGTATGGGCGGGCCGCCGTGTCGTCAACCTGCTTTGGCGCGACGATCTCGACACCGCCTTCCGCCACTTCGACCTTTACGACCGGTTTGGCTGTCCGAGCGGCCATATCCAGTCGGCCTTCCGCTGCTTGATCTTGCACGCCCGCGACATCGATCCGAAAGTGGCCAACAGCTTGAACGCGTGGGTGCAAGCCTGCTGGATCAACCCCTCTGCGCCGGAGGCGCCGGCACCTCCCCCTGCGGTCG
>JAKAPE010000267.1 GCA_021811945.1 Pseudomonadota bacterium | reverse complement strand
ATTTTCCACGGGCGAAATGTCCTGCTCATGCCCAAGCACAGAATCTGACTCGCCCTTCCTTGGCCAGCAAAATCCGCCTAATACTCAGACAGGCTCCTAGGGCGAATTCGCGCCTGATTTTCAAGCCGTATCATGCGCAGCCCGCGACTGTGGCGCAATTAAGGTTATCCCTCCTTGCACTGGCGGAGAAGCAGGTCGCTGCATGGACGACGCCGGCCGGCTCGATTAAGAATTTTTTAAGCCAAACGAGTTCGGTCGCATGCCAATCGTCAAGCCAGAGTTAGCGCCGCTGCGCGATCCGCGCGTCGCGGCCCAGCTCGCGGGCCTTGCGCTTGACCCGTCACCCGCCTGGCTTTGGAGCGCGGACGGGCAGCAGATTCTGTGGGCCAACGCCACCGGCGCGGCGTTACTCGGCGCGGCCGACGTCAGCGCTTGCGCCCAACGCCGGTTCGACGGCCGGGATCGAACTGCCGTGGAGATCGTTCGCCTTGCCGGCAGCTTGCCGCCGGCCGGCCATGCGCGGCTCGAACGGTTGCGTGGCTTCGGCGGCGACTTTGGCCGCGCACTCACCTGTGTCTGCATGCGCGTTGCTCTCGCCGACGGTCAATCCGCAATCCTTGTTGCCGCGGCCGAACCAGCCGGACCGGCATTGTCGCTGCAAGAGCGCGTCCGCCGGGTGTTTGCGGATCGCGGACAGGCGCTTGCGGTGTTCGCGCCCGACGGCGCGCTGCTTTATGCGACGGTTGCAGCCGCGACCCGCCTCGACGGGGCCGCCACGCTTTCGGCGCTCGGTGCCCAAACAATCGCCGCCCAGGCGCTAACGTCGGGCAGCGCCACCGGAGCCGCCCGTTGCGGCCAAGTGCATATCGAACGTCTTGGCGCCGATGCACCGACCGCGGTCCTGCTCACCTTCGGCCCTTCGCACACGGAAGCTTCAGCCGCAACCAGCCTTCGGGCGGGAATTTTGACCACGCCGGCCGGATCGAGTCAGCCGACTTCCGCCGGGACGGTCGCCGTCGTTCAAGCGCCGCCTGCAGCGTCGGGACAGCCCGCACCCAGCTCTGAGGCGGCGATGGCGCCGCCGCCGCCGCGAGCCGCGGCACGGGAGGAACCGACCGCGGAACGGCGCTATCCGTTACGCTTCGTTTGGCAAATGGATGCCGATGGTCGCTTCGTCGTCGGCTCGGATGAATTCATCGAGTTGGTGGGGCCGCGCACCATGGCCGCGTTCGGCCGGCTATGGAGTGAGACTGCTGAAGCGCTGAAGCTCGATCCGGAAAACCAGGTCGCCCAGTTGGTGGCAACGCGCGAGACCTGGAGCGGCGTCGTCGTCCCCTGGCCGGTGGATGACTCAAGCGAACGGCTGCCGGTGGAGCTGTCGGGACTTCCGGTGTTCGATCGTGACCGCAACTTTCGCGGTTACCGCGGATTTGGCGTCTGCCGCGACCTCGACCGCATCGACCGACTGGCGCGGGCCCGCCGTGCCGGTCCGATTGAGTTCGTGTCGCCGTCGGAAACCCAGCGCGAAGCCGACAACACTCGCGTTTCGCTGCCCGCCGTCGCGGCGGCCGAACCCGTCGCCTCGACCGCTCCGGCGGCTACCCCGGCCGAGTTCGAACCGGCTGGCGAGGGTTTGATCTCCGTCACGCCTGCCGCCAATGTGGTGCCGTTTCGCAGCGGCGCGCCGGCCGAAGCCATGACGCCCAGCCTGAGCCCTGGTGAGCGCAAGGCATTCCGGGAGTTGGCACAGGAGCTGACGACGCGCCTGCGCGCGACCCCAGAGGCTCCCGCGACCGAAAGCAGCGCCGGCAGTGTGCCCGCGCAGCAGCAAAACGCTCAAACAGCAGCGGTCGAGCCGCCTCCTGCATTCGCCGCCGCTGTCGCAGCGCCGACGCAAGCCCAGGCCGTGTCGCAGCACGAGACGGCCGGCGCCGCGCAGCCGCTTGCAGATCTTGCACCGCTACTCGTCGAGCGCCTTCCGGTCGCTGTGCTGATCTACCGGCATGACGATCTTCTCTATGCCAATCGCCACATGCTGCAATGGAGCGGCTATGACAATCTCGATGCGCTCGCGGCGGCAGGCGGCCTCGACGCGCTGTTCGCGGAATGCAACGGCCCCGGCCCCGGCGCGCTTGCCGAAAGTGGCGCCGCGCAACTCCTGTCGATGTTGACACGAGGGGGCGAGCGCTGCGCGGTCGAAGGTCGCCTGTTTGCGGTGCACTGGGGCAGTTCGTCCGCGCTCGCGCTTGTCCTCACCAGCGGTGAAGCCGAGCGGCGTCGGCAGGAAGGCCTGCGCGCGCTCGACGCAGCCGAGAGCGAAATGCGCGATCTCAAGGTGATGCTCGATGCCGCTGCGGACGGCGCTTTCGTTCTCGGCAGCGACGGCACCATCGTCGCAGCGACGGCCGGAGCCGAAGCGCTGTTTGGCCGCCCGGCGAGCGATTTTCAAGGTCGCTTCCTCGGCGAACTTTTCGCGCCTGAGAGTGAACCCGCCGTGCGTGATTATTTCGATCACTTTGCCCGGGGAGTTCACGGATCGCAGAAAAGTCCGCCCGGCGCCCTCGAAGCGATGGCACGCATGCGCGGGGGCGAAACCGTCCCGCTGTCGATCACGCTCTCTCGCCTCGGCCTCGGCCGCTTCTGTGCCGTGTTGTGCGACGCCGCGCCGCTTAAGAAGGTCGAGGAGGAAATGCGTGCCGCAAGGCGCGAAACGCAAAGGGCGGCGGCGGCCAAGGCTGACTTCCTGGCCAGGGTCAGTCACGACATTCGCACGCCGCTTAATGCCATCACCGGCTATGCCGAGGTGATCATGGCTGAGCGGTTCGGTCCGATCGGCAACGAGCGCTACCGCGAATACCTCAAGGATATCCTTGCCGCCGGGACGCATCTCGTCTCGCTCCTCAACGACCTGCTCGATCTCTCGAAGATCGAAACCGGCCAGCTCGATCTCACCTTTGGCAATGTCAGCCTCAACGACCTCACGCAGCAATGCGTCGGCATCATGCAGCCGCAGGCGAGTCGCGCCCGCATCATCATCCGCACCTCGCTGACGCCGGGGTTCCCGCAAGTGATCGCCGACGAGCGCTCGCTGCGGCAGATTGTGCTCAATCTCTTGTCCAACTCGATCCGCTTCACCGGTCCCGGCGGTCAGGTCATCGTATCGACGGCGTTGACCGACAGCGGCGAAGCGGTGCTGCGGGTACGCGACACCGGCGTTGGTATGAGCGAAAAGGACGTCGAGATCGCGTTGGCACCGTTCCAGCCAACGGCAACGTCGGCAAGCTGGGGCTCGGGCGGTACCGGTCTCGGCCTGCCGCTGACCAAGGCACTTGCCGAAGCCAACCGCGCCCATTTCGGCATAAAGAGCGCGCCCAACGCCGGCACGCTTGTCGAGATTGCGTTTCCCCCGGCCCGCGTCGTGGCTCGCTAAAGCGCTCGCTTTGGCTTGCCACCGAGAGCCGGCATTTGCCTTTTACGGCAAACATTTGCCGAGGTGCGCCCGCGGCGGCGGCCACGAAAGCGACACAGATGTCGAACATTTTTCCAGTCCTCCTGCCCCCGGGGGACTCGACGGAACCCAACCATCGGAAACGCCTTTCGTGACCGCGGCTACTGGCTTCAAACGCCTCGCGATTGCCGTTGCGGCTACACCTGCGACGGCCTTCGTCGTGCTGCTCGCGTCGGCTTTTTTCATTCCGGCCGCCTCGGTGCGCAATGCCGTCGGCAAGGAAATCCGTGCCGTCACCGGCCTCCAGGCGGTGCTGCGCGGCCCCGTCTTGGTCTCGCTTTTTCCCTCTGGCACGGTCACCTTTCATGACGTTTTGCTGGGAGATGATCCCAGTGGCGGGCCGCCGATAGCGGCCGACGAATTAACGGCACATTTGCGTTTCTTTCCGCTTCTCGTCGGGCGGATCGAAATCGCCGACGTGACGTTGGTGCGGCCGACGATCACTGTCACCTTCCGCCCCGACGGCCGCTCGAATTGGTCGGGGCTCATTAAGTCGCTCGCTCGTGCGCTCGAGCCTGATCGCGATCGCGCGGCGTCGTTCTCGGAGATCGGCATTCGCGACGGCGTCGTCATCATCCATAACCGCAGCTACGGCAGGGACGCGACCGGGCGGCTGCGCAACGTGGATTTCCAGCTCGCTTGGCCGTCAATCTCGCGCAGTTTCGGCGCCAACGGCCGCTTCGCGTGGCAGAACCAGTCGATCGAAGCGAGCCTGACACTGAGCGATTTTCTTGCGGCGCTGACCGGCAAGCGCTCCGGCGTCAAGCTGCGCCTGGCCGGCGCGCTGGTGAAAATGGCCTTCGATGGTGCCGCAAGCTATGGTTCCGCATTCAGCATCGACGGCACGCTCAGCGTCGATTCACTATCGCTACGCGACGCCATATTTTGGACGGACGGCAGCGAGCTGCCGTTTGGCGGCTTCGGCCGTTTTGCGCTGCGGGCGAACGGCAAGATCGGCGATGGCTTGGTCTCGCTGTCCGGCGTCAACGTCGAGCTTGACGGCAACACGGCCGAAGGTGCGCTCACGCTCGCGACCGGCGGCCATCACGCGGTGCGGGGCACGCTTGCCGCCGACACCCTCGATCTTACTCCCTATTTCTCCGGCGTCCGTCTCTTGGCGATCAACGAGCGCAACTGGGATCGCGTGCCGATCTCGCTCGACGGCCTTACCGACTTTGACCTCGATCTGCGGCTCTCGGCCGCGAGGGTCAAGATTGCCAACGCGCAGTTGGGCCGCACGGCGCTCGCTGCCAATATGCGTGGCGGTAAGCTCGAAGTCACCGTCGGCGAGTCGGAGGCCTTCGGCGGCATCGCCAGGGGATCGCTCGGGCTCGCCAGCGCCAACGGTGGCGTTGCGGTCAATTCACATCTGCAATTCACCAACGTCGATCTGAAAAGCTGTCTCGGCCAGATGTTCGGGGTGCGCCGGCTTGACGGCCGCGGCAATCTCGCGCTCGACATTGCAGGATCGGGCACTTCCGTTCTGGCCGTGACCAATACGCTCGGCGGCGCGGCAAGCCTCACCGCCCATGATGGCGCGCTCGTCGGCATCAATGTCGAGCAATTGCTGCGACGGCTCGAGCAGCGGCCGCTCGGCGGCACCGGCGACTACCGCCGGGGGCACACCCCGTTCGCCCAGTTGGCGTTGAGCCTCAAGCTTGCACGCGGTCTGATTTCGGTCGAAAACATGCATATCGACGGCCCGTCGGTGCATGTCGCCATCGGCGGCCAAGCCTCGGTCCCCACGCGCGACCTCGATCTCAAGGGAACGGCAACGCTGGTTTCGAGTGCAACCGCCAATGAGTTCGAATTGCCCTTCGTGGTGCAGGGTCAGTGGGACGATCCGATCCTGCTGCCGGATCCGCGGAGCCTGATACGCCGCTCCGGCGCTGCCGCTCCCCTGCTGGAAGCGATCAAGGACGGCAACGCCAGCAGCGCCGTGCGCGCGGTGATCAACCGCATCCTAACGACCCCCGTGACCCACACTGCCCCGGCGCCGCCCAAGACCTCTCCTTGAGTCGCTCATCGCCGTCGGCTCGTTCCATTCAACAACGAACCCGCGCCGGTGCTCCCTTTGCAGTCGTAAGCTTGGCAAGCAGCGACGCGGCGATCACTGCGACAGCGACCACGCCGACCATGATGCTGCATACGGCGTTCATCTCCGGCGTTACGCCGAGACGCACCTGCGAATAGATGCGGATCGGCAGCGTGGTTGCGCCGGGTCCGGTGGTGAAGCTGGCAATAACGAGGTCGTCGAGGGAGAGCGCGAAA
Organism: Pseudomonadota bacterium; assembly: GCA_021811945.1. Lineage (GTDB taxonomy): Bacteria > Pseudomonadota > Alphaproteobacteria > Rhizobiales > Xanthobacteraceae > BOG-931. The sequence goes on along the minus strand of JAKAPE010000267.1, from coordinate 434 downwards.
GCAAGCATCCAGCCCGCGGCGATGGCCGGCAGGATCAGCGGCAAAGTCACTGCGAAAATGGTCCGCAGTGGCGAAGCCCCGAGGTCCGTCGCGGCCTCCTCCAGGCTCATGTCGAAGTCGACGAGGCGCGACTGCACGACCACCGTGACAAAAGACATCGCCATGGTCGTGTGGCCGATGGCGACCGTCCAAAACCCGCGATCGACGGCGACCGCGACGAAGAACAGCAGCAGCGACAGTCCCGTAATCACCTCCGGCATCACGAGCGGCGCATAGATCATGGCCGCGAACGGGAGCCGGCCACGAAAGCGGCCGAAACGCGCGAGGCTGAGCGCCGCGAACGTGCCCAGAACCGTTGCCGCGCTCGCCGAGACCAGCGCCAGGCGGACGCTGATGAAGGCCGAATCGACGAGCGGCGCGTCGCCGATCAGCGC
>JAKAPE010000266.1 GCA_021811945.1 Pseudomonadota bacterium | reverse complement strand
TGCCAGCCTTCCAGCCGTATCGGGGAAAACCCGCCGTACGGAATGATAGGGAGGATCGAGGAAACGTCGGCATCATTCGAAGCCCGGTCCGCGCCTCGATCCTACCCGACCGATCGACGCGCTGGAATCGCAGCGTGCGCTCGCCGTTGCGATGCGTCGCTGCATTGAGGAAACGGCTAATACCGTCCAGACGCTCCAACACGCCCACGAGGTGGCGCGGGCGTTTCAAGCAAACGCGGCCGTCGGACGCGAAATCTACGCGTCCTTCATGGCCGATGAACGCGGGCGGATCGCTGAGGCGGCGCACCGGCGCGAGCGTGCCCTTGAGCGGCGGAAGAAGGAACTGCTGGAGGACCGGCGGGCCACGTTGGAGGCCGCCCATTCGCTCGAAGCGGCGGAGAAGTTCAAGGCCCTGAAATTCAAGCTCGGGCGCGCGCGGATGCTGGCGCGGCGGGGCGACGCCGAAGTGGACAGCAAGACGGCGGAAGCAGCGGCGATCAAGATCGCCTGCGAGCTGGTGAGCGTTATCCAGAGCCAGAGCCTCGACGTGGCCACCTGGTTCGACCAGCGGATTGCGCGCGTCAATATCGCGATCGCCGAAATGGAGGCGGACGGCGCCGACACGGCGGCGCAGCGCGCTGCGGTGGAGCTGCTGCGCCGGGTCAAAGCGATGGTGGAGGCGGGATAGTGGCGGCGTTGGCGGAGCGGTATCGGGCGCCGGGCACCAGGACGGCCGAATTGGCGGCCCTGAAAGAGCGCGCGCTCATTGAGCGCCACCCCAAGCTTGGCGGCCTGCTTGCCCGGCCTCGCGCCGAGCCACCGATCCCGTTTGATTCCGGGGCGGTCGTGCTCGGCCGTGACAGCCGTGATCGGCCGCTTGTGCTGCCGGAGCGCGCCCGGCTTGAGCATATGCACGTGATCGGCGCGACTGGCAGCGGCAAGACCAACCTGCTCGAACACCTGATCCGGCAGGACATCGTCCTCGGGCGCGGCGTGCTGGTGATCGATCCGCACGGCAACCATCCGGGCAGTTTGTATCGCTCGCTGCTGGCGTGGATCGCCGGGCAAGGTTTCGATCGCACGCGGACGCTGCACCTCATCGATCCGAACGCGACTTCGCACACCTTTGGCTTCAATCCGCTCTCGCCGCCCGATGCCGAGACGGCACATTCCGTCGTCGCGGAAGCCGTCTTTGAGGCCTTCGAGCGGTTGTGGGGCGATGAGGACGGCAACAGCAAGCCGACCATCCAGCGGGTGCTGACGGCGACGTTCACCGCGCTTTCGGAGCAGGGCATGACGCTCGCCGAGGCGCGGTTGCTGCTCGATCCGGACGACCGGCACGGCATACGGGCACGGGTTTTGGAGCAGCTTGAGGACAGCTACGCGCACGACGAGATCGATTGGCTGCACCACATCGGGCTTGAGAAAGGCGGCCGGCGGGATTTCCGCGCGGAGGTCGTGGGGCCGCTCAACCGCATCGCCAAGCTGGTCCGCTCGCCGACCATGCGCACCATCGTCGGCCAGGCACGGAGTACCATCGACCTGCGGCAGGCGATGGACGAGGGTCATATCATCCTCTGCAACCTCGCCGGCGGCGCGCAGGTCTACGAGCAGGGCGCCGACATGCTCGGCCGGCTGCTGACGCGCTTCGTGTTTTTCCATGCGCGCCGCCGGCGGCGGCCGGAGCGCATGTTCGTCGCGTATCTCGACGAATGTCACCGGTATCTCTCGGGCGATATTCCCAACATGCTGGCGGAGGTGCGCAAGCATGGCGTTGCCATCGTGGCCGCCCACCAGTGGCTCGCGCAATTGGGCCGTCCGGACGATCCGGTGCGCGAAGCCGTGTGCAAAGGCCCGAACATCAAGGTCGTGTTCCGCATCAAGGACCCGCGGGAAGCGGCCGAACTTGCCGAAGCCGTCATGCCGCTCGATCTGGAGCGGCCGGTTGCAGCACTGATCAAGCCGACGGTCGTCGGCCATCGCCGCACGCTGTTCCACAGCGCGAGCGCGGCGCACAGTCGGTCGCAGACCGTCACAACGGGAGAGTCAGAATCGGTCACCGAGTCCGAAGCGTTCGGGACAGATCATTCGGTGACGCACTCCGAAAGCACCTCGGAGACGGCGGGGAGGAGCAGCACCGACAGCTCCGGGGAGAGCGCCTCGCGCTCCGATCCGGACGAGGTAACCGACTCCACCGGCCGGTCGGACACCACAAGCTCGTCAACGACGACCGTGAGCAGCACGGCGGAGACCGACGGCACGTCCCACACCATGACGCGCGGGGAAACCGTCGGCCACTCGACGAGCAGGGGCCGCACGAAAGGCACCACCGAGACGCGCGGCTATTCGGAAGGCATCGAGCCGGCCTACCAGAACCTGCCGTCGGCCGTGCACGGCAAGGACGCCATGTTGTACGCGGCGGCGCAGGAGCTGCTCTCGCTCACGACTGGCGCGGCGCGCATTGCCTACGTCGGTGCCGACGGGCGGATGGCTACTCGTGTGCGCGTGCCGAAGGTGCGCAGCGTCGTGGCGGACGAGCATTCCTTCGCAGCCATACGATTGAGGATTTTCGAACAAAGCGGTTCGGCAATTCCGATGGCAACCGCGCAAGCTGCCGTCGCCGACCGCGAGCGCCGGCTCATTGTGGACGCAAGCAAGGCAACCACAATCAAGGAGCCGGCAGGTTACCGCGTTCAGCGTCTCAAGGATCGTCAGCCGAAACCGGAGAAGCAGCCATGACTATCGACGTGAACATCGCCAAGGCGAAAGCCCTCATCGCGGAGCGCGAGCGCATCGACGCTGGGCTGCGCGAACTCTTCGGTCTTGACGAAACCGCCAACACCGCGTCAGCGCCGCGGCGCGGCCGGCCGCGCAAAGATACGGCAACTGCCGCGGCGGAAACCGCCGAAAAGGCCGCCGACGCGCCGCAAGCGTCCGGCGGCAGCGTGTAGCATCAGACCGTTTCGAGATGCGCGGTAGAATTGTAAAGATGATGGGCGTCACGCAATCATCGCAACGCGCACGGCGCTTTGAACGCGCCGCGGCTCCGCGCACCATGCAGCTCACGGCACGCGATCTCGCCCTGTTGCGGCATATCGCGTGGCACCGCTTCCTCTCTTCGGCGCAGCTCATTGCGCTTGACGGCGGCAACGCTTCCAACGTGCTCGCCCGGCTTCGTGGCCTCTACGACCACGGGTATCTTGATCGACCGCTTGCCCAGCTCAATCACTTGGCCATCACCGGCCCGACGCCGATGGTCTATGGCATGGCGCCCCGCGGCGCCGCCATGCTGCGCGAATTCGGCGACCCCATCGACCGTGTCGATTGGACAGAGAAAAACAAGCGCGCCGGCGTGATTTTCATACAGCACACGTTGGCGGTTGCCGAATTCTTGACCAGCCTGGAACTTTCCTGCCGCAAAACTCACCGCACCTCGCCGAGCCAACAACTCGACATCAACAACGCCGAGATCATACGCCAACCCGAAATCCTGGCCGCCGCGCCGCCGCGGGCGCGAACGGCGCGCTACCCGCTGCGCTGGACCGTTGATAAATTCATTCGCGGCGAGCAGGAGCGCTTGTCGGTCGTCCCCGACGCCTTGTTTGGCTTGCGCTTCGATAGTGGCACCGCCACCTTCGACACCTTCGTCATATTTGAGCTTGATCGCGGCACCATCCCGATCGAACGCAGCACAAGCGACCACCGCAGCATCCGCCGCAAGCTCGAAATCTATTACGACGGCTGGCGTGCCCGAAGGCATATCGACCAGCTCGGTATCCAAAACGTGCGCGTGATGTTTCTCACCAGCTCGCCGCCGAGGGTCGAGCACATGCTTGCCGCAGTAGACAATATCACCGGCGGCAACGGCTCCGGGTTTTTCCTGTTCGCCGACCGCCAGTCTCTCGCTGGCCGGGACCCGCTTGAGTTTCAATGGACCAACGGCCGCGGTGAGAAAGTCCGGCTGACCGACTGACGAGATCGCTGCGCACCAATAGCTTCTCCGCAAACGATCGAGGCACACGGAAAATGCCGTTTCCGTTCTGTGGATAACCGGCGCGAGGTGGAGACGCGCCGCGTTATCATCCAATCATGACCGACGCCCAGGCGCGCCCCGCCGCGCCCGCCGACGCTCCCCCCTCTCTCACCGTCGAGGACGCCGCCCAGCGGTATGAGCAAGCCGGCATTCCGCGCACGATCCGGCGCATTCAAAAATATTGCGTCCGCGGCGATCTTGCTTGTCAGAAAGTCGAGACGGAGTTCGGCGAAAAGTATCTCATCACACCCGAATCCGTCGATCGGCATATCGCGCAAATTCACGACGCCCTGGTCGCGGCCGGCCGCGTCCAGGCGCGCCCCGCCGCGCCCGAGCGCGCGCTGGAACCATCGGCAATTTTGCCTTTGCAAGACGACCTGACCCCCGACGCCCAGGCGCGCCCCGCCGCGCCCGAGCGCGACTACCAGACCGTGTATGTTGAGCACCTCGAAAAAGAAAATGCGTTTCTGCGCGAGCAAAACACGGTGCTGCTTGAGCGCGTCAAAGAGACCAACATCCTGACCGGCCGCTTGCAGGAAATGCTGACGCCGCTGCTCGGGCCGCCGCCGCCGGAAACGAAAGGGGGATAACTCAGTGCCAAGTCTGGCCGCGCCGTATAATGGGCACATGGAATTCGGCTCTGTCCGGCGGATCGATGAGATCATAAAGGAGCGAAATATCGAGCTGGTCGGCGCCGACCGCGCAACTCAATCTGGCTTCACGCAGGTCCCGAATTTCATCCTCACCAACGCGAATATTTCGGTGGGCGCCAAGCTCGCCTACGCCATGCTGCTCAAATACGCTTGGTATGACGACGGCTGCTTTCCCGGCCAGACAAAGCTTGCGCATGACATGGGGGCGGGGGAGCGCAGCGTCCGCACGTACCTCAAGGAGCTTGACGGCAAAAACCTTCTGGAAATCATCCAACGCGACCTTGGCAAGACCAATTTCTACCGGCTGCACATCACTTTGAAGAAATCCACACCGCCGTCCCAGACCGGCAAAATTCGCCGGTCTTGACCGGCAGTCTTCGCCGCTCAGGAGCGGCAAAATCGGCCGGTCTTTCTATATGAGAATATTCAGAAGAAATAATACTCATATAAAAATAACGCTCATTTCTTGAAGAAAAGGAAAGCCGCGACGGCATAAACGACGGCATAAGCTGGTATATGCCTTCGACGGCTCACTCCGCACCCGCAATTCCTTGCAGGTGCTCACTATTTCCCCCAGCGTTCGTCGGGCGTTGCCGCCCGACCCAATGCCGCCACGCGCCGTGCGATATCGCCATGCTGGGGCATGGCTCATCGCCAAAGCTACGGCGCGCTGGCGGCCTCGCCGCCGGCCATTCGGCCGGTCGTGCTCGGCTGTCGGCATTGGGTCGGCCGGCTCCGCCGGACGACCTCGCACCTCCGGCGCGTCGGAGCGCGCCTTCGGTGCGAGGTCTCCGACGAACGCTGGGGGGTGAAAGTACCAGGCAAATTCGTCCTCGCACGGTCGTGCTTGCGGCTGAAAACCGAACACCAAAGACCGGCGCAGCGCGGCCTGCGCTCGCGCGCTGTCCACACAAAGATGCTGGACGACCCCGTATAATGGGTAAGACGGGGTGGCCGCGCTGCGCACTCCGGGACAGCTCCCGACGTACCGCGCCGGCAGAACATCGTACTGCCCGGCGGGCCGATGCCTCACTCCACAAGGCACTGTTGGCCGGCACGCGTTTGACGCCGTGCTCGCACCGGGAGCTGTTCCGGGGCCTATGCAGCCGGATTCTCCACCTTCCATCGCGACCGCGCCCGGCGGGGCGCCGATCGTGCTCACCGAAGCCGAGCGCAAGCGGCATGTATTTCTGCTCGGCAAGTCTGGTTCAGGCAAGAGCACCGTACTGTTCAATTTGACGATGGCGGATATTTTTGCTGGCCGCGGCGTCGCCGTCATCGACCCGCACGGCGATCTGGCCGAGGCGGTAATCGACGCCATGCCCCGCTCGCGCGTCCACGATGTCTGCTGTCTCAACGTCGCCGATACCGACTACCCGGTCGGATTTACTAATCAGTTCATGAATATCTTCACATCCGACGTTATTGGGCGTATGCTGAAGACATGCCGAAGCAAGATGCGCGCAAGCTGGACCACAAGACCTTGGAAGCCATCAGGATCCGGGCCGTTCAGCAAGTGCAGTCAGGGCA
>JAKAPE010000265.1 GCA_021811945.1 Pseudomonadota bacterium | reverse complement strand
TGAATCGACGAGCGGCGCGTCGCCGATCAGCGCGGCGTACCACCGGGTCGACCAGCCGCCCCACACCGCTACCAGCCGTGATGCATTGAACGAGTAGACCACCAGAACGACGATGGGCAGATAAAGAAAGCAGAGGCCGACAACAATAGCGGCAAGGTTGAAGGCAGACAGCCTGCGCATGATCGCTCCCGCTTCGTCAGTCACGCTCCGCTGCCGGCATCGCCTGGCGCTGGTGGACGACGATGGGCGTCACCAGGAGACACACCAGGACGATGGCGACCGCGGAAGCGGCCGGCCAATCCTTGTTGCCGAAAAATTCCATTCAGATCGTCTGCCCGATCATCGGCGAGCGCGACCCGCCGAGGAGATCAGGAATGACGAACTCGCCGACAATGGGGATGAAACACAACAGGACTCCGGCGACCACGCCGGATGACGACAGCGGCAACGTCACCAGCCAGAACCGCTTCCAACGCGGACAGCCGAGATCGGCGGCCGCCTCGAGCAGCGACTCGTCGAGCTTCTCCAACGTCGCATAGAGCGGCAGCACCATGAACGGCAGATAGGAATAGACGATGCCGATATAGACGGCAGTGTCGGTCGCGAGCCAGGGCGGCCGCTCCTTCACGATCGAGAGCGCCATGAGCACGTCGTTGAGAAGCCCGTCGCGCTGCAAAATGTTCATCCATGCATAGACGCGGATCAGCAGCGAGGTCCAGAACGGCAGCACGGTGAGCACAGCGAGCACGGCCTGCCATCGCGGAGGGGTGCGCGCGATCGCATAGGCGATCGGATAGCCGACGACGAGCAGGATGAGCGTCGAGAAGGCGGCGATCTCTATGCTCTTGACAAAGGACAGCAGGTAAAGGGGATCAGAACCGATGAGGGCGTAATTGTCGAGGGAAAGTTCGGCAAAAAAGGCTGTGAAGCCGCGCCAGCCGGCGGTGCGGCGGCACGCCGGCGAGATCGACGCCGTCGAGTAGAATACGGCCGGCGCTCGGGATCTCGAGCCCGGCCACCAGGCGCAGAAGCGTGGTCTTGCCGCAACCGGACGCCCCGAGCAGAGCGAAGAATTCGTCCTGAAAGATATCGAGCGAGAGCCGATCGACCGCCGCGAAGCCGCGAAAGCGTTTGCTCACGGCTTCGATGCGCAACAGCGGTCGCAAAGCGGAATCGGCCGACGGGGCAAAGTCTTGTCTCGAGCCAACGTCAGGCATCCGCACTCCGGCCGCAACATTCCAGATTAGAGGCATGCGGCGGCCGAAACGCGGCTTTCCGCACGTTTCCGCCTCGGACGCCGATGCCGAGGGTCATGACAAGGTGAAAACCGAACAAGGTGAGAACCGAACTCGGAATTTTACTCAACTCGATGCCGCCGACAACAAGACCGGGTCATTTGCCGCGACCGATTTCCTGGAGCACGCGCGCGCTAAGCGCGGCGGCGTCGCGCACGCCGCGCTGCGCCAACTCGATGATCTTCTTGGCGACAATCTCTGATTCCGGGTCGGAACCCGGGCGCAGGCGCAACGATCGGCACACATCGTCGAAGGCGACAGACATCACGCGAACCACCTCTGGTTCGAAGGGTTGGCCGGTCAGAAACGGAGTAATCGGCATCGCGCGAACATTGCAGAGATAAGCAGCTACCGACGCAGCCCCATGCATTTTCCCGATGGCGGCAGAAAGTGCGTCGTGACATCGCGTTTGTCGAGTCGAAAATTTGCCCGGTTTGGCGCTCCGACCGCCAGGGGAGCGATCATTCGCCGCCGGCCGCGGCGCTTTCAGTTCGCCACCCCCACGGCGGCACCGGTCAAGAGGATGTCGTTGTCGGCACTGGCGGCCGTAGGGTTGCGCGGCCGGGGACCGTAATACTCTCCAAGCTGCACGGCCGGACGCGGCTGCGTCGTGATCGAGACCAGGCGATCATAAAGGGCCTTCGCCGAAACCGGCTTGACCAGATATTCGTTGACGCCGAGCCGCATGGCCTCGACGACCCGCCAGCGTTCGCCATGGCCGCTGAGCATGATAATGGGGACGTCCGGCACCGGAAACACGCCCGGCGAGCGCACAATGCGGACCAATTCGGCGCCGCTAAGAAGCGGCATTTCCCAATCGAGGATTACCGTGTGGGGACCGACGGTGCGAATGATATCGAGCGCGGCGATGCCGTCGGCCGCCTCGTAAATGTCCTTGATGCCGCAATTGACCAGAAGGGTGCGGATGATCTTGCGCATGTACTGGTTGTCATCGACCACCAACACGCAGAGCGACTGAACGAGATCGGCAAGATCGTTTTTCGACAGTTTCGATGACATCATGCGCCGGCCGCCAGAGAGACGCGCCTCTTGCCCGCTCTTGCCCGCCCTCGGCCATGAGAGCATCGCCGCCTTGCCGGACCGTAAAGAGCAACGCGCAAGTGCCGGCCACGCATGCCGGCGGAAACCGTCGCCTGTGCCGACGTGGTGAACGCGGCGTTAAGGCCGCTCAATCGACCACGACGATTTGGCCGATCCCGGGATCGCATTCCGGCTTGTAGCTGGAGAGCTGGCGCGGCTCCGGTCCATAGTAGGCGCCTTTTCTCACCATCCGGCGCGGCCTTGCAAGGATGGAGACGAGGCGCGCAAGCAGCGCCTTCGAGGACACGGGCTTGAGCAGGAATTCGTTTACCCCGAGCCGCACCGCTTCGATCACGCGCGAGCGCTCACCGTAGGCGGTCAGCATGATCACCGGCACGTCGGGCCGCGGAAACGTGCCGGGCGAGCGCACGCGGCGCATGAACTCCGGCCCGTTGAGATAGGGCATTTCCCAGTCGAGGATGACGACGTCGGGAGCAAGCGCGCAAATCGCTTCCAGGCCGCGTTGGCCGTCGCTCGCCTCGTGGATGTCCCTCACTCCGATCGCCTGCAGGAGCGAACGCGTTACCTTGCGCATGGTGTGCTCGTCGTCGACGATGAGCACCTTGAGCGCTTCAAGCTGCCTTGCGATCTGGCTTGCGACCTGCGCCATGAACGCCCCGACAAATGCCGCCCGCGGGGACGATGAGTTTCTCACGGCGAAATCACCATAAGCGGATAAAATTCGCGTCAAGTATATTCATAAAATTTGAGCAAATTGGATATTCGTCGCCGCACGGCGAAGCGATCCAGCGAAGACGGCGGCGCCGCGACCATCCTCGCGCCTCGGCTTCGGGCGCAATATCGCGATCAGCGGGCGCTCTCCGCCATGAAGCGGTCGAGATCGGCGCGTTGCGCCGCGGAAAAGCGCAGCCCGAGCTTTGAGCGCCGCCACAGCACGTCGTCGGCGGTCTGCGCAAATTCCTTCGTCATCAGATAGCGTATCTCGGCAGCGGTCAGATCGGCGCCGAAGCGCCGGCCGAGCTCGTCGAGCCGCGCGGCCGTCTTCAATATCCTTTCCACGCGCGTGCCGTAGGCGCCAACGAGGCGCCGTGCATGCGACGCCGTCAGAAACGGCCAGCTGCGCCGCGTACGTTCGATCAATGCCGGGACGCCGTCATAGGCGAAGTCGCCGCCCGGCAACGGGCTTTCTGCCGTCCACCGCCGCAACGGCGGGAAAAAATGCGCCAGGCGGCCGAGAACGTCCTCGGCCAGGCGGCGATAGGTGGTCAGTTTGCCGCCGTAGACCGTCAATAGCGGCGCCTCGCCGAAGCGCTTCTCGAGGTTGAGAACGTAGTCACGTCCGACGTCCTGGGGCTTCTTACCGCCATCGCCATAGAGGGCGCGAACGCCGGCAAAAGCCCACACCGCGTCCGCGCCGGCGATCGCCGTGCGGAAATATTCGTTCACCGCGCCGCAGAGATAGTCGATCTCTTCGGTCGTCGGCGCCGCCGCGGACGGATCGCCGCTAAAGCTCCGATCGGTGGTGCCGACGAGGGTAAAATCATGTTCGAAGGGAATGGTGAAGACGACCCTGCCGTCGGCGGTCTGCAGAATATAGGCGCGATCATGCTCGTAGAGCCGGGGCACCACGATGTGGGTGCCTTTGTCGAGCCGCAGGCGCCGCGGCGCGACCTGCCGCAGCAGCGTTTCGGCGACCATCCCGACCCACGGACCCGCGGCGTTGATCAACACCCGCGCACTCACCACATCGCGCTCGCCGTGTGCGTTGAGGATGAGCCGCCACACCTCGCCGCGCTCGGCGCGCGTGACGCGCGTGCGCGTGCGCACGACCGCACCGCGCTCGGCGGCATCGACCGCGTTGAGGACCACAAGGCGCGAATCATCGGCAAGGCAATCGGAATATTCGTAGGCATGCTGGAAACGTCGCTTGAGCGGCAGACCCGCCGGGTCGACGATGAGATCGAGCGCACGGGTCGGCGGCAAAATCTGGCGCCGTCCGATCAGGTCGTAAATGAAGAGGCCGAGCCGCAGCGCGAGCGGCGAACGCCGTGCCGCATCGAGCGGCAGCACGAAGCGCATCTGCCGGATGAGATGTGGCGCCATGCGCAGCAGCACCTCGCGTTCGCTGAGCGCGGCGCCAACCAGCCGCAGCGCGCCGTGCTCCAGGTAGCGCAGTCCGCCGTGAATGAGCTTCGAGGAGGCCGACGACGTGCCGGAGGCAAGGTCGTTCTGCTCGATGAGCACGGTCTTGAGGCCGCGGCCGGCGGCGTCGCGCGCGATACCGGCGCCGTTGATGCCGCCGCCGATGATGGCGAGATCGAAATCGGCCACTGAGCCTCCGTTATCCCGTTCGTTCGCTGATTCGCTTCTTGCGCATTCGTGGCGCAGGATATCAAATGTTCGTCGCGACCTTGCGTGCGACGGAAGTTCGGCGATGATATCGACGAGGACAGCAGTATGGACTTCCGCGATCGTCAGATCGTGATCACCGGCGGTGGAGGCGCGCTCGGGAGGGCGGTGGTCGAAGCGCTGCTCGCCGCGGGCGCCACATGCCACGTGCCTTGCCGCGACCTGGGCGAGGCGCAGCGCTTCCCGCTGCGCGAGCATCAGCGCGTGGCGCTCCGCGTCACCGGCACGCTCGCCGAGGAGGCGGCTGTCACGCGCCTCTATGCGGGGATTGCGCCGCTGTGGGCCTCGATCCATCTCGCCGGCGGCTTTGCCGCCGGACCGTTGCGCGACACAACCGCCGCGACGCTGCGGCAGCAGCTCGACATGAACGTCGTCACCGCTTTCCTATGCTGCCGCGCCGCGGCGAACGCCATGGCGGCCCGCGGCGGCCGCATCGTCAATGTCGCCGCCCGGCCGGCGCTGGAATGGCGAAGCGGCGCCGGCATGACTGCCTACACCGCGAGCAAGGCCGCCGTCGCCGCCCTGACCGTCGCGCTCGCCGAGGAGGTTTCGAGGGACGGCATTCTCGTCAACGCCGTCGCCCCCTCGATCCTGGATACTCCCGCCAACCGCCGCGCCATGCCAACAGCCGATTACAACCTCTGGCCGAAGGTCGAGGAGGTCGCCGCGACCATCCTGTTCCTTGCCTCGCCGGAAAACCGCGTCACCCGCGGCGCCGTGGTCCCGGTGTACGGGCGGTCGTAGCTGGCGCGGTTGCGTCCTCTCTTGCCCGTGAGGCAGGGAGCCACGCTCACGCGCGGCCACAATGCGAGATCATGTCCGCTTTGCTCAACCGGCGACCACGAGCTGACCTACGCGAAGTGGCACAATCGGAAATCGGCGCAGCGACTTCAGTGGCCGGTATCGCCACTCGCGGGTCAGTTCGCGCCGCCCGGCCGTCGGTTGTCCCGCAGCTACCGTTCATTGTTGATTTACCATACGAAACTAAGCCTAGAGCCATCACTGAGTCGATGACTCAATGGTTGCCGCCCTCCAATCTGCGATCAAATTCATCAAGGACTATAAGGCCGAGAATCCCACGGCTGACAAAGCCGACATCCAAGGTGCCTTCTGCCGTCGTTTCCGGCCAACCAAGATTAGAAGCGTGTACGTCGGCGGCGGTTATGCAATTCGATTTTCCGAAGCTCGCACCGGAACATTCTCAAACACCGTACTGTCTTTGTTTGCGTTGCAAATGCGCGATGCCGAACCATTTGTCGTCGCCGTAGTGCGGCCACGTTATGTGGAGTTTTTGCTGGCCAACTCAACGTTTCTGAAAAAGATTAGCCACAGTTCGCGGGAGCTTCGCACCAATAACATTGGGTCTTCAGGGAATCGAGTGGGTGAATTTAGGGTCTGGATGCTGGCAAACCCGCGCATTTCCTAGGTAATTTGCATTTCAGCTGGGCTTGGAATTTGGCATGCATGATGGATGGGTTCCCAGCG
>JAKAPE010000264.1 GCA_021811945.1 Pseudomonadota bacterium | reverse complement strand
TGGCAGCGCCACTCAGACGGGTCGATAAATGGCCGCCGCAAGCAGCGCTTGCATGTGGCCGCATTTGTCATGACCGCGAACGCTTCACGCAAAGCGGAATCCTTCACATCCTCTCAGGGTGACGGAACATGGCTCAGCATTTGTTGCCGCTGGTATCAGATCGCGGCGAACGGCGGCCAACCGACGCCGCTTGCCCGGTGGATCAGGCGCGCGACGCTCAGGATCAACGGCTCTTCGAACCGGGGAGCGACGATTTGCATGCCGACAGGCAGGCCGTCCGCGGATAGGCCCGCCGGCGCGGTGGCCGCGGGCAGGCTGACCAGGGTGATCAGATAAGCGGGTGCGATCCAGTCGATATAATTGTCGAAGTTTTTGCCGTTGATGCGGTTGGGGAAGCTCATCTCGATCGGATACGGCTTTACCGGCGCGGCCGGCGTGAGCAAAACGTCGTATCGCTCGAACAGCGCGCGGAAGCGATGAAATATCTCCGCCCGCTTGAGCTCGGCCGCGGCATAATCGAGCGCGGTCAATTTCAGGCCCGCTTCGACATTGCCGCGCAGGTTGCTGCCGAACCGCTCGATCTGGCTCAGACGCTGGTATTGCTGGCCGACCATCCAGAACCCGCGCCAGGTCTGATAGGGGGCGCGGCCGCCGCTGGCATCGAACTCTATGTGCTCCACTTTGGCGCCCTGGCCGCCCAATGCCGCCGCCGCGTTGCGGCAGATCGAATCGACTTCCGCCTCGACACCGATCCCGGCAATGTCCGAGACATAAGCGATGCGCAGGCCTTTCGCGTCGCCGCCGCGCTCGAGCTCGGCGCGCGCACTTCGCCACGGCGGCGCGACCGATATCGGCGATATGCGGCTGAAGCCGGCGGTCGCGTCGAGGAAAAGCGCGGCGTCTTCGGCATCGCGCGCGAGCGGTCCCGGCACTTCCCCCGGATCCCAGGGCAGACGAAGCGGATGGCTCGGGATCAAGCCCGGCGTCGGCCGGATGCCGACGATGCCGCAAAATGCCGCGGGAATGCGGATCGAGCAGCCGAAATCGGTGCCGTGGGCGATCGGCACCATACCGGTAGCGACCGCGACCGCCGAGCCGCCCGACGACCCTGCCGGGCTCAGCGCCGGATTCCACGGATTGCGGGTGGGACCGAACAGCTCATTGTTGGTGTTGGCGCCGCAGGCGAATTCCGGCGTGTTGGTCTTGGCGAGCACGATGGCGCCGGCCGCCTTCAGGCGGCGCACGACTTCGGCGTCCTCGTTCGGCACATGATCCTTGTAAAGCGGCGAGGCATAGGTCGTGCGGATGCCGGCGGTCGGCGTCACGTCCTTGATCGCTACCGGCAGACCATGCAGCACGCCGAGCGGTTCCCCCTTCATCACCGCGCTCTCGGCGAGCCACGCGGCGTGGCGCGCCTCCTCGGCGGCGAGCGTGACGATGGCGTTGAGCTTCGGGTTGACCGCCGCGATCGCTCCGAGATGGGCCTCGAGCACCTCGACCGGGCTGATCGCGCGCGTGCGGATGAGCCGCGCCAGCTCACGGGCCGATTGGCGCACAAGGCTCAGGTCCGCCATGGACACCCGCCCTCGCGCTGCCGCCTATATGCCGGACGCACGGGTTACTCCCCCGCGTCGATGATGGCGATGCACGGCCCGCCGCCCTGCGGCCCCTGGTGCATGGCGTCGACGGAGACGAATACCGCGGGATCGCCGATCGCCGCCGCGGCGACGCCGCCGACCGCGGCCTTGGCATGGCGATGCCAAGGCACGTCGGAATCGTCGAGCATGATCTGACGCCGCCCGCGCAGCATGCCCCGGCGGTCGGCTTCGCATTTGATGAAGCAGTTGACCAGGCGGCCGTCGAGATCTTCCGCCCGAGGTCGCGCCGGCAGGTCAAGGCCGGCGCTGCGGATCGCCGCGTAGATGCCGTCGATGTCGAGCGCGTCCTTCATGACCGAGTGGCCGATGCGGAACCGGCCGCCGGCGCCGGCCTTGTTGCCGAGCAGCACAATCTGCGCCTGCGTCAGCTCGACGCCGGACGAGCAGGAGGCGACCGAAGAAAAAAGATCGAGGTTGCGGCAGATTTCCTCGGCCTTGGGCATTTTGATCTCGCTTAGGCCGACCGCGATACCGAGCCCGGTGGTGCCGTTCGACACGCCCATCGACTCATGCACCTCGCAGGCGACCTCCTTGCCGCGCGCGCGCGCGTCCTTGACCGACTCGATGGTGAGGAGCGGCGTCTTCGTCTGCACGTAATGCACGTCGGCCGGATCGGCGATACCGGCATTGCGCATCGCCGCGCGCACGCCGTCGGCGACTTTTTCCACCATCGCCGGCCGGCCGATGTCTTCGGGCAAAATCTCCGCGCTCATCGCCGTGCCGATGACGAGCCGCGATTTCGCCGCCGCGCCGGTCTTGGCGTTGCGGGCGAAAATCGTGGCGTGCGGCGTGATTACACCGTCGCAGCCGCCCGACCAGACCATCGGGATTTGCGCAATCTCGGCTTCGGAGCGGCTCCCGAGCCTGCGCAGCACGCCGCGGAACGCCTGGTCGGCGAGGATGCGGGTGAAATCGTTGACCCCGCCGTTGCCTTCGGTCTTGCCGATCACGGCAATGACCTCGTCGGCGCGGAATTGCCCCTGCTTGAGCGCGGCTTCGAGGCCGGACGCATCCTGCACGTTCTTCAGCTCGGCTTTGGCGACTTCGATGGCCATTATGCTTGGTCCCCACTCGTTATTACCGTCGGTCGAGAAGCGTTTCGACTTGCACTGACAGCTCAGGCGCCGCCTCTGTGACCGTGGTCCAAAGGATGTCGTGGTTAATGTCGGAGTACGCGTGCACCAGGCGATGGCGCATGCCGACAATGTCTTCCCATGGAATCTCCGGGTGCTGGTCACGCAACTCGGTGCTGATCTTACTCGCGGCTTCTCCAACGATCTGGACCGCATAAACGAGAGCGAATGTCAACATCTCGTCCTTGTCCAAATCCTCGCGGTGGCGCCCTTCGGTGAAGCGAATCGCAGCCGTCAGCGCGTCGACGATGTGCCGGAGACGGACACGATCATCGGGCTTCATACTGCAACTCCGCCGAACGAACGACCTCGTCACGGAAATATCGGCTCAAATCCTGCGCTGTGCGCAAATCGATTTTCCGCCCACCCAACAAGGGCGAGAGCTCAAGCTCAATTCTCGCCATGGTGAGCAGGCTGGGTTTGGCGCCCGGTTCAAACTCGACGAGCAGATCGACGTCGCTGTCGGGCCGGTCGATGCCCTTCAGCGCCGAGCCGAACAAGGAGAGACGACGGATGTGATGGCGTCGGCAGATGGCGGCCAGGGCGTCAGCGTCGCGGAACAGCGGCCGGGCCATGTCCTTCCTCCTTGACCACCAATATGAGCGTTCCGATCAGGCTGCGCGTCAAGTGGGTGGAGCGTAGGTCACCCCGCACGAACCCACGGCTTGACCTCGGCGCGGAGCATTTTCTCGAAGCCCGGGCCGCGATCGATCATCGGTGGCAGCGCCGCGCGCCCTTTTTTCATCTGCTCGCGACGCGTGGACGTTTCTTTGTCGTCCACGACGAAATTGCCTTCGCGGTCCGGCCTGAGCACGACGCCGTAATCGTCGCGCGCCGCTTCGAGCGAAACCTTGCCCTCGGCCACGTCGCGCTCGACCAATTCCACCTCGCGCTCAAGCGGATCCCCCCAGCCGCCGCCGCCGGTGGTGACGACGCGCACTACCTGGCCGGCGAGCACCGGTTCGCCATCGACCAGGCCGCCGAGGTCGCGCGGCGTGCCTTCGACATCGACCGTGACGGCGAACGGCTTGCCGGCCTTGCCGCCGTTGACGCCGTAGCAGCCGAGCCGCACGCGGTCGGCGGTGACGATGGTGCGGCAATCGACCAGCGCGCGGTAATGCTTCTCGTAGCCGAGACCGCCGCGGCGTTTGCCGGCGCCGCCGGAGTCGGTGCGCAAAGCGAGCCTTTCCACCAGGAGCGGAAATCGGGTCTCGGTGAATTCGGCAGGCTGATTGCGCGAATCGGGCACAATATGAATGGCGTCGTTGCCATCGGCATAGTAGCGCCCGCCGGAACCGCCGCCCAGAACTTCGCGGGAGAGGAACGGCTTGCCGTTCTTGTCGATCCCGTAAAAGCCGGTGTAGCGGATGGTTTCCTGGTCGGCCGGCATGCGGCCTTGCGCGGCCTGCGCGACGACGCCGGCGAGGAGACAGAGGCAGCGCAGGAGGATGAACGAGCGCGCATTCGTCGCCGCCGGCCATTCCGGCGTGATCAGCGTCCCTTTCGGCGGAAAGACGACGTCGAAGACTTCGCAGACGCCCTCGTTGACGTGAATCTCCGCCGCGCGCTCGGACGTGTCGGCGAGGTTGCGCAGGATCGGCGCGATCCATTTGATCAAGAAAGCGCCGCCGGCATAGTCCGCCGGCCAGTTGATCGGACCGGGGGATTGCGGATCGGTGCCGGTAAAGTCGAGGGTAATGCGGTCGCCTTTCTTGATCAGCGTCAGGGCCAGCCTGTGCAGGCGCGGCTCGCCGACACCGTCGTGCTCGACATAGTCTTCCCAGCGGTATTCGCCGTCGGCGATTTTCGGCAGCAATTCATGGCGGAAGATATCTCGACAGGTGTCGAGGATTGCCTGGAAGCAGGCCTCGACCGTTTCGCGGCCGAAGCGCTCGAACAGCTCCGTCATGCGGCGCGCGCCCATGAGGCAGGCCTGTACCTCGCTGTCGAGATCGGCGGCCAGCATTTCCGGCACGCGGGTGTTGCGCTTGATGATGGTGAACGCCGCCTCGTTGCGGACGCCGGCGCTGTAGAATTTGATCGGCGGAACGGCGAGACCCTCTTCGAACACCGTCGTCGCGGTGCCCGGCATCGAGCCGGGCACGCGGCCGCCGATGTCGTCGTGGTGGCCGAAGGCCTGGATATAGGCGACGACCTCGCCCTGATGGAACACCGGCACGGTGCTGCAGAGATCGGGAAGGTGGCCGATCGAGCCCTCGGTCAAATAGGTGTCGTTCATCAGGAACACGTCGCCCGGCTGCATGGTGTGCGGCGGAAAATCGCGTACCACGGCATTGGGCATGGCGGAGTAGGAGCGGCCGGTGAGCTTGCGGCAATAGCGGTCAAACAGGCCCACGCGGTAATCGTGAGCCTCGCGGATCATCGGCGAGCGCGCCGTCCGCTCGATCGCGTATTCAATCTCCGCCTCGATCGAATTGAGCGTTCCCTCGACGATTTGCAGCACGATCGGATCGATCGCCCGCCGCGGCAGATCCGGCGCCGTCGGCCACGGCCATTCGTTGGCATGCACGTTCCTCACGCCGCCGCTCCTGCGTTCTTCCCGGCGGCGCGGATGATCAGGATGCCGTGCGGATCGACGGTAAGGTGCTGGCCGGGAAAGACGACGGTGGTCGAGCCGAACTCCTCGATGACCGCCGGACCGCCAAGCTCGAAATCCGCCGTGAGCGAAGCGCGGGCAAACACCGGGGTATCGCAGAACTTGCCGCCGAAATAGACCTGCCGGCTGCTCCTCTGCGGCGGCGTATCCGACTTTTTCAGTTCCGGAATGCGCGGGCGATCAATCATGCCAAAGCCGGAAACGATGAAATTCACCAGCTCCACCTTCTGCTGGCCGGCATAGTTGTAGCCGAAAGTTTTCGAATGCGCGGCATGAAAGGCGGCGATCAGCTCGGCGACGAACGCAGAACCGATCTTGCCGGAAGGGGCGGGCACGCGCACTTCCATCGACTGTCCGGCGTAGCGGACATCGGCCTCGCGCCGGAGGGCGATCCGCGACAGCGCGATGCCATCCCGTTCCAGCGTCGCCATGGCGTCGCCTTCGAGCGATGCGTAAATGGCGGCGATGGCCGCAAGATCGATCGCGTCCTCGTTCATGACCCTGGTGAGGATGCGGTCGGTGCGCCAATCGACGGCGAGAAGACCGAAGGCGGACAGGTTTCCGGGGTTGGGCGGCACGATACAGGTCTTCATCCCCATGAGCTCCATCACCGCGGGGGATTGTGCCGGACCGGAGCCCCCGAACGACAGCAGCGCGAAGGCGCCGGGATCGATGCCGCGCTGGATCGTAATCTGCCGGATGGCGTTGGCCTGATCCCAGTTGGCGATCTCAACGATGCCTTCGGCGAGTTGTTCGACGCCGAGATTGCCGGGCAGCCGCGCGGCGAGCGCCTCGAGTCCGGCGCGAGCGCGCGCCACGTTGAGAGGTATGCCGCCGCCGATCAGCGCCGGC
>JAKAPE010000263.1 GCA_021811945.1 Pseudomonadota bacterium | reverse complement strand
ACCTTATCGCCTACACCATCGTCGGCACCGCCGACGAGCTGGCCGAGGTGACGCGTTCCGAGGTGCTCAAATTCTCCGCCGGCGGCTTCCGCGATTTCACCCGCATCGCCGCCTCCGATCCGACCATGTGGCGCGACGTGTTTCTCGCCAACAAGGAAGCGGTGCTGGAAATGCTCGGCACCTTCAACGAAGACCTGGCGAAGCTCACGCGCGCCATCCGCCGCGGCGACGGCGAGGTCTTGTTCGCGCATTTTGAGCGCACGCGCGCCATCCGCCGCGGCATCGTCGAGATCGGGCAGGATTCGGCCGTACCCGATTTCGGCCGGCCGCATCCGGACCTGCCCGCCGCACCGCTGCCGCGGCCCTATGCGCTGTCGGAGGACGATTGAAAACATGCGCGCTTTGCGCGACGATCTTGACCCACGGATTTTTCCGCCCACCTTCAGGTCACATCAACTCAACTCGAAGCGAGAACCCATGCTGAACGCCAAAGCATTGCTGAAAAAGATCCAAGCACTGCCGGCGGAGCGTATCGCCGAGATCGAAGATTTTGTCGAGTTCATCGCCGTCCGAGAGCAAGAGCGATCGCTGACGCGCGCCGCTATGGAGGCGAGCAAACCCGCGTTGGCCGCAGTCTGGAGCAATCCGGAAGACCACGTTTACGACTCGTTGTGAATGCCATGGCATTCGAATTCGGCGACGTCGTCTTGGTCCCGTTCCCCTTTACCGATCAGACGGCATCGAAAAAGGCGCCCCGCCGTGATCCCTGGGACGCTCGGTTAAGCGCGCCGACCAAACGCGGAAACAGCCTCACCCGCGCGCCCTCACCGCCAGCGCTTCGTTCACCGCGCTGCGAAGCGCGGCCACCGAGAACGGCTTGGCGATTATGTCGTGAACGATGGCGTCGAGGCCGTGAGCCCGCTCGCGCTGGTCGGCATAGCCGGTCATCAAGAGGATGGTGAGGTCGGGAAAATCCCGCGCCGCGGCAAGCGCGAGCGCGATGCCGTCCATGACCGGCATGCGGATGTCGGTGAGGAGGAGGTCGAAGCGCCCCTCCTGGCGCGCAAGCTCATCGAGCGCAGCGCCGCCATCGGCCGCGGTCTTGACCTCGTGGCCGTCGCCCGCCAGCGCCCGCGCGCACAATGCGCCCAGGGCTTCCTCGTCTTCGGCGATGAGAATGCGGGCCATGGTGTTTCAGCGTGTAGCCGGCACGATGTCGCCGCGACCGACGAAGCGCACTACCACATCGCGTGCTTCTTGCGGCGGTGAGGCGAGCCGGCTGCGGAAGGAGATCGTCTTGCTCCGCGGCACCACTCGGCGCGGCGGGACAGCCGTCCAGGAATAAATCTCCTGGCGCTCGGCGTTGCGGACGACGAACTTCAATCGCGGCACGCCGACGGCCTTGCCGGCCGTGTTGATGATTTTTCCATCGACCACCAGGATCGGCACGCCCTCGTGCTGCTCGGTGTGCGTCGTGACGCCGCCGAAGGCGAGGCCGCGGACATTCACGGGAAGGCCGATCAAGGCATAGAACGACGCCGTCTGCGGCAGCACGCGCACGACGTCGCTGCGCCAGCCGACCAGAATGCAATCGATCAGCAGCAGCGCCAGAACGGCGCTCTGCGAAGGCGGCAGCGGCCAGCGCGCAGCCCGGCGTTTTTTGGCGTTGCGGGGCCACTTTCGCGCAGCGGCTGTCTCGACGTCGGTGCGCGGCTCGGCACGGTGTTCGGCGAAATCATCGGCGCTAACATCAATCGGCGGCCGGCTTTCGTCGAGATCGACCGGAGCAATGGGTGGCGCTTCTGCGTTAGAGCCATCGTCATCCGCGACCGCGGTCAATGCCGGACCGGATTCTGGATCGCGCGCGCCGCCGCCGGGCGCCACGTCGGGGGGCGGCTCGTACCACGTGGTTTGGCCACTGACTTCGGGGGCCGCGGCAAATTCCGCGGCGGGTTGCGTCGTGGCGGCGGCGACCGCGCCCTCAGGGGCGAGCGCGGCGGCGGCGGCGGCGAGTTTTTCGGCGCGGCCCGGTGTTGCGTGCCAAACCTTGCGGCAGCGCAGGCAGCGCACGAAACGTCCCTGCAAGCCCAGGCTTGTCAACTCGACATCATAGGAGGTAACGCAGGAGGGGCAGACGATCAGCATCGGCGAGCTTGGCAAACGAGCTTGAACCGACAATCCGGGCGAAGATCGACGAATCAGCGTCAGAGCACGCCTTGCCGGCGGTCTAACTCCAAATCCGTTAACGAATGGGAAACCAGCCGTCATTCGACCGCCCTATTGCTCAGCAGGATCGCGAAAGGGTGGACGCCGATCTTTCCGCCAGAAATTCGGCTTCAAGCAATCCGGCAACCCGGCAACGCTTGCATTGGCCGACCGGCACGGGTCTGCTTAGGCTCGTGGGAGGTTCGAATCAGGCGGCTGCTCCCGTCGGCCAATGCGCCGCGCGGCGAAGCGTGTGGAGGACGGCGTGATCCGGTTCGAGAATGTCGGCTTGCGCTACGGGCTCGGCCCGGAAGTTTTGCGCGATCTGGCCTTCACCATCGAGGCGCGTTCATTCCAGTTCCTCACCGGTCCCTCGGGCGCGGGCAAGACTTCGCTCCTGCGCATGATGTTCCTGTCGCAGCGGCCCACGCGCGGCCTGATTTCCATGTTCGACCGCGACACCGCGACGCTGAGCAAGAATGGCCGCGCCACCTTGCGCCGGCGGATCGGCATCGTGTTCCAGGATTTCCGCTTGCTCGACCACATGACGACCTACGAGAACGTTGCGCTGCCGCTGCGTGTTATCGGCAAGGAAGAGGCCGAATACCGATCGGAAATAGTCGAACTGCTGCAATGGGTCGGTCTCGGCGAGCGTTTGGGCGCGCTGCCGCCGGTTCTCTCGGGCGGCGAGAAACAGCGCGCCGCCATCGCCCGCGCCGTCATCGCGCGCCCGCAGCTTCTCCTTGCCGACGAACCGACAGGTAATGTCGATCCCAACCTCGGCCAGCGCCTGCTGCGCCTTTTCATCGAGCTGAACAAATCGGGGACCGCCGTCGTCATCGCCACCCACGACATCGCCTTGATGGACGAGTACGACGCTCGCCGCCTGGTACTGCATGAGGGATGCCTTCATGTCTATGACTGAGCCGCTCCCGACCATGGCGGAGCCCTGGGATAATCCGGAAATTCCCGCGCTCGCCAAAGCGCCGCCGGCGGCGACACCGATTGTTCCCAAGAGTTCGATCGCCGGGCGGTCGCTCGCTGCCGTGGTTGCCATCATGACTTTCCTGGCCGCCCTTACCACAGGAGCGGCGTCGCTCGTGATCAGCGCGGCCTCCGACTGGCAGTCGGATGTCGGCCGCGAAGTCACCATACAGGTCCGCCCAATCACGGGCCGAGACCTCGATGCTGACGTGCGCCACGCCGCAGAGATCGCACGCTCAACTTCGGGCATCGCCAGTGTGCGTCCCTATACCAAGGAGGAATCTGCGAAGCTGGTCGAGCCCTGGCTCGGCACTGGCCTTGCGCTTGACGATTTGCCGATCCCGCGCCTGATCGTGGTCAAGCTTTGGCCGGGCGCCAAACCGGATTTTGCCGGCTTGCGCCGGGAGTTGACGATGCAAATTCCCGGTGCCAGCCTCGATGACCATCGCCGTTGGATCGACCGCATGCGCAACATGGCCGGAAGCGCCGTCGCCGGCGGCATTGGTGTCTTGGCGCTTGTGTTGGCGGCGACCGTGCTCTCGGTCACTTTTGCCACCAGTGGCGCCATGGCCACTAATCGCCCGATCATCGAAGTACTTCATTATGTCGGCGCCACCGACGGCTTCATCGGCCGCCAGTTCCAGCGCCATTTCCTCGTGCTCGGTTTCAAGGGCGGCGCCATCGGCGGCGGCGCGGCGATCGCGCTGTTCGGCGCCATGGAAGCAGCCAATACATGGCTCGCCGGGACGCCAGCGGGCGACGAGGCGGCGGCCTTGTTCGGAACCCTTTCGATCACCGCTTCCGGCTACGCGGCAATCCTCGGACAGATCGTGTTAATGGCCGCGGTCACGGCGTTTGTTTCGCGCCGGACCGTGAATCACACGATCGAGACGATCGACTGACCGGAGATCAACTTGCCGCCACATTTGCGTTCGCGCCCGCCTCGCCGATAATGGTCGTCATGAGAGACATCTCGCACTCTGACGCTGTCCGTCAGTTGAAGCCCAGGGTTGCACCGTTTTGCGCGACGGACCCGCGCGACGATGGGCAGCCTTAGCGGCGCCTTTACCATGCGGCGCATCAAATGCCTTGTCGTGCGGCTTGCCGTTCTCGGTGGCGTCGCAGTCGTGCTTGGCTTTGTCGGCTTCATCTGGCTGTTGCCGAAGAAGCAGGTCGTGCTCAAACGCGACGCCGACGGCATTGTGGCATTGACCGGCGGCACCGCGCGCGTGAGCGAGGCGCTTGATCTGCTTGCTTCTGGCCGCGGCAAGCGACTCCTGATCACCGGCGTCAACCCCGAAACCACCGCGGGCGCCATCGCCCGCCAGGTTGCCAGTTACCGCCGCCTCTTCGCTTGCTGCGTCGATCTCGACCATTCGGCGCTCAACACCTTCGGCAATGCGGTGGGGGCGCGCCGCTGGGCCGCGGAACACGGCTTCCACTCCCTCATCATCGTCACCTCGGCCTATCACATGCCGCGCGCGCTCGCCGAGATCTCGCACCAGCTTCCGCACGTCACCCTGATTCCGTTCCCGGTCGTCTCTGATCGCATGCGTATCGAGCCGTGGTGGTCGAGCGGCGCCCGCGCCCGGCTGGTGCTGTCGGAATATCTCAAGTTCCTTTTCGCCAAAGTGCGCATGCGCTTCGATGCAGTGACCGCCGACGGCGCGAACGCCCGCTTTTCCGATGCGCGCCCCGCCGGCGCGCCACGGTAACAATGATCCGTTTGGCCGAGCCGCCTTTGTCCCGCCCGTTTGCCCTTCTCGCCCGCTCTCTGCTTTTCAACATCCTGTTCTACGCGAACATGGTCGTTCTCATGGTGGCCGGGCTGCCGACTATTGTCCTGCCGTATCGGTTCTTTCGCGCGATCCTGCGCCTTTACGCGCGCAGCAGCCTTTGGCTCCTGCGCGTCGTCTGCGGCCTCGCCGTTGAATGGCGCGGCCGCGAAAAGATGCCCGCGGGCGCCTGCATCGTCGCCTGCAAGCACCAGTCGCTGTGGGAAACATTCGCGCTGTTCATGCTCCTCGACGATCCCGCTTACGTGCTCAAGCGCGAATTGATGTGGATTCCGCTGTTCGGCTGGCTTGCCCGCAAGGCGCGGATGATCCCGGTCGACCGCAGCGCCCGCGTCGCAGCGCTCGCGCGCATGGCCGTCCGTGCGCGCGCCGAAGTTGCGCGTGGGCGCCAGATCGTCATCTTTCCCGAAGGCACGCGGCGCGCGGTGGGCGCTGAGCCGCGCTATACGTCGGGCGTCGCCTATCTCTACGGCGAGACCGGTCTGGCTTGCGTACCGGTCGCGCTCAATTCCGGACTGTTTTGGCCACGGCGCTCGCTGATGCGACATTCCGGGACGGTAACCGCCGAGGTCCTCGACCCCATCGCGCCCGGCCTCGACCGCAAGGCGTTCGTCGCCCGCCTGCAAAGCGTCTTGGAGGAGGCGACCGCGCGGCTCGTCGCCGAAGCCAGGAAACAGGGAGCGGGGGCCAGGACCTAAGGTTCAGGGATCAGGATCGGGGATTCAGCAATGCCGATCTTTGATCCGATCCGAAAACGATCGGAGACCGTTCCAATAGGGAGACTAAGGCGGTGCCAAGGCGCTGCGTCGGTCTTTGAAACGCCGCACTCGGCAGGCGAAAGAGAACGATGCCGGGCGAATCTCCCCTCAACATGACGCGTCAGCCGGGGCGGCGGCTGCGTCAGCGCGCCGTGTCGGAGCAGCGCCGACGTATCCGCCGGCATTTTTGGCCGGCTTCCGTCGCCGTCGCCGCCCTCGCGCTCGGCTGGGTCTGGCTCTGGTACCGTGCCGCCGGCATCGTCGATCACACACTCGCCGGCTGGGTGGAGAGGGAGGCCGCCGCCGGCCGAAGCTATGCCTGTGGTGCGCAATCGATCGGCGGATTTCCGTTCCGCATCGAGGTGCGTTGCAGCCGCGCCGTCGCGCGCATGAGCCGCGAGCGGCCACCCGTCTCGGTCAAGGCCAAGGCTGTCACCATCACGACGCGGCTTTATCGCCCGACGCAATTGATCGGCGATATTGCAGCGCCGCTCACGGTGGCGGAATCGGGCAGGCCGGCGAGCCTTATTGTCGATTGGGCGCGCGCACGATTGACCCTGCACGGGCTGCCGCGCGACGCCGGCGGTGCCTCGGTGA
>JAKAPE010000025.1 GCA_021811945.1 Pseudomonadota bacterium | reverse complement strand
TCGAGATCGCCGACGATCGCTACGACAAAGGATCATTGTTGATCACAAGTCAGGTCCCCGTGTCGCAATGGCATGACGTCATTGCCGCGCCCACTCTCGGCGACGCCATACTGGATCGCATCATTCACAATGCCCACCGCATCGAGCTCAAAGGCGACAGTCTGCGCCGACCGGCCGACGAAAAGAAAAAAGCGTGATCGCCTCGCCAACGATCGCCCCGCCGGCCCACAGGCCCCTCCCATGGACCGCCGGGACGATCTCCAATCTCACGCCAATCTCACCCGCTGGCCTTGACGAGGAGACTATTTCTCGTGTGGTGGATTTGACGCTCCGATCATCATTGCGGCAACGCGTCATCGGAGCGTCAAATCCAAAACCACACTAGATTCATAAAGTTGCTCGTGTCCCTTTGCTTCCGACGTTCGTAACAGGGCATGCGGCAAAGTGATACGAACGTCGGAAGCGGGACACGAGTACAGATACAATTGTCAGTCGTGTTCGCCGCCGCTCGATGCCCAGCATTTGCTGAGCGTGATCACGATCACTGGGATCCGTGATCACCATCGCCTGGAACGACTGATGCGCTGAACGCGGCAAACGGCACATATTTGCCGTTTCGGTCAAACTTCTGGACGGCGATGAAGAGGTCCATATCGTCGGCACCATCTGCCTCGACCCACAGCCTGAGTTTCATGTGTCCGGTTAGCTCGGTAGCCTCAGGGAACACGTAGTCGAACTGTGCGCGTTCTTCGCGGTAAGCCGCTGGGCTGCGAGACTCGTCCCCGGGCGCGTCGTAATGCGCTTGCGACGCAGTCTTGACTGGCGCCGACTTCAGTGAGCTGCTGCGCGCATCCAAGAACAACTTCTTGTATCTCGTACGCGCCAACGGCCACTCGTTTTCGTTCCGCGTCTTGCCGACGTAGTAGCGATCGCGAACCTCCAAGCGAATCTTCGGCCATTTCGCCACGTCATTTTCGATCCCTTTGAGAAAACGATCGAAAAAGTTCCGCTGCCTGTCCACGCTTTCCGGTTGATGGTAATGCGCTGCAACGGCGACTCGGAGAGCAGAGCCAAGCCGCTGCCGACGAGGACGACAAGCGCAACGACGTGCCAGGGGGGCGTGCCCACCATCCCGCCGAAACCCTGAATGCCACCGATGTAATCGATCGATTCGATGGAGGCCTTCACCGATACGGCGACACCGACAATCACCAGCATCAGGTAAATGCCGCGCGTGCGTATGGCCGGGAAACCGACGGCAACGCCGATGACCGAGCTTAAGGCCGCGGTGATATGACCGTCCGCCGTCTGGAATTTCCGAAAGCCCACGAACTCGACCACTAAACCAAGAAGTCCGGCGACAATCGCCGTAACCAGGATTGCGATCGGCAACGACGCGCCAAGCGCAACGCCAGCGATGCAGATGAAGCCGCCGAGCATGAAAATTCGCCGTCGGAGAAATTCAACTTGTCGAGTACGCCGAAGACCAGCGTATAACCCTGCGCTATGAGCGCATACATGCTGCCGAGAACAATCCTGTTGATGATCTGTTCTACGAGTACTTGGACATCCAAGGAACGTAAGCCTGAGCGCTGTCTGTACCTGCCTGTGGGCGAGGGGTGTCGTCATGCACTCGGGTAATCTCCACTCGAAAAAACATATTCAGCACGTTGCCTTTGGTGATTGGCAACAGCAGGCACGATGGTCAAACATCATTGTGAATTATCGTTTTGCACATTTTGCGCTTGCATGGAAATTATTGTCAAGACAATGTTGTCATAACATCAAGTTGGCTCCGGCTTTCGCACACAGGCTTGTCATGGCGCGGCCACGATCAACCGATTCCGGCCTCTATGTTCTGGAAAGTCTGGTCACTTATCGGCTGACGCGCATCGCCGATATGCTGGTTCGTGCGGCCGGCCAGGTCTATTCGGCTCAACACGGCGTATCGCTGACCGAGTTGCGCCTGCTGGCCACGCTCGGTCGACATCGCGCTCTGTCGGTCAATGAAGCGAGCCGCCTGACCGGCATCGACAAGGCGTGGGTCAGCCGCTCGTTGGCCGGCTTGGTCAAGCGCAAGCTCGCGAAACGGCACCGGCATCTCTCCGACAGCCGAATTTCTCTGCTGTCGTTGACCCGGTCGGGTAAAGCCAAGGTTCAGCAAATGGTCGCCCTGGCGGCGACGACAAACGAGCGTCTCCTGGCCGGACTGGGCAAGAAAGATAGAATAATATTCGACAAGATTCTTAGCGTGCTGCAAGCTCAAGTCGAAAATCTTCTGGCTCATCCGGTGGAAGGAGCTGACGGCCGTCCATGTCTTCCCCACCGGAGGTCGACAAGAGCTCGATTTCCGATTTCCCGCTTCTCATCTCTGACTTCTGGCCGCTAGGCGGCGGTGCTGCTCAGCCCCGCGGCGATGCTGCGATTTATCTTGATGATGGATTCAAGATGTGCCGGTTTCGGGTTTGTCATAAGAGAGAACGTTTCCCCCAGCACGTAGATACCGAGATTGGCGATGTTGCTGCGGACCGCGTGCGGCAACTGATTGTCGTCCTGTGCCACTGAATCGATGAACACCGTCCAGAGCCGGCGATTGTACAGCAGCGCGTCGTTAAGGTCTTTCTGTTTCTTGTCCTTCCAAGAATCGCGCACCGCCTGCAGTTTCGCCGCGGCTTTCAGGAGCAGGCTGGCTTCCAGCTCGCGCGGCGAGGCTGTTTCCTTGGCGGTCTTGCCGTAGACTTTGCTGGCTTGATTCATCTCTTCCTCTTCGTAGGCAATCAGCTTGCGCGTTTCCTTTAAGGCTTTGTACAGCTCACCTGTTAAGATTCGATTATTGATACGGGCGATGTAGGGCTGCGCAGCCGGCGTGACGTGCGCCATGTCGCGAGCGAGTCGCAGATAAGACGCGTAGTGGTCGGGCCGTTCCCCGGACGTGTACATCAACTGCACGGCGAGATAGATGCGCTTGGCCGGACTGTTGGCGCGGCGCGGCGTCATGATCTCCTTCTGGCGCAGGATCGGCACGCGGCCCTCGATCATCAGACGCGCGCGCTGGCCGGCATTGGTGACGATACAGTCGCCCACAATGACTCGCTCGCCGGACTTGAGTTCGATCTTGAGCGGCACGTTCGCACCATCGCTGACGGACGCATGGTTGCGGATCTGGGTTAAGGAGCGGCTAAGCCCGCCGCAAAAGGCGGCCGACAGAAAGCAAGGGCGAAGGGCGGGCGAGGACAGCCACGTCGCCGGTCCTGGCCGTCACGGTCAAAAAAACAGGGCGGCGGGGTTTTCACCCCGCCGCCAGGTGGAACCGTACCGGAGGAAGTTCTAGGGGAACAGCTTGAGCACCGACTGGTTCGCCTGATTGGCGATCGAGAGGGCCGAGATTTCCAGCTGCTGCTGGGTCTGCAAGGTCAACAGATTGGCGCTCTCCTGGTTCTGGTCGGCGAGCACCAGGTTGCTGGCGCCCGTCTGCAGCGTGTTGATCATGTTGTTCTCGAACGTCTGCCGGGTGGTGATGACCGATGCGTTGGTACCGAAATTCTCAGTCTGCGAGCGCACCGTCGTGATCGCTGCGTTGATGGCCGTGGTCGCCGACTGCAGGGTGGTGTTGGACTGAAAGTCGGTGCCCGTATATGTCAAAAGGCTGAGCCCGGCCGCGTTGTCGGTCACGCCGTTGATGGTCAGCGAGCTGGTTCCGGTTTCGTTGAAGTTGACGGTCAGATTGTTGCCGTTGAGCAGGTTGATGCCGTTGTAGGAGGCGTCGCCGCCGAGCTGGGTGATCTGCGTCAACAATCCGTTGTAGGTGCTTGCCAGCGTCGTGCGCGTGGAGCTGGTGCCGCTGACGGCGCTCCCGGAGAGCCCGAACGCCGTTTGATCTGTGCCGGAGAGGGTAAAGCTGGTGTTGGGCGAGGTACCGGTAAGGACAAGATGGCCGCTGCCGTCGTCGGTCGCGGTGAGCGCCCCGGCACTGCCCAGGCCGCTCGTGCTGTTGATGTCGCTTTCGATGGTGCTCAGGGCGGCGCTCGCGGCGATCGAGACGGTGTAGGTCGACCCGCCGGTAGCGACCAACAGAGTGCCGGCGGCCAACGTGTTGCCGGTAAGACTGACCGTGCCGGTCGTCGAGCCGGCGGTGTCGTTCGAGGCCTGCTGCGCCTGCTGCACCGTGGAAAGCGCCTGTTCGAGCAGGCTGGTCAGCGAGGTGAGGCCATTGTTGGCGGCGTTGATCGTTTGCTGGGCCTGGCCGATCTGGTCGAGCAACGAGCTCAGGTCGTTGGCGCGGTTGGTCAGCGATTGCGAGGTGAAATAGGCGCTGGGATTGTCAAACGCCGTGTTGACCTTCTTGCCGGTGGCGAGTCGCTCCTGCGTGCTGGTCAAATCTTTGGCGGTGCTCTGCAGCGCAAGCAAATTCTGCCGAATGCCGGCGCTCAAGGTGATGTCAGACATGGCGGTACCCTTCTGGTTACAGGCCGTACTGGCTTGCACTCGCTGTACGACCTGTACCCGCGAATGCGCGTCCCGATCGGAATGACCGGCTGTCGAAGGTTTGCCCTGTTCGGCTTAAAGGCGTGTAAAAAAGCCTCTAAATCTACTTTATGATTGTCGGACACGATGGCCGGCCTGCCCGCGCCGCGCGATTCGAGTTGATTGCGCGTCCCTTTTCGGTTCGTTCAGGAAATTCGTTCAAACAATTTCCCTCGCATCTTAAAGCGACCTTAACCATTTTCCTTCGTTGTTGATTAATCATAATCGAAAGGTTCGTTCGCCATGTCGGGAACTCCTGGGCGCAACGCCGTGAATCTCGTAATCGCAACGCCGTGCTTCGGCGGCCAGGTTTCGGTGCTCTACGCGGCATCGCTGTTCAAGCTGCAGATGCACCTGCGAGCGTACCGCGATCTCAGCCTTAATGTTCTGTTCAAGGATAGCGACGCGCTCATCACCCGGGCGCGGGCGAGCCTTGCGTCGCAGTTCCTCGACGATCCGCGCGCCACCCATTTGCTGTTTATCGACGCCGATATCGGCTTTGAGCCGGAGCAGGTCGTCCGCCTGATCGAATGCGGCGCCGAGGTGTGCGCCGCCGTCTATCCGGTCAAGCGGATCGATTGGAGCAAGGTGAAGACGACCATTGAAACCGCCCGTGCGGATCCGGCCGCCGCGGCGCTGCAATACGTGTTCGAGGTCGAGGATCCCGCCGCCGTCGTCACCAAGGACGGGTTCATTAAGGTCCGTTACGCCGGGACGGGATTTCTCATGGTTCGGCGCGAGGCGCTGGAAAAGATGTGCGCGCACCATCCGCAGCTGCAGTACCGGCGCGATCATTCGCTCGACGCCGCGACCGCAAGCGACAACCGCTTCGCGTTGTTCGAATGCATGATCGCCGAGGACGGCACCTATCTGAGCGAGGATTTCGCTTTCTGCAAACGATGGACCGACATGGGCGGCGAGATCTGGGCGGATCTCGGCAGCAGGCTCAACCACGTCGGGCCGATCGCATTTCAAGGAGATCTGTCATCGCAGTTCATGGCTGCCGGCGCCTAACGGACGCCGTGAAACGCAGCGGATTAGCGCCGATGTCCGCCTCAAGCCTGCTCCGGTCTTGTTGCGGCTAAAGCCAGACCCCTTTCGGTGTATTGGTCGCGATACTATGCCAGCATGTTGAGCAAAGAGCCCGTAAGCCCGTTGCTCGACAACAGAGTCTCGGCCGTACCGACGGTTTGCAGCGCGAAGGCGGAATTCAACAGGATTCCTGAAGATTGTTGCGTGAAGGCTCCGGTCGGCGAGGTATTTGTGCTGCTCTGGCCGCCCGAGGTGGAGCTGGTTGTTGCGTTCGAAGAACCGAAAGAGCCGGTAGCGCTGGAAGCGGCAGGGGTCGTCGTGGTCGGCTGAAAGGTGTTGTTCCCGACGCCGAAACCGATGTTCGCCGCATAAAGACCACCGACCGTGATGGTGGCGGCATTGCTGTCGGCAATGAGTACCATCTCTCCGCTGCTGTTGAGCGATGCCGTCACTTTCGCCTTGCCATCGATGTTGATGGTGTTGATCAGATCGCCAACGGTATCGTTTCCTGTAGAGGTGTACGTCGTCGTGTTGGTGCCGTCGCTGATCGTGATCGTGCCTTTTTTGACGATTCCCAGCGTAAGCAGCGATGTGCCGGTCGCAAGCGGCGTGGTCCCCGTTCCGGTCGCGGGCGCGGCGGAAGAGGCAGAAGAACCGGAACCGGCGGCACCGGAACTGGAACTCGCAGAAGGCGACGAACCGCTCGAATCGCTTGAAGACGACGAGCCGCTCGTGCCGCCCGAAGTGCCTTTAAGCGCGCTTTGCACCGCAGCGGAAAGCTCGGTGTTGACGCGGTTCAGAGCCGTCTGGTTGGCGATGCTCGCCAAGCCGGTCGAGAGACTCGTCATGGCTGCGCCGAGCGTCGAAATCACCTGGTCACTGTTTGCCAGCGACTGATCGCGCGCAGCGGCTTGGCTCCAGTAAAGTCGATCCTGCTGCCAAAACGAGATGCTTCCTATGCTCATGAGGCTCTCGACCTTAAGCAGCTTTGTTAAACGGCTTTGCTCGGGCTTCCTCTGGCGCCAATACTCCGCGAGGCGCCAATGCTCTGTAGCCCCGTGCAGTTAATTTTGGGTGTTCGCGGCTTGGCGCTTTACGCTCGCTTAACCATGTTGATCGACTTTGCCAATTGGCCGTGCGCGACGGTCTGGGAACGAACAGCGGGTCACGACGACATGGCTAGACGGGCGGCGGCGTACGGCGCGTCATCGGCGGTTTGTCTTGAGCAGGCATTGGCGCTGCACCGCCGCGGTCGGCTGCACGAAGCGGCAAAAATCTATAACGCCATCCTCGCCCGCGATCCGCAGCATTTCGATGCGCTGCACCTCGGCGGCGTGCTCAGGCACCAGCAGGGCCGGTCCGCGGAGGCGTTGCGACTTGTCGCCGCGGCCTTGTCGGCCAGGCCGGGATCAGCCGATGCGCTGGAAAACTACGGCGTCATTCTCACCGCGCTCAAACGTCACGAAGAGGCGTTGCGGAGCTTCGATGGCGCGCTGGCAATTCGCTCGAGTGTCGCCAGCACCTACTACAATCGCGGCAATGCGCTGAAGGCTCTCGGCCGGTACGTCGAGGCGCTGGCGAGCTATGATCGGGCGCTGGCGCTGGTCTCCGGCTATGCAGACGCCCATTATAATCGCGGCAACACGCTCGCTTTGCTTGGCCGACATGAAGACGCGCTTGCCGACTATGATGCCGTCCTGACGCTGCGGCCGAAATACGTTTCGGCGTTGAACCGGCGGGGCATCGCGCTGGCCGCGCTGAAGCGGCTGGATGCGGCGCTCGCGGCATACGGCGAAGCGCTCAAGATCGAGCCGAGCAATCCCGAGGTTCTCAACAATCGCAGTGTTGCGCTCCTGGAGCTGGGCCGAACCGAACAAGCGCTCGAAAGCTGCGCGCGCGCTCTTGCTTTGCGGCCCGATTATGCGGACGCTCGTTACAATCGCGGCAACGCGTTGCGGGCGCTCTCCCGCTACGAAGAAGCGTGCGCCAGCTACACGGCGGCGCTGGCGCTCGACCCACATCGCGTCGATGCCCTCAACAATCTCGGGCTGGCACTGGCCAGCCTGGGCCGGCACGGCGAGGCGCTGGCGAATTTCGATGCGGCGCTTATCGTCGACCCGAACGATCTGGGCGCGCTCCATAATCGGGCCAATGCGCTGGTCGAATTGGGGTCGCTGGAGGAGGCGCTGGCGCCCTGCGAAAAGGTTCTGGGCAATAATCCCCTCCACGCCGACGCACTCAACACGCGCGGTGTCGTGCTGTCGAAGCTCCGTCGGTTTGACGAGGCGTTGGCGAGCTACGATGCGGCGCTTGCCGCCGCGCCCGGTCGCGTCGATGTCGAAGTCAATCGCGGGGCCGCGCTGATGGAGCTCGGGCGGTTCGACGAAGCCCTTGCCGGCTTTGACCGGGTGCTCGCGGTTGAGCCTGACAACGTCACCGCCTTAGTCAATCGCGGAAATGCCGGCATCAGGGGTGAGCGTTTCTCTGAAGCGCTCGGAAGCTATGAAAAGGCGCTGGTCATAAAGCCCGACCAGCCTGTTGCACTCACCGGCCGTGGCGTCGCGCTCGCCGAATTGGGCCGCTTCGACGAAGCGATCTCCGCGCATGATTGCGCGCTTCGAATCGAGCCAAATATCGTGCCGGCCCATGTCAATCGCGGCAACGCGCTCCTGAAGATGGCGCGGCTGGACGAGGCGCTTGCCAGTTATGCCGCGGCGCTTGCCGTCGAGCCGGAGAACGCAGACGCGAATTTTAACGCGGCGGTCACGCGGCTGTGCGCGGGCGACTTTCACAACGGCTGGAAGCAATACGAGTACCGCTGGAAGACGAAGCAATTCTCGTCGCAACGGCTCGATTATTCCCAGCCAATTTGGCGGGGCGATAGGGATTTACATGGCAGGACCATGTTCCTCATTGCCGAGCAGGGCCTGGGCGATACGATCAACTTCGTGCGCTATGTTCCCTTCGTCGCGGCGCTCGGCGCGACCGTGATCCTTGGCGTGCAGCGGCCGCTGAGAACTTTGGCGGCCTCCGTACCCGGTATTTCGGGGGTGTTCAGCGACGGCGAGGCGCTGCCCAATTTCGATCTTTACTGCCCTTTGCTGAGCCTGCCGCTGGGATTTCAAACCGACCTGGCGACGATCCCCGCGAACATTCCTTATATCCGGCCCTACGAAGAACGCCTTGCGAAGTGGAGGAAGCGGCTGCCGGCGAACGGCCGCCTGCGTGTCGGCGTATGCTGGGCCGGCAACAGCGCGCATTTGAACGACCGCAATCGCTCGGTTCCACTCCAGCACTTCGCCGAACTGTTTTCCGTCTCCGGGGTGGATTTCGTCAGCGTGCAGAAAGAAGTCAGCGAAGGACAGGCCGCTATTCTGCGCGACCACGGTGTCGTTCAACTTGGGCATGAGTTTGAGGATTTCGCCGACACTGCCGCCGTGGTGGCAATGCTCGACCTCCTTGCCTCGGTCGATACCTCGGTCGCTCATCTCGCCGGCGCCATGGGCAAGGCAGTGGCGCTCCTCCTGCCGTTCTCGCCGGATTGGCGCTGGCTGCTCGACCGCACCGATAGCCCCTGGTATCCGACCATGCGGCTGTTCCGGCAGACGGCCATTGGAGATTGGGATGGACCGCTGGAACAGGTTTGCCGGGAATTGGCCGATGTGGCCCGGCGGCGGTCCGGGCCGCGCTGATCATGCCGTACGCCGGCCGGCTGCAATCGCAGCGCAATGCCGTCGCCCAGGCGCTGCTGCTGCATCGACAGGGTCGGGTTGACGAGGCGGAGAAAATCTATCTGACTGTTCTCGCGGATCGCCCCGATTGCGCCGAGGCGCTGCATCCGTTCGGCGTGTTGCGTCACCAACAGGGCCGCAATGTCGAGGCGCTGGAGCTGATCGGCACGGCTCTCAAGCACGCCGCGAAATCGGCTGACATTCTCAACAATTACGGACTTGTGCTTGCCGCGTTGGGCCGTCACTTGGACGCGCTCGCGTACTTCGAGCAGGCGCTGGCAATTTGTTCCGAACACATAAACGCTCTCAACAATCGCGCCGACGCGCTGGCGCGCCTCAAACGTGAAGAAGACGCGCTCGCCGCCTATCAGCGGGTGCTCGCAGTGCAGCCTGACCATCTCGGCGCGCTCAACGAATGCGGCGGGTTGAACAGGCGGCTGGGGCGACTCGAGGCGGCCGTCGCTTGCTACGACCGCGCCCTCGCTGTCGCGCCCGCAGCGGAGGTTTACGTCAATAAGGGCACCGCGCTGAGAACGATGAACCGCGACCGGGAGGCATTGGCGAGTTTTGTCGCGGCCGCGGCATTGAAGCCGGACTGCGCCGAGGCACATTGGAACGCGAGCCTTATTCACCTGCGCCGCGGAGATTTCGTCGCGGGCTGGAGAGACTACGAGTGGCGCTGGCGCAAGGCCGATTGGGCGGCGAGGCGGCGAAACTTCGCCATGCCCTTGTGGCTCGGAAAGGAACCGATCGAGGGCAAGACCCTTCTGTTGCACGCGGAGCAAGGGCTTGGCGACACGATTCAGTTTGTTCGTTACGCGCCGCTCGTGGTTCGGCGCGGCGCCGATGTGGTTCTGGAATGCCAGTCGGAGCTGAAAGCTCTCTTGCAGGGCATTGAAGGCGTGGGGTCCGTGATCGCACGCGGCGAGGTTCTGCCGCCTTTCGACTTTCACTGCCCACTGCTGAGTTTGCCGGTGGCGTTTGCCACCGAACTGGCGACGATCCCCGCGGAATGGCCGTACATCCGGTCCGATCAACAACGCATGGCCCGCTGGCGCGATAGGGTTCCGCAGCGTGGACGCCTGAGGGTCGGACTATGTTGGGCCGGCAGCAGCGCGCATCGGAACGACCACAATCGTTCCATACCCCTGCAACGCTTCGCTTCCGTGCTGGCCGTCAACAACGTCGATTTCGTCAGCCTGCAAAAAGAACTGAGCGATGCCGACGCTGAAACATTGTGCCAACACCAAGTGCTTCAACTCGGCCGGCAATTTGAGGACTTCGCCGATACCGCGGCCGTGTTGGAAATGCTCGATCTCGTCATCGCGGTTGATACCTCGGTCGCGCATCTTGCCGGCGCGATGGGCAAGGCGGTCGCGCTGCTGTTGCCGTTTTCGCCGGATTGGCGCTGGATGCTCGATCGCACCGACAGCCCGTGGTATCCGACCATGCGCCTGTTCCGGCAAGCCGCGCCCGGAGACTGGAACGGCCCGCTCGACCGCATATGCCGGGAGCTCGCCGCGCTTGTCGTGCGCCGAGCGAAGACCGCTCCCTGATACGGCTTCCGAGTGATTGGCTGGCGAGCTCTTTGGTCCTTTGGCGCCGTCGATCGCAACAACGCTATCCCGACTTCGCCGATTCAATCTTGCCTTGGCGATTTTTTGCGGTGCAAGTGATTGATTTGGCGTGGGCGAGGGAAGCAAGACCGCTGTAGTGAAGACCAAGGGTATTTTCGGCAGCGGCGTTCTACGCATAATCGCTGGCCGTCATGTTTTTGCGCGCCACGGTTCGCAGGAAGGACGGCAAGGAGCACCGCTCCTTCAGCGTTGTCGAGAACAAGCGCGTGAGCGGTGGGGACGTGGTGCAGCGGCATGTGCTGTACCTCGGCGAGATCAACTGCCCGCGGCAGCTTTCGTGGCGCAAGCCGATCGAGGTTTTCGAGGCCGGTGCCGCCCGGCCGCGAACGCTGGCACCGTTTGCGGAGGATTGCTGCGCAGGCGTTCTGCCCGACGCGTCGGTGGTGCGGCTCAAGCTGTCACGGGTGCGGCTGAGCCGGCCGCGGCAATCGGGGCGCGTGCTGGCTGGCGGTGGAGCTGTGGGAGGAGCTGCGGCTCGATCGCTTCTGGGGCGCGCGGCTGCCGGCGATGGACCGCGGCATTCCCACCGAAGCGGTGCTTGAGATGTAAAAATCTAGACTTGAGGCTTCGGGCGGTGTTGGCCGAAATCGCAGATTGCCTTGCGTCTGACGGCGGCGAGACGGCCGTGCGAGCGGTCAGGCGCAACAAAGGAGCGCCGGGGATTGACGGGATGACCGTCAAACAACTACCGGCCGTTCTTGCGGAGCGCTGGCCGCACATCGCGCGTGAGCTTGTCGAGGGACGCTATCGGCCGCAGCCGGTGAAGCGGGTTAAAATCCCGAAGCCAGCACGACGTTCAGACAGGGCTTTGGCGACGCCTTTATCGACGACCATGTCCATCTGAAGGAAGCCGCGCTCGCCCGCTTCAAGGCGGCGGGCGCCGACAGCGCCGACGTCACGGCTTGGGAACAGGACGAATATTTCGATTTGTTTTGATAGTGTACATTGTTCGCGGAAATATGGTCCCCGCTTTTGCGGCTGCGAGCGGATGCTGGCGCTGCCGATCAGGAGTATTTCAGCTTTGGTAGTGCCGAAGCGCTGCGCGTTTGCGCCGCCGGCAGGGCGTGGAAGCGGCTCAAGCTCACCGGCACCTGCCGACCAAACATGTCGAGGAGAACGCGGATGCGGCCGGAGTCGTC
This sequence comes from Pseudomonadota bacterium, assembly GCA_021811945.1. Lineage (GTDB taxonomy): Bacteria > Pseudomonadota > Alphaproteobacteria > Rhizobiales > Xanthobacteraceae > BOG-931. Next base: position 16,329 of record JAKAPE010000025.1, on the reverse strand, counting down.
CATGCGGTCGAGAACGGCGAGTTGTTCGGCGAAAGGGCCCACAGCAAGCCGGACCGGCGCGCCGACTTTCAGGTCCGCCCCCAGATCGAGCACGCCCTGCGCATCGGCAAGGGCGAGCATTGATTCGACTATTCCGGACGGCGCGGGGCAGGGTCGATCGCCGCCCATCACGAGGCTGGCGACCCCGAAGGTGCCGTTGACGCTGCGCCAGCGGTCGCGGCCGAGGTCAAGAACGACGAACAGATAGCGCGGGAAAAACGGTGCGACGACCGTGCTCAGCTTTCGCGCGCAACGAACTGTCTTCTGCCGCTTCGGCAAAAAGGTGCGGAATTGTTGATTTTCGAGCTGGAGTCGGGCGCGCTTTTCGGCAAACGGTAAAGTGTGCACGGCATACCAGCGCTCGCCCGGGCGCAACGGCATCGGCCGCTGCGGCGCGCGCTGTTCCTCGAGTTTTCGCGATCCGGCAGGGCCGCTCACCATCGCCTTTGAAGAAGTGGCTGTTGTCCTGCGCTCAACTTATAGCAGAATAAATTTTATATGCAACTATAAGCCGAAATGTCTCGCTGCATCGCGTCGCTGAATAAGATCCAGGACGAGCGATAAGATCCAGGACGGGCGACGTCAGCCGCACGCCGCGACGAACGGGCGTCCTTCGGCGCGCATTTTCATTTGATCGTAGATCCAGCGATAGGTCTTTTCCATCCCGTCTTTCAGCTTGATAGACGGTGCCCACCCGAGAACCCGGCGAATCAGGCTGTTGTCGCTGTTGCGGCCGCGCACGCCCTTTGGAGCATCGAGGTTGTAACGGCGCTTCAATCTCACGCCGGCAATCTCCTCGACGATGTCGACCAGACCATTGATGCTCACCAGCTCGTCGCTGCCGATGTTCAACGGATGGACGAAATCGGAATGCATCAGCATCTTGGTTCCCTTCAGGCAATCGTCGATATGCATGAAGCTGCGCGTCTGCTCGCCGTCTCCCCAAATCTCGATTTCGTGGCGGCCGGTGAGGACGGCTGCCGCTGCCTTGCGCGAGATGGCCGCCGGCGCCTTCTCGCGACCGCCCTCCCACGTGCCGAACGGTCCATAGACGTTGTGATAGCGGCCGATGCGGGTGGCGATGCCGAAATCTTCGCGAAAATGCCGGCACATGCGCTCGCTGAACAACTTCTCCCAGCCGTAACCGTCCTCCGGCATGGCCGGATAGGCATCGGACTCCTTGAGCGGAGGACCGTCGGTCTCCCGTTGGCGGGAGTCGGCATAGACGCAGGCCGAGGAGGAGAAGAAAAACCGCGCAACGCCGTTTGCCCGCGCGGCCATCAACAAGTGCGTATTGATCAGCACGGAAAGCATGCACAGCGCCTTGTTGCGCTCGATGAAGCCCATGCCGCCCATGTCGGCGGCAAGATTGTAGACCTCCTCAACCCCCTTGGTGGCGGTCTCGCAGGCGCGGAGCTCGCGCAGATCGAGCATCTGGTTCTGCGCCTCGTCGCACCGCTGGAACCACAGATCGAAGGGCTTGCAATCGACGGCGCGCACGGCGGTTCCTTCCGCCGCCAGATCGCGGACCAGTTGACCGCCGATGAAGCCGCCGGCACCGGCAACGAGCGTCAGACCAGCCACCCACGCCTCCTGAAAACCCCGAAGTTCACCGCGGTCGATCGCTCATTCTTGGACAGCCGTACGGGCGGCGGGATCATCGACGACGGCGGGCGCGAAGCACGCCAACGCCGCAGCGAAGGCGTCGACATCGCCCGGCTCGATGCGCGCGTAGCGGCTCGACGTTGCCGCCGCGCACAACCGGTGCACGTCCGAGGTCTGCGGCCCCACGAACAGAATCGGACGCCGCGAGGCGATGCAGGCATAGACCTTCGAAGGCAGCACGATCCCGGAGAACTGTCGGCGCAGCGTGATCAGATGCAGATCGGCCGCCGCGAGCAGCGACGGCAGTTGCGCAAGTGCAACCGGGCGGGTCCGCGCCACCGGGACGTCCGCCAAGCGCAGGCGCCGTTCTACGTGTTCAACATTCACTCCCGTGGCATTAAGCCACAGTCCGAAACGGCCGCCCGCGCGATGGTGGCGGATCAGTCCCTCGACGACGGTATCGACGTCGTGGGCGCCGCCATAATTGCCGGAATACAGCAGAACAGCGTGCCCGCGCAAAGCGTCGGGCCGCGCCAGCGCTGCTTCGTGCCCGGTAATCGGAACCGGCGAGCCGTCGCGCTTGAGCACGATCCGCTGCCGCGGGATGCCGCCGGCCATCAACAGCCCGATCTGGTCCTCGCCGAGCGTCTCAAACAGGTCGACTCGACGACGCACGGCCCAGGTCAGCCGTTCGAGCAGAACGAACGGCAGCGATCTGCGCCCGAGCTCGGCGATGATGACTTCGGGATAGAAATCGGTAATGCGGTAGATAAGCCGCGCTCCCCGCAGCCATTTTACGGCCACTGCAAAGAACAGCATGAACGGCGGCGCGCCGGTGAAGACAATCTCGCCGCCGCACGATCGCCGATCGCGCAGCACCGCGGCCATCAGGGCGAGATTGGTGTTCGTCAGCCAGATAGCTCGGCGCAGATAGCTGGTCTTGTCGTAGGTCGAGCTTGCGATCCGTGTGATCTTGAGCTCGCCGTCCGGCGCATATGACTCGCTTTCCGTTGCCGCCGTGCCGCTCGTTAGACCGATGAGGTGCACTTGCCGGCCGGCGGCCGCCAGCTCGCGGGCAAAAAGCGCGGCGTATTGTCCGACCGACCCGAAATCCGGCGGCAGCCAGTCCACGACGTAGAACAGGCAACGGGGATGCGGCGATGACGCCGCCGCCGCCGCCGGCGACGATGACGATGACGCCCGCCACCGCACATGCCAGCGCGGCTGCGTCTTCAGCCGCCATGCCTTGCATTCTTGTGGAGAATGAGCGGTCGAACAGCTTCGCCTGCCGGCGTTGCTTGCGGCCCGTGGCCAGGATCGTTGACCGATCGTCGACACTGCAACCGCGCTGTCACGCAATGCCGTATCGCCGCCTGCCCGAGCGGCGTCGAAAGGAGATAAACGCGCGAGAAGCGCAGCCGATGCCCGCGCTTATGACCAAACCGAAGAGCAAGTCGACCATTACGCCACTCCGACTTTATCGGTTGTAACGTGAGATATCACAATCAAAAGTAGTGGTCAACTTCAAACCTTGGCGCTCAAGCCGTGCGGCTTGCTCAACCGGATTGGGGATGACGCTTCAAACCCGAGCCGCGCCGCGCCGTACGACGTAATTGCCCAGCACCAGCACGTCCATCGCGGTGCGGAGAAAGCAGTCCAAGGCCTCTTGCGGGTGACAGACGACCGGCTCGTTCTCGTTGAATGACGTGTTCAGCACCATGGGAATCCCGGTGAGCCGGTAGAACGCCTCAATGAGGGCGTAGTAACGGGGGTTGCCGGCGCGATGCACCGTTTGCAGCCGCGCCGTCCCATCGACATGGGTCACCGCCGGTATCTGCGCGCGGCGCTCGGAGCGGATCGGAAGGACCTGCAACATGAACGGCACGTCATCCTCGCGCAGGAACCACTCGGCAACGGCCTCGCGTAGCACCGAGGGTGCGAACGGCCGGAAGGATTCGCGGCGTTTGATCTTGAGGTTGAGGATGCTCTTCATGTCGGCCCGGCGCGGATCGCCGAGAATCGAGCGGTTGCCGAGCGCCCGAGGTCCCCATTCCATGCGACCCTGGAACCAGCCGACGACGAGTCCATCGGCGATCGCGCGCGCCGTCGTCTCGACCAGTTCTTTCTCGTCGTCGATGCGGTGCTGGCTGCAACCGGCTGCCGCCAAGGCCGCCTGCTGATCGGCAAGGAGAGCGTAGAGATCGGTATCGGCAAACGAGGGACCCCAAGAGGCGTGGGTCATTTCCGCGCTGCGCGCGCCATGGCGATGCCAGACCGCGTAAGCCGCACCGATGGCGCCGCCGGCATCGCCCGCCGCCGGCTGCAAATAGCAGCGCTTGAAAGCCGTCCGATCGCGGATCTTGCCGTTGGCGACCGAATTGTAGGCGCAGCCGCCGGCCAGAGCGAGCGTTGTCAAGCCATAGCGACGCTGCAAGGCGTTCAACAGATGAAAGAAGGCGTCCTCGTAGACGGCCTGCGTCGCCCAGGCGAGATTGCGATGCCGGTTTTCCAGGGGCGAACCAGGTTGGCGCGGTGGGCCCAGTGCATCCGCGAAGGCCGGCGAGAACAATGGATCGCAAACCGGCGCGCCGCCAGGCCACTCATAGGTAATGTCCTCGCGGTGATGGCGGAAATATTTCAGGTTCAGGCTGAAACTGCCGTCATCGTGCAAGGAGACAAGTCGTTCCACCTGGCGCCGGTACGACCGGTCGCCATAGGCGGAAAGGCCCATTAATTTGTATTCGTCGCCGTAATGCGGAAACCCGAGATACTGGGTCATCGCCTGGTAGAAGATGCCCAGCGAATGCGGAAACAGGACGCGGCCGCCGAGCGACAGAGAGGTCTTCAGTCCGCAGCCCCAGGCGGCACTCGCGAAATCACCGAAGCCGTCGACGGACACCGCCAGCGCCTCGCGAAACGGCGACGGATAAAAGGCCGAAGCGAGGTGAGCGAGATGGTGCTCGACGTAGACGATGGCGCCGGCGAACGGCCGGCCGGGCAGGGCGGCAAGCTCTTGCGGGATACCGGCGATCTGTCTGCGGTTGCGCATCCGACCGAGAACAAGGTGGATACTCGGCCGTCGGCCCATCATATAGGCGAGCTTGCGGAGAACGTTGGCGCGGCCGCTGCGGTTGATCGCGATGCTGGTGACGTCGCCGAGGTCGATCTTGGCCTCGTTCAGGCAATAGCTGATCGCGCAGGAGGGAAAACCGGCCCAGTGCTTGACGCGCCGAAACCGTTCTTCCTCGGCCGCGGCCAGCAAGCTGCCGCCGCGCATCACGCACGCGGCGGCGTCGGCATGGTAGGCGTTGATCCCGAGAATGATCGGGACGCCGGATTTCTTCTCATCGCCCACGCGGCTTCTCACGGCACCCGCGGCCGCACGATGGCGATTTGCAAAGGCCCAATGCTCCGGCGCCGGGCCTCACTGGCATTCTCGATAGAGAGCGGTGAGTGCGGGGCCGGAGAGATAAATCATCCTCGCGCCGAGGCCGCCGTGGCGGGCAATCCATTGCCGGATGCGCTTCGGATAGAAGCTCCAGAGAGTTCGCGTCGCCGGCATGTTGATGACTTTCAGCCCAAGGAAACCTCGTCGCCACGCTGCGTGAAAGCCGAGCGCTGCGTTCGCGGTCACGCAAATCCGGTCGTGAGGAACCATTCCCAGCACCAGCGTGCAGGCCGACGCGCATGTTCCGTCAATGACGACTTCATCTCCGGCGCCGCGAACGCGAAAGTAGCGCGACCAGTAGACGCCGATCTTGCCGCCGTGGTCGTTCCCGATTCGCAGGACTGCGGCTGCGGCTGCCGGGAGAGTCGCAAAGCAGACGGCCGCCAACAGCGTCACGGTCGTTCGCCTTGCCGCAACCGCAAACCGGCGGCCCCGGGGCGGCGAAGTTCCCAGCTTATGAGAGCGCGCATTTGACATGCACCTCGTTCCGCATGCGACTTTCCGTTTCAACCCCGTTGGGCGCGCACCGCGATGGCGGTGAACGGCGGGTCTTGAAAACGGTCGGCATGAGCGCGCGTTCAAGGGCTCGCAGGGGTCGACTGGGTGATGCCGTATATGACGAGGCCGGTCGCGCCGAGAAGGGCGGCACCGAAAAGCAACATGGGAGGGTTGAAAAACGAAGACTGATCCTGCGCAAACGAGTCCGAGGCGCAAGGCGACAGCGGCGCAACGCTCACCACGGCGCCAGGTTGGACGTTGACCTGACACCCATCGGGATAGACTACCGTTGCAGCCCCGCCGGGACCGACCATCACCGAGTCGCCGACCTTGGCATCGATGCGGCCGGTCACCTTGTGAAAGCCCTGTCCCTCGTTGAGAGACAAGTCTCCTTGTGCTGGCTCGACCGTGGCGGCTTGCGCGAGCGAGGCAGCGAGATAGGCTACCGCAAAGCACGCCACACCAATCGAGGAACGCATTGCCCTCTCCTTAGGATTGTATTATGATATTCTTCTCATTATAATTGTAGTCTCATCCTTTCTGCAAGCGATATTTCACATATTTTACAAGGCTGTGGTTTTTTTGCAACATTCAGCCTTCGAAATGCCAAAATCTGTGAAGATATGATTTCTAGATTGTGTATTATGATGTCTACAATCTAGAGTAAATACGCCTTGATCGACCTTCATTGCCACATTCTGCCCGGCGTGGACGACGGGGCGGCGAGCCTGTCCGTATCGCTCGAAATGGCGACGGTCTTGGTCGCCCAGGGCGTAACGGTCGTCGCCTGCACGCCGCATATCCTGCCCGGGCTGTACCACAATTCCGGGGCCGCCATCCGCCTGGCCGTTCAAGACTTGCAAACCGTTCTCGACGAGAAAGGCATCCCGCTGCGACTGGCCAACGGCGCGGACGTGCATATGGCTCCCGATTTCATCGCCGGCCTTCGCTGTGGCCGCCTGCTGTCTCTGGCCGACTCGCGCTATGTGCTGGTCGAACCGCCGCACTACACCGCGCCTCCGCAATTGGAGGAGTTTTTTTTCGAGCTGGTCCTTGCCGGCTACGTGCCGATCCTCACCCATCCGGAGCGGCTGTCTTGGGTTGCCTCGCGATACCGAACGATCAAGCGACTCGTAGGGGCGGGAGTATGGATGCAGATCACGGCAGCATCGCTCTCGGGCGGGTTCGGCGGTAACGCCCTCTACTGGGCGCAGCGGATGCTGGAAGAGGGTTGCGTCCATCTGATCGCAAGCGATGCTCACGACGCCGAGCGGAGACCGCCCGACCTCGCCGTCGGCCGCGATTGCGCTGCAAGGCGGATCGGCGCGGAAGAAGCTCGGCGACTGGTGATGGAGCGGCCGCTGGCAATCCTGCAGGACGCTCCGCCTTCAAGCTTGCCCAGACCATGCGCGGGGGTGGCAGATGCTGAAACAGCGGCTCCGGTGGAAGACGCCGACCCATCGCAACGCAGTGGCACGGCACGTGCTGACAGCCGCCTCGATCATGATTTGCGCAGCCGGCCTCGGCGGCTGCGGCGGTTCTTCCAGTAGCTCCATTTCGCTGAACAGTTTTACCGCAACTCCGGCCGCCGCGGCTGCCGCCAAACTCACGGCGGGAGCGAAGCGCGGGAGCAGCGGCTACAGGATCGGCCCGTTGGACGTGCTGGACGTGTCGGTCTTCAAGGTGCCGGACCTGTCAAAGACGGTGCAGGTCGCCGATGACGGTACCATCAATTACCCGCTCATCGGCGAAGTTCAGGCGGCGGGAAAAACGGCGCACCAACTCGAGGCCGAGCTCACGCGCAAGCTCGGCGCCAACTATCTGCGCAACCCGCAAGTTTCGGTCTTCATCAGGGAATACAACAGCCAGCGTGTCACCGTCGAGGGCGGCGTGAAGACCACCGGCGTCTACGCCATCAAGGGCAGAACCACGCTCTCGCAAGTTCTCGCCATGGCCGGAGATGTCAATGCCGATGTCGCGTCTGGAGACATCATCGTATTCAGAACGATCAACGGCAAGGAGTCGGCCGCACGGTTCGACTTCGATCAGATCAGATCGGGTAGGGTGGAAGACCCCCAAGTTCTGCCGGGTGATGTCATCGTCGCCGATACGTCGGCGACGAAAATCGCTCTGCAGAACGTTTTGAGGGTACTGCCTGTCGCCACCTCGGCGGCCTATTTCGTGCCGCTGATGTGAAGTCCCAGCCGCGGTGGATGGCGACATGAACGACCATCGAGACAACTCATCGGATCACGGCGGCGCCGGGTCCGGCGGATTGGTGCCCGCGGCCCAAGCCCGCACCCTCGCGCACGAGGACATATCCGCTGCCGGCGGCTTTGCCGGCACCGGTGCGGAGGCGGCCTCGGATTTCCAGCTCGATCTTATGGAATATCTGCGCATTTTGATCAAAAACCGCTGGATCATTCTCAGCATCGTGGCGGCGTCGGTCATCTTTGGCGCGCTGATCACGCTGATGGAGACGCCGCTCTACACATCGACCGTTCGCCTTCAGATCGACCGCAGGGTCGCGAAGATTGTCGAAGCCGGCAACATCACGCCCGTCGAAGGACAGGACTTCGAGTTCATGCGCACGCAGTACGAGCTGCTGCGTGGCCGCACCATGGCCGAGCGCGTCGCTTCGGCGCTCAAGCTCGGCGAAGACCCCGCGTTCTTCCGGCCCAGGGAATTCTCGTTGCTGCGCGCCATCCGGCACCTCTTCGGCTCGCGATCGGCGCCCGCAGAGCGGGGCAGCATGCGGGCGAATGACGAGAGGGCAGCCGCCGCCGTCGTCCTCGCCAACCGCGCGGTACGACCGGTTACCGGCTCGCTGCTGGTCGACATCAGCTATTCGGACCCCGATCCGGCGCGCGCGCAGAAAATCGCCGAGGCCTACGCGAACGCGTTCACCGCTTCGAACCTGGACAAGCGCTTCGAGGCCAATTCCTACGCCAAGGTCTTCCTGGAAGACCGGCTGAAGCAGATGAAGCTGCGCCTGGAGCAATCGGAAAAGACGCTTCTGGACTTCGGGCAAAAGGAGGAAATCGTCCAGACCAACGACAAGGCCTCGATCGCGGAGAGCAATCTGGCCAGCGCCAATGCCGCGCTCGGCGCCCTGGTGACGGAACGAATAAAAAATGCAGAGCTTTGGAGACAGCTTGCGGCGGCGAAGGCCATTGACCTGCCGCAACTTTTGTCCAACGGCGTCATCGAGACGTTGCGCGCCAGACGCAGCGCGCTGGCAACGCAATATCAGCAGCAGCTCGACGCCTTTAAACCGGGTTACCCGGTCATGGTTCAGTTGAAAAGTCAGATTGCCGAAATCGATCGCCAGCTCGCCAACGAGGTGAAGACGCTGAAACAGTCCTACAAGGCGGCGTACCAGGCGTCTCTTGCCCAGGAAGCCGAAATGAAGGCGCGCGTCGCGCGTCTCAAGCAGGACGTGCTGAATTTGCAGGAACGCAGCATCAAGTACAATATCCTCAAGCGTGAGGTCGACACCAACAGACAGCTGTATGACGACCTGCTGCAGCGCTTCAAGCACGTCGATATCGCCGGCGGTGTCGGCGCCAACAACGTCTTCATCGTCGACAAGGCGACATTGCCTGCTGCGCCATCTTCGCCGCACATGTCGCATGCGCTGCTGATGTGGCTGGCGATCGGGCTCGCCGTTGCGCTGGCGGTGACGTTTGTGCTGGAGCGTCTCGACGATACCCTGCGGTCGCCGGAGGACGTCGAGCGCGTCCTGGGATATACGACGCTCGGCATCATTCCCAAGACCGGCGCGGGCGTGAGTCTCGAAGCGGAGCTGGCGGATCCGCGTTCGCACCTGTCGGAAGCCTACCGTTCGCTGTGCACCGCCTTGCAGCTTTCGACCGAAAGGGGCCTGCCGAAGACGATCCTGGTGACCAGCTCGGGACCGGCGGAAGGCAAGACCACGACCTCGCTGACGCTGGCCCGGCATTTCGCCAATGTCGGCCTCAAGGTTCTTCTGGTCGATGCGGATCTGCGCAAACCTTCGCTGCACATCAGACTCGCCCTCGACAGCGGCCTCGGGCTGAGCAATTACCTTGCCGGCGCGTCGACGCCCCCGGCGCTCTTGCAGAAGACCGACATTCCCAACCTTGCCTTCCTCGCATCGGGCCCGCTGCCGCCCAATGCCGCCGATCTGCTCGGCAGCTCGCGATTGCTATCGCTGCTGTCGGTCGGTTTGCAGGTGTTCGATCTGATCGTGGTCGACAGTCCGCCGGTCATGGGGCTCGCCGACGCGCCGCTGTTGTCGAGCGCGGTCGCGGCCACCGTCTTCATCGTCGGCGCCGGCCAGGTGCGCACGCGGCTCGTTCGCGCTGCGGTCAAGCGACTGCGGCTCTCGCGCGCCTTTCTCGTCGGCACGGTCGTCACTAGGTTCGACGCCCGCAGCGCCTACGGCTATGGCTACGGCTACGGCGGCTATGGCTACGGCGGCCCTTACGGCCGCCGCGGTCGTGCCGACGGATCGATGATGCTGGCGGTGACGGATCAATCCGCACGCAAGCCGCTTTAACCTTGTCATCATTTGAACAAGCGGGCGAACGAGCGAGGGTGAGGGATTCGGACGGTGGGACTTTTCTCTTACTTCCGGCCGCATCATGCGCGGCGCCGACGAGGCATTGTCCTTGTCGTCCTCGCCGTGTTCCTGGCTTGGCGCGTCGTCACGGAAAGCCTGGCCGCCTATCTCGCCGGGACCATGCCGCGGGTGGCCTTGTGGCTCGATCCGGGACAGCCTGCGGCGTTGGTCGCTCTCGCCGATCAGGCGTTCGATCTGCCTGCGGCCGCTGAGGCGGACGCCGGGGTTGTGGCAGCCGCAGGCAACATCGTCGAGGACGGCGAAGACTTAAGCCAGGCCTTTTCCGCCTTCGAAAGCGTCGGCCGCGATCAAAGCGCCGCTCGGCCGCTTCCCCCCCGCAACGCCACCCTGGTGCGGGCGCGGGCGCGATCGGCGGTGATGAACGCGCCGCTTTGTGTGCCGGCGTTGCGCGTCCTGGGCCAGCTCGCCGAAGCCGACGGCGACGATGCGGTTGCCGGCCGATTCATGCGCGCGGCCGCCCGGTTGTCGCTTCACGACAACATTGCCGATTATTGGCTGATGAAAAAAAGCGTCGCCGCCGGAGACGATGCCTCGGCCGTCTATTACGCCGATGTGCTCATGCGCACGACTCCGCAGCTTGCGAGATTCGTGGTTCCGGCACTGGCCCGCATTGCCGAAAGCGGACGATCGGGCCGCCTTGTCGACAAGCTGCTTACCGGCAACCCGCCCTGGCGCGCCGAGTTCTTTTCGCTGCTGCCGGTGAGCGTGACCGACGAGCGCGTGCCGCTCGACCTCTTGTTGAGACTGAGAAAAAGCGCGGCGCCGCCCACTGCCGCCGAGGTCGAGAACACGATCGACTTTTTGGTCGCGCGCAGACACTACGAGCTCGCCTATTACATCTTTCTGCAGTTCCTTCCGCCGCGGGAGCTGCGCAGCGCCGGTTTTCTGTTCAACAGCAGTTTCGAGGACGCGCCCTCGGGGGCGCCGTTCGACTGGCGGATTGTTTCGGGGGCGGGCGTGACGGTCGATATCGTGCCGCGCGCGGACGGGCACGGCCGGCACACGCTCATGGTCGATTTTCAGTACGGGCGGGTCGACTATCGCAGCGTCAGCGAGCTGGTGATGCTCGGCCCCGGCAGCTATGAGTTCAAGGCCAGATTCAAGGGCCAGCTCGCGGGTCCGCGCGGCCTGAAATGGCGGATCGCCTGCGCCGCCGGACCGCGCATCGGCGAAACCCCTATGATTATCGGAATGATGCCCGACTGGCGGACCGTGACCTTCACCTTCACGGTGCCGCCGAAGGACTGCCGCGCGCAATATGTGCGGCTCGATCTCGACGCGCGCACGGCTTCCGAACAGCTCGTCTCCGGGTCGATGCTGTTCGACAGGCTTGAGATCGCGCGGGCGGCAACGGGGAACGCAAGCCGGAAGGCCGTGCCTGATCCATGACCTCGACCGGCGCATCTGGCCAACGCTCCTTTGCGATGTGGCGCGGCCTCGTGCCGCTGCGGGCGTTCGAGGCAAAACCCGACATTATTCTCGCCGCATGCGGATTTACCCTCGTCTCTTCCTTGCTGCTCGGCGGCGGTACGCGCGGCGGATTTCTCTCCGATGCGATCCTCGAATTGTGTGCCATTCCGACGTTCCTGCTCGCGGTCTCGTCGCTGATCGATGTGCGCTGGCACCGGTCTGGGGAGTCCGTCCCGTCATTGCGAGGCCCTCAGGGCCGAGAGCGCGCCGTCATTGCCAGCGAAGCGAAGCAACCCAGTTCGGTTGCAAGTTCTTCGAGGCAGTCTGGATTGCTTCGCCGCTTCGCGCCTCGCAACGACGATCCGACCAGATCGAGCCAAACCGCGCAGGCCGCCGTCGACACGCGTGTCCAATGGGCGCTCGCGCTGTGCGCGGCGATCGTGCTCCTCCCGCTCATTCAGCTCGTGCCGCTGCCGCCGTGGCTGTGGACGAGGCTGCCCAGCCGCGAGCCGATCGCCGCGGTCTTTGATCTCCTCGGGCGCCGGCCGTGGATGCCGATCAGCGTCTCGCCCGGTGCCACGTGGATGAGCTTCCTTTCAATGTTGGCCCCGGCCGCCGTCTTCCTCGCCACGATTCAGCTCGGCTACCGGCGACGACGCCGGCTCAGCCTCATCGTCGTTGCCTTCGGCGTTGTCAGCGCCTTTCTCGGCCTGATCCAGGTCGCTCAGGGGCCGGCAAGCCCGTTGCGCTTCTTCGCCGTGACCAACGACATGGAGGCGGTCGGCTTCTTCGCCAACAGAAATCATTTTGCCGCGCTTTTATACGCCGTGCTGGTATTTGCTGCGGCATGGACCGCCGACGCCGCCTTCAAGCCCGAGTCTTGGCGCGAATCTTCGCACCATTCTTGGCGCCATTCCCGGCGCGGCGCCTGGCGCGATCTCAAAGGACCTCCGCCAGCGATGATCGTCGGGCTCACGGCGGGGGCCACGGTCCTCGTCGTCGTCATTGCCGGCGAGGTCATGGCACGGTCGCGGGCCGGGCTTGTGCTCACCATGGTCGCGCTCGCGGCGGCGTTCGCCTCGGCGCTTGCCGGCCGCAGAGCGGCATTCGACGCCGCGGCGGGAAAAGCTGCGCCGGGACAGATCGTGCTGGTGGCGACGGCAGCGGCCGTCCTCATCGTCGTTCAATTCTCCCTCTACCGGATTCTCGACCGCTTCACCGCCGATCCGCTGGCGGACGCGCGCATCGTTTTCGCGCACAATACGGTTCGGGCGGCGCTCGCCTTCATGCCGTTCGGAGCGGGAATGGGGAGTTTCGTTCCGGTCTATGCCCTGTTCGAACGGCCCGTCGACATATTGGCGAATGTCTACGCCAATCACGCCCACGACGACATTCTCGAACTCTGGCTCGAGACCGGCGCCTTCGGCATCGCCCTTTTCGGCCTATTCCTGGCCTTTGCCGGGACGGTCTGCGTAACACTGTGGCGACGTCCCCCGGCCGACACCGGCCCGCTCGATGTGGCGCTGATGCGAGGTGCGACCGTGGTTGTTGCGCTTCTGGTCGCCCATTCGTTCGTCGACTACCCGTTGCGCACTGGCGCGATGATGGCCGTCTTTGCCTTCGCCTGCGCCCTTTTGATTGCGCCGTTGCGATCTGTCGAGGAGGCGCCGCGCCCGGCGCAGAAAGCCGGCCTGTCGAGGAGAGCGGCGCCGGCGGCGCCCCAGGCGGCGCCGCCGAAAGTGATGACGCAGCACGGCGGGCGTTGGGGCGAGGACGTCGAATGGCCCCAGGAATGGCGCACGGCCGGCGCTCCGGACAACGACAGTGAAAAATGACCCGAATATCCAGCCGGCGCTCCATCGTCCTTCGGGGCCGCGGAACGTCCGGTCAATTTCCTCGCCGCCGGCGCTATTTGGTTTTCATCTGCTCGGCGGATTTCAGGATGATCTCCGCCCGTCCTCGGTAAAGACGCACGCGGCCGGTGATATCCACCGTCTTGCCTTGGAGAGAGTCCGGATCGGGAAACTTGCCGGCGTCGTCGGCAAAGATGACGGCTGCGAACACATTGTCCGGATAGCGTCCGCCCATGTCGAGGAACGTCGTTCCGGACGCGGCGGTGTGGACGTCGCTGACCGCGCCCTCGACCGTCACCGTCTGTCCGACATGCGCCTTGGCCGCCGACGGCGGGATCGTCGCGGCAAGAGCCGGCGTCGCTAAAAGGGCAAGAGCAAAAGCCGGAACGAGCATCTTCATGTGTCGCCTCCATGGTTAGCGCTCAGCACGCACAAATTCCCATATGCGATCCGGCATTGTCCTACAACCGCTGGATGGTGCGAACGATTGAGCTTTCGCGGTTAGATGACTTTTTTCCTCCCCGCTTCCGGGGAGGATTGAATCAAGTGTGACCGTTTTGTTTCACCTCGCGCCAATTTCGGGCGGCATCGGCCTCGCCACGCTATCGCCGCGCAAAGGCCTTGTTTGCCGCCCAGACGGCCGCATCCTGACTTGAGGAAAGGGGTTGTAGCGTGAAGTACCACATCGTGTTTGCAGCGGTTGCGGCCTGTGCGCTTGCTGCGCCGCTTTCGGCCAATGCGCAGGGCATTCCCGACGGCGTCGCCCAGGGCGGCTCTGCCGGTTACCATGTCGCCGGCCCGATCGGGGCCGTCGTCGGCGGCGCGGTCGGCGGCGCGGTCGGCGGCGTCGTCGGCGGTGTCGAGGGCATATTCGGCATTCGTCCCACCTATGCCGCCTACCAGGAGGGCCGCCCGCTCCCCGCGCGCCACCACCGGCATTGGATCAGACGCTCGTATCGCCGGCGCCACAGCCACCGGCGCACCGCCGGCTGAGCCGGCGGCGGCTTGTCCAATTAAGCGTCATATCCTGAAGGCGCGCGTTGCTTGCACGGCGCTCGCCGACGACTGTCGGCGAGCCTCGGAGGATGCCGGCCGAGGCGATGCCGCTTGCAAGCTGCGCCGTCGGGGCCGTCGCCCTTCGAGGCTCGGCGCATCGCAGCCAAGTATCTGCAGGCTGCGCCTGCTATGGCGCCGAGCGCCTCAGGATGACGGGAGTAGGCGTATTGCGTCCTCTCGCCAATCGGGGGAAAACGCCTTGTCATTTCGGCCCTGCGGCCGACAAGGAGAGCAACGCCCATGCGCATCGACGCCTATACGCATTTTTTCCCGCAAAAATTCTTCGACAAGCTCAACCAGGTCGCCGGCGGCTACAAGGACATGGGCAAGCGCGTGCGCTCGCTGCCGGCGCTGTACGATCTCGACGTGCGCAAAAGGATCGTCGACGGCCACAAGGACTATCGGCAGATCCTTGCCTATCCGCAGCCGCCGGTCGAGAAAATCGCCAAGAGCCCGGCCGAGATCGACGCCTTCTGCCGCATGATCAATGACGGTTTTGCCGAGCTCGTCGCGAAGGAGAAGGATCGGTTCCCCGGCTTCGTGGCGCAGGTCTCGCTCGCGGCGGCCGACGCCGGCGTCGCCGAGGCCGAACGCGCGATCAAACAACTCGGCGCGCTCGGCGTGCAGATCTACACCAACGTCGCCGGGGAGCCGCTCGACCGTCCGGAGTACCTGCCGTTCTGGGACAAGATGAACGCGCTCGGCGCGCCGGTCTGGCTGCATCCCGCGCGCGGCGCCGAGACGCCGGACTATGTCACGGAACAAAAATCGCTCTATGAAATATGGTGGACCTTCGGCTGGTCCTACGAAACCGCGACCGCCATGGCGCGGCTCGTGTTCTCAAAGATCATCGACACCCATCCGAACCTGAAAATCATCACCCATCATTTCGGCGGCATCGTGCCGATGCTGGAGGGTCGCCTCGGGCCGGGCAACGATGTGCTCGGTTCGCGCACCTCCGATGCCGATTACGTCTCGCTCCGCAAGAGCCTGAAGAAACGCGTGCTCGATTATTTCAAGCAGGATTTCTGGGCCGATACCGCCGTGTTCACGGCCGAGCCGGCGACCAAAGCGGGCCTCGAATTTTTTCCGCGCGACAAGGTCGTGTTTGCTTCCGACTGCCCGTTCGATCCCGAGGGCGGCACCATGTATCCGCGCGAGACGCTGCGCATCCTCGAATCGCTCGACCTGTCGCAGGCCGACCGCGACAGGATTTTTTGCAAAAATCTCGAGGCGGTCACCGGACGCACGCTGGTGAAGTGAGTCACCGGCGTTGCCAGTTCGGCACCGGCCGTTCGGCCGACCCGGTTGGATGCTCAGGCATCCGCAAACCAAAGGCGTCAGCCGCAAGGCCGCCTATGGCGCAGCGCACAACTCCAAAGGCAGATGGTTCTGCTCCGACCATCACGGCTTGACGCAGGCCTGTCCGCTCGCCTGGTTTCAGGCCCGGATGGTTTCGCTCAAGCTCGATGGGCGAAGCTCAACCACGCGAAGGCGTCAGGGCAACTTGCCTTCGCCTTCTGATCAATCAATCCAAAGAGCCGGATGCGAGGTCCGCACGTCCGGTTCTGCGAGCGGCGGGAGGGAGCAATTTTCCCACCTACTCGACACACGCTGATTTAGGGCTCGTCAGGGAATGAGTGAGTTGCCATGCGCGGTCCGCGCCCGGAGGGATGAAACGGGGCAAGGTGTGGTGCGGTCGGCACGGAGGTCGGTTTTGACTTGGTGCGAGCGAGCCCGCGAGTGAGTTTGACCGGAGGCCCTTTGAGCACCCGTCATTGTTGTCAACGGATGGC
>JAKAPE010000262.1 GCA_021811945.1 Pseudomonadota bacterium | reverse complement strand
AGACCGTTGTCACAACCGTGTATCCGCCGGGTGGCAAGGTGGTACGCATCACCGATCACCCGATGGCGAACGGCGGCTGGGTGGCGACCTTCGAAGACGTGACCGAGCGGCACCAGCAGGAAGAGTCGTTCCGCCTGTTGTTCGAGAACAATCCCGTCCCCATGATGGTCTGGGAGCTGGAAACGTTGCGGATTCTGGCGGCGAACGATGCCACCCTCCTGCACTATGGATATACGCGCAAGCAATTCTTGCGCTTGAGTATCCTCGATATCCGGCCGCCCGATCAGCGCGCCCTGTTTCTCAAAAAATTGCCGGACATCGGACAGCTCCGCGCCGGCGAATGGGTCCATCAAAAATCCGATGGATCGACTTTCACTACCAAGATTTACCAGCGACAGATTCAATACCAAGGCGGGCCTGCGCGCCTGATCGCCATCGTCGACGTGACCGAGCGCGTCTGCGCCGAGGAGGAACGCGACCGCAACCGGCAATTCCTCGACCTCGTCATCGAAAATGTCACCATGGCGATTCTGGTCAAGGACGCCCGCACGCTGCGATATGTATTGGCCAACAGGGCCGCCGAACGACTATTTGGGTTGCGACGCAGCGAAATAATCGGAAAGACGCCGTGCGAAGTTTTCGACGAAGAAACCGCCAACCTTGTCGAAGCCAATGATCGAAAGTTGCTCGAACAAGGCTCGAATTTTTGTGTGTCCGAACCCAAGTTGAGGACGCCCCGCAACGGCGTACGCGCCGTCAGGTCCAACCGCATTGCCATCCGCGGCCCGAGCGGCGAGGTGCAGTACATGTTGGGCGTGGTCGACGATGTGACAGAACGCCAAGCCGTCGAGGACCAGCTCCGGCAGGCGCGGAAGATGGAGGCCATCGGCCAACTCACCGGGGGCATGGCGCACGATTTCAACAATCTGCTGACGGTCATCATGGGAAATCTCGATCTGTTGCGGGATGGCGTCGCCGGAGATGCCTCGGCCGGACAAGAGATCGCGACGATTCAGCAAGCCGCCGAACGGGGCGCCGATCTGACGCGTCATATGTTGGCGTTCTCCCGCCGGCAGCCGTTGCAGCCGAGCGAAGTCGACGTCAATGCGTTGATTGCAAGCACGGCCCGAATGCTCAGCCGCACCTTGGGCGAGAACATTGCGGTCGACGTGCATCCGGCCGACGGTCTTCCAACCGCCGTGGTCGATGCATCGCAACTTGAGACCGCGCTGCTCAACATCGCTATCAACGCTCGCGATGCGATGCCGAACGGCGGCACATTGACGGTCGCGACCCGTCTCGCTCAGCTTGATGCCGAGTACGCGGCGCGTCACCCCGGCGTATTGCCAGGAGCCTATGTGGCGATCGAGATCTCCGACACCGGACCAGGCATCCCGCCCGATGTACGGGAGCGGATTTTCGAACCGTTCTTCACGACCAAGCCCTCGGGACAAGGCACCGGCCTCGGCTTGAGCATGGTCTACGGCTTCATCAAGCAATCCGACGGGCATATTCGCGTTTATAGCGAGGTCGGACACGGCACCACGTTCCGGCTGTTCCTGCCGTTGGCCCCGGCGAAGGCGCAACGGCCACCGCCCGCAACGGGCGGTACATCCCGCGCCGAGAAGCGACTTGCCCCAGAAACGATTGGCCAAGACACGATTGGCCAAGACACGATCCTGGCAGTGGAGGATGATCCGGATATTCGCAAGACTGTCGCACGCCAGCTCCGCGACCTCGGTTATCAGGTGCGCGAAGCTGACAATGCGAAGGCGGCCTTGAACATTCTCGGCGGCGGCGCGCGCATCGATTTGCTGTTTACGGACATGATCCTGCCAGGCGGCGCGAACGGCAAGGAACTGGCGAGCCAGGCGCGAGCCACGCGACCCGGCCTCAAGGTGCTGTTCACCTCGGGATTCCCGGGTACCTCGAACCGGCTCGGTGCGCAGCTTGAACCGGGCGACATCCTTCTCAGCAAGCCGTATCACAAGCGAGACTTGGCGGAAGCAGTCGCCGCGGCTCTGGCCGCGCCAGCATAATGGTGGAGCGCACCTCAGCCACGCCAGTAACGATCTTCCCAGCTCCGCGACAGGCGCATGGCGGACAGGATTAGTCCGGCCATCGAATAGGTCTGCGGGAAATTGCCCCAAAGCTCGCCAGTGCGGGGATCGACGTCTTCGGAAAGAAGGCCGTAGCGGTTGCGGTGATCGAGCGCGTCGGTGAACAAGTCTTTCGCCGCCTCGCGGCGGCCGAGCGACCACAAAGCGTCGATCAGCCAGAAGCGGCAGATCAGAAAGGCGGTCACCGGCAGGCCGAAATCGTCCTCGCGGGCGTAGCGCATCACATGCTTCTCGCGCATCAGCTCGCGCTCCATCGCGGCGACGGTAGAGACGAAGCGCGGATCGTCGACTTCGATGACGCCGAGATCGGGCAGCAGCAGCACGCTGGCGTCGATATCCTCGGAGCCGAACGCGGCGGTAAACGCGCCGCGTTTCTCGTTCCAGGCGCGCTCGATCAGCGCCGCATGGATCGGCTCGGCGACCGCATTCCAATAGAGCGCGCGCTCTTTGAGACCGAGCCGGGTCGCGATGGCGGAAAGCCGTTGGCAGCCCGCCCAGCACATCGCCGCGGAATGGGTGTGGACGCGCTGGCGCCCGCGGTATTCCCAAATTCCGGCGTCCGGCTCCAGCGCCTTCTTCGCCGCGCGGTGGCCGAGCGATTCGAGCAGATGAAACAGGCCCTCATCGCCCGGCCGCGGCAGGCGGCGATCGAAGAACATCGGCATGGCGGCGAGAATGACGCTGCCATAGGTGTCGTGCTGCGCCTGGCCGACGGCGGCATTGCCGATGCGCACCGGGCCGTCGCCGCGATAGCCTGCGAGGTCGGGCGCGGTGTGCTCCTCGATGTTGCCCGTCGCCACCACGCTGTAAAGCGGGCGCAGTTCCTGGCCGGGCTTCGACGCGATCGAGAGCGTGAAGGAAATGAACTCTTCCATCGTGCGCGTCGCGCCAATGCGGTTGAGCGCCTGGACGACGAAATAGGCGTCGCGCAGCCAGCAGTAGCGGTAGTCCCAGGTGCGGCCCGAGCCGGGCGATTCAGGGATGGAGGTGGTGTGCGCGGCCACGACCGCGCCGGTCTCGTCGAAACTGCTGAGTTTCAGCGTGATGGCGGCGCGGATGATCGCCTCCTGCCAATCGTAGGAGATCGACAGTCGGCGCACCCATTCCATCCAGTAGTCGTGGGTGCGTTCGGCGAAATCGCGGCAGGTCGCCTGCAGGTCGCCGGGAAACGGCTCGTCGGGGCCGAAAACAAGGTGCAGCGGGCGGGTGAGAACGAACGGCGCCTCCTCCGCGATCAGCGACGCCGGTGCGTCGGTGGTGAGCCGAATCACGGTTGCTTCATCGGAATAGCGGATATGGTTGCTGCCGAGCGAGCGCAGCGGCAGCGGCATGCCGTAATTGCTGGTCGGCCGCATGCGGATGGTGATGCGCGGCAGGCCGGCGACCGGTTCGATGATGCGGAAGAGCTGAGGCGGCCGAAACACGCGGCCGAACTGCCGGAAGCGCGGGGCGAAGTCGGTGATGCGCAGCTTGCCGCCCTGGCGATCGGTCAATTCGGTCGAAACGATCGCGGTATTGCGCAGATATTCGGATTGAAAATCCGCCATGTCGTCGAGCGCGACGTCGGAAAATCCCTTCTCTTCCTTGCCTGCCAGCAGCCGGCAAAAGATCGGGTCGCCATCGAAGCGCGGATAACACCACCAGACGAACCGCGCACAAGGATCGACCAGCGCTGCCGTGCGGCCATTGCCGACGACGGCAAGATCAAGCCCGTGCTTCATTCGCTCGGCCCCGGCGGCTGGCGACAAGGCGCGCGAGCCAGGCGCGCACCTCCTCCGGCGTATCGAAATGCCCGTCAGTGCCCGCGACGACGCGGCCCACTGAGAAGCTGAGGCCGCCGAACTGCGGAATGACGCCGAACACCGGCTCATCGGTTGTATCGTCGCCGACAAAGATCGGATGCCGGTCGGCGAAGGGAGCTTGGCGCATCAGCTCGCTCACCGCCAGCGCCTTGTTCACCCCCGCCGGTTTGACCTCGATCACCAGCTTGCCGGGGAGGATCTCGACGGAGCCGGGCGGCATCCGCGCGCAGACAGCGCCGACCGCTGCGCGCAACTCCGGTTCACGATCCGATGCCAGCCGATAGTGCAGCGCCAGCGAGTAGCCTTTGTCTTCCAGAAGGATGCCCGGTCCGAGTTCGATCAAAGCGGCGAGATTGCGTTTCAATTCGGTATTGAGCGCCTTTGCGCGCTCAAGCCGCGCGCCCCCGGACACGGGCCGCATTTCGGCACCGTGGCCGCCGATCGCGGCAAGCCGCAAGGGGGCGAAAATAAGGTCGATGTCGCGAAGCGGTCGGCCGCTGACGAGGGCAAGCGCGCCGCCGGTCAGCTTGTCGAGACGCGCCAGCGTTTGCCGCAGCGTCGATGGCACGCGCACTTCCCGCGGCGCCGGTGCGATATCAAGGATGGTGCCGTCGATGTCGAGCAGGATGGCGCATTCACGCAAGTCGGAGGTGAGCGAGCTGGCCGCAATTTCCACATCGTCGAGCGGCGAAACCTTCATTTCCGTGTACACAGTCATGCTCCAGATTTGGCGGCCAAGCTTAGTCGATAAAAGATAACGGTCTGCTGACCGCTTCGAGCGGCTTTCCCTCCGCAGCGACGCCCCACCGCCCTTGGACCGCCGCAGCGGCGATCATCAGGGCCGCCCCGATGCCATAGCCGATGGCGACGCTCACACGCGAACCAGTGCTGATCAACGCCGCGAGGAACAGCGGTCCGAGCACCCCGCCGACGGCGGTGCCGGCGGCATAGAAGAACGCGATGGCAAGGGCGCGGATTTCCAGCGGAAAAATCTCGCTCACGGTCAGATACGCCGAGCAAGCGGCCGCCGAAGCGAAGAAGAAGACGATCATCCAGGCCGCGGTGAGCTCCGGCGCGGAAAGCAGGTTCTGGCTGAACAGGTAACCCGTCGCAGCCAGCAGCACTCCCGATACCGCGTAGGTCGCCGCAATCATCGCCGTGCGCCCGACCGTATCGAACAGCCGGCCGAGCAGCGACGGTCCCAAAACATTTCCCGCGGCGAACGGCAGAATATACCAGCCTACGCGGTCAGCGGGCAGGGCGTAGAAGTCGGTCAGGATCAGGGCGTAGGTAAAGAAAATCGCGTTATAGAAGAAGGCCTGCGCGGCCATCAGCGCAAGGCCGACGACGGCACGCCGGCGATAGGTCGTGAACAACGCGCTGGCGACTTCGGCGAGCGGCGTGTGACGACGCGTGATCAGCCGCGCGCGCGGCAGCGAGACCATCTGCGATCGAACGGAGCGGTAAACGCGCGCCTCGATGGCGCGCACCACCTTCTCGGCTTCTTTCACAAAGCCGTGCGTCATCAGCCAACGCGGGCTCTCCGGAATCCAAAGGCGCATCACAAGAATGACGAGTCCTATTGTGGCACCGATGAGGAAGGCGAGCCGCCAGCCGAGTTCAGGGTCGATGAATGCCGGATTGAGGAGAATGATCGAGCCGCCGCCGCCAATCGCCGCTCCCAGCCAGAAGCTGCCGTTGATAAGAAGGGTGCTCCAGCCGCGTAGCGGTGCGGGGATAAGCTCCTGGATTGTCGAATTGATGGCGGTGTATTCGCCGCCGATCCCGGCGCCGGTCAGCAAGCGGAACAGCGCATAGCTGGCAAAGTTCCATGACAGTCCGGTCGCGGCGGTAGCCAGCAGATACACCGCAAGCGTAATCGAGAAGAGCCTTTTGCGGCCTAGCCGGTCGGTGAGCCAGCCGAAGCCGACGGCGCCGGCGACCGCCCCAGCGAGATAGCAGCTTCCGGCAATGCCGACCTGCGTGTCGCTCAGGCCCAGGGCGGAACTTTTCGTAAGCTCGCCCGCCAGCGCGCCGGTCAGCGTCACTTCGAGCCCATCGAGAACCCAGGTGACACCAAGCGCAACGATGACCAGAAAGTGGAACCGCGCGAACGGCAACGCGTCCAGCCGGGCGGGAATGTCGGTCTCGACGAGGGTGCCGGCGCTAGCGTCGGCGGTGCCGCTCCCCAGCGTCTGGCCATCACTCAGCCGGGATACGGCAACATGCCGTGAAGACTCTGCACGATGCAACGCTCCGCAGGCATTTCGAACCATTTCGCATGGCCACCCATGGCTCTCGTGAATCAACGTCCGGTTCGGGTGCAGCGAGGCTAGCTGCCATTCTAGCGGGTGAAAGTCCCGCCAACAGAGGAGTCCAGTCGCTGTTGTAGTCATACCCAGCAACGGGGAGGGCAACCGATCCGTTGGAAGCCTGGAAGTAAAAGC
>JAKAPE010000024.1 GCA_021811945.1 Pseudomonadota bacterium | reverse complement strand
CGTCGGTTCCGATCGAAAACCGGGAAAGCCATACGCATCCCACAGTCGCCGACAGCGCTTCGCCGTTCTGATCATCCCTCTCCGAGGCCAAATCGAAGCCCGCGCCGAAATCCCAAATCGCCAAGAAATGCACAGCTTTCTTGAGCCCTCAGACCCTAAAGTCGCCCACTCGATTCCGCGATGACCCATTTGTATTTCCGCGATGTGATCATGCAAGCCGTGCAGATGTACCGTTCGCAATATACGCGCGCCTGGGAACCCGTGGTCGAACATGAGAGGATCTTAGAGGCGCTGAAACGGCGGGATCCGGATGAATCACTCTATTATTTGTGCTCTCACATCGTCCGCAGCGCCCATCGTCTAGGGATTCTCGACGCCAATGAAATCATTTAGTGAGGAAAGCAGGCGCATTTGGCGCACTTGACGGCAGCCACACCCCGCGGCGTCGGCGATGCCGAAGCACAATTATAGTATGACGTTTATAATATGACGTTCGGGCGGTGCGCAGGGACGCAGATTGGTCGCAGAGCAGAGGCGGACTCCGGCCGCCGCCCGACCGGCAGTTGTTGCAGCCAAATCACTGTCGGCGGAAGAAAGTCGCCTTGGCGGCGTCGCCGACGGCTTCAACCGATTCGCCGCAATCGGCGAAACAGATGATGCGGCACGGGCAGGCTTCCAGGCCTTCGTAGCGCCACGGAAAGGCGCCGATGACAAAGCGCTGATTCAGCACCGTTTCGATATCGCCGCCGACGTTCTCGGCGTGGATCAATCCCTCCTGAAACGCGTAGCTGTGAAATGGAAAAATGTTATCGGTGACGCGGCGGCCGGATTTCTTGTGGATGTAGCTGTAATCGCCGAAGAACTCTTCGCAGGTCTTTCCCACTGTTGTTTCGAAGCGCCTGGCGATATCGGGGCGCATCAGACGGATTGACGTGTTCATCGAATGATCGGCCGAGCCGCAGTCCACGCCGAACCATCTTATTCTCTTCCTCAACATCCACTCGAGCAGTTCGATCTTGCCGCCGGGATGCATGCAGAAATAGCGCACCAGGTCTTGGTGCGGTTGGCCCTCCCAATAGCGATGCCAGCCGGTATGGATGATAAGAACATCGCCTTCCTTGACGTCAACGGGCGCCGCCTCGATCATTGCCGGCGTGATAACCGCCCAGTCGTCCATATGCTGCGAGACGTCCACCACCGCACCGGGTCCGACCAGGAAGTCCAGCGGATAGGAGGCCATGTCGCCCATGCCGTCAGTTCCGTGCATGGCGCCGTCGATATGCGTGCCGACGTGGAGCGCCGTGTCGATGCGTTGCGCGACGATCATCTTGGTTTGTAGATTTTGCGCGTAATACATCTTATTGCCGGCATAGCCGACCCAGCCCGGCGTGTGCACGTTCATTAAATGACTGAGGTCGATGATTTTCATTGGCGTCCCGGATGGAAGGAGAGAGACGATAAGAAGGCCTGCGGGTAATCGGCCGCCACGTAATCGCGACCTTTCAGCGGTGGGTTGCGCGCTCGCGATGTCGAGACGCCGGCCAGAAGCCAGCGACCTTTTGTCGTGCTCGCGAGATCGATGCCTTGTCCGCACCACGTTGCCGGCGCCATTCTGCGATCAGGTCGCCACTTTCAACCACTAGCCCGATATGAAGGGAGATCATTTTCAACGCCGCGGCCTCCAGGTCCGCGTCGGTGCCGCGCACGAGATCCTGCGCGACGCTGACGCGATAACCGACGTTGCTGGCGTCGAAGGCGGTGTTGAGAACACAGCAATCGGTCATGCAGCCGTTGAGCACGAGTCGCTTCACACCCATGTTGCGCAGGAGAAAGTCGAGATCGGTTGGATAGAAAGCCGACAAACGCTTCTTGGTATCGATGACGTGGTCGCCGTCGGCGACTTCGGTCGCGAATTGCGTCCATCGGCTGCCCTGAAGAGCGTGCTGATCGGCATTGGGAATCGCCCCCACGTGCAGTGGAAAGACGAAGCGCCAAGCCGATTTCACGCCGTTCACGTCGTCGCTGCCATCGCGACGCAAAACGCTTTTGACATGAATGACGGGTACGGCAAGCGCGCGCGCGGCGGCATGAAACCGGTTCACGGGGGCGACAATCTCGCGCGCCCGCGGCGCGGGACAGGGACAATCGGGCGTATCTGCCAGATGGCCTTGATGAAGATCGATCGACACGATCGCCGTGTGGGCAACCGCGAGGAATTCCGCAAAACTCTCCGGTAAGGACCGTCTATTACCGTAAACGAAAGCGTCCATCGCACGCTCCTTTAGATCATGCCGCGCGTATCAGGCGACATCCTGCTCGAGCACGGCATTGGCATACCAGCCGAGGTCGGGATCAACCCAGCCCTCCGGGTATTGGACCCGACCGCGCTGCTTCTCTGCCGCAAAATGCGGACCGCGATCAAACATCGGCACCTTGCCGCGCAATCTCGCCAACTCCCGGCGGTGCTGGGCGGTCCGGGCAAGATCAGCCTGCCATTTGCGCCCGGCCTTCGCCAGCACGACGCCGTAGTCGTCCCTGGCACTTTCCGGTGAGATCAGGCCGCATTCGACATCATAGACCACCTTCTCGACCTCGCGCAGCAGTGGATCGCCCCAGCCGCCCCCTCCGGTAGTGACGATGCGGACCGTCGAACCCGCCGGCACGGTCACCGTGTCGCACATGCCGGGATGATCGACAGTGACGCCGTGCGGCGAGGTTACCGCCACCGCGTAGGGTTGTCCGGCTCTGCCGCCATTGACGCCATAGCAGCCGAGAACAGAGCGGTCGGCGTTGGAGATGAGGCGCGCCTCGGCCAAAACCCGAAGACGTTTGTCGTAGCCGAATCCGCCGCGACGGAACCCCGGGCCGCCGGAGTCCCGTTTGAGACCCAGTTGCTCGATCAAAACGGGATAGCGAGTCTCCGCAAACTCGGCCGGCAGGTTTCGCGAATTGGGGACGACGTGTACGACGTCGGAGCCGTCGGCCCAAGAGCGGCCCGGTCCGCCGCCGCCCAGGACTTCGCGGAACAGAAAGAAATCCTCCTGTGTGCGGCCGCCGGACAGGCCCCAAATCCGGATGGTCTCGTGGTCGGCCGGCATCCTGCCGTCGGTTGCCTTCGAAAGGCAGGCCGCAAAGGCGCCGAGCGAGCGCAGCATGAGAAAAAAGCGCATGCCTGTCGGCCTGCCGAAATGCGGCGTGATCAGCGTGCCCTTGGGCGGGAACTTCACTTCGATCACCTCGAGCACGCCCTCGTTCGAGTCGATCTCGGCGGCGCGCTCCGGGCTAGCCGCGAGCGAGCGCAGCGTCGGAGCGAGCCATTTGCGAAAGTAACGCCCGTCGGCCTCGTCGAGCGCCCAGTTGATCGGTCCCTTGGCCTCAGGATCGGTGCCGGTGAAGTCGAGCAGGATCTTGTCTCGCGTTTTGGTCATGGTCAGGCGTAGGGCGTGGAGACGCGGATCGTCCACGCCGTCGGCCTCGACGTAGTCCTCGAAATGATAGACCCCGTCGCGGATCTTCGGCAGAATCTCGCGCCGGAAGATTTCCGCGGTGTTTTTGAGAATCTGGTCGAAGGCCTCTTCCAGCGTGTCCGCGCCGTAGCGTTCCGCCAGGGCCTCGATCCGCCGACAGCCCAGCCGCGCCGCGCCTTGCTCCGCGTCCAGGTCGCCTTTGAGATGCTCGGACAATCGCGAATTGCGCACGATGATGCGAAACGCCGCTTCGTTCCGCTTGCCCTTCTCGTAGAGCTTAATCGGCGGAATGAGCGTGCCTTCCATCCAACTGTCGGTGGCGTGAACAGGCAGGCTTCCCGGAACCGATCCGCCGACGTCGTCATGGTGGCCAAATACCTGGCTGAAGCCGATCAGCCGCTCGCGGAAAAAAATCGGGACAGTTGTGCACAAATCGGGCACGTGCCCGATGCCGCCGCTCGAATTGTACGGGTCATTCCAGAAAAATACATCGCCCGGATGGATATCGTCGACGCCGAAATATTCGAATATCGGCTCGACGATCGCCGAATAGGACCGGCCGGTCAGCTTGCGTCCCTTGGCATCGAACAATGCGACGCGGTAGTCGTGCTGATCGCGGATCATCGGCGAGCGGGAGGTCCGTTCGACCGCGGCCTCGATCTCGAGCTCGGCGGCGCGGACCGTGCCATGAATGACCTCGAGCTCGATCGGGCCGAGCGTCCGGCGTGATGCTGAACGTAACATCGGGTTGGTCCTCTCAGCGTCCTCGTGTCAGGATGAGATTGCGAAAACGATCGACGCGCAGCGACCACGCGGGCGGCATGGCCGTCGTTGAACCATACTCCTCGATGATTGCCGGACCTTCGATGTGCTGGTCGCACGCCAGTTCGGTGCGACGGAACAGCGGCACGTCGATCCAGCCGGTGGAGCGCCAGTACACCTTGCGCTCGCCGAATGGCGCAGCGGCCGAGCCGGCCGCCTCGCCCGGTCGGATCTGCGGACGATTTTGCCGGCCGACCGCACGTACGCGCAGATTGACGACTTCCACGTCCTGCTGGTCGCGATAGTGAAAGCCGAAAGTGCGATCGTGGATCTTGTGGAACTCGTCCCACATGAAGTCCAACGCTGCCTGACCGGACAGGTGCTGCGGGATCTCGACCTGCACTTCGTGGCCTTCGCCGAAATAGCGCACATCGGCGATGAGATGGGTCGCGATTGCGTCCTGGCTGATACCCTCGGCCTCGATGTCGGCAAATCCGAGACGCTCGAGCTCGCGCCAGGCGGCGATGATCTCGTCGGCCTTGGCCGAACTCTGCCGGCGAACCAAGGTGCGGATATAGTCGCGCGTGACGTCGCAGACATGCAGCCCGAATGCGCACAGGTTTCCCGGATCTGGCGGTGAAATCACAGTGCCGATGCCGAGGAAGTCGGCGACCTCCGTGGCGAACAGCCCGCCCGCCCCGCCGAAGGCGACCATCGCATAGTCGCCCGGCTCGCGGCCCCGTACGGTGGTCACCTGGCGGATGCCGAACACTTGATTTGCCGCCGCCACTTCAAGCGCGCCGGCGGCGGCCTCGTCTGCGTCCAGGCCGACATCCCGACCGAGCGCGACAAAGGCCCGACGCCCGGCATGCGCATCGAGTTCGATCTCGCCACCAACAAGCGCGCTCGGCAGGCGGCCCAGCACAACGGCCGCGTCGGTAACCGTCGGCCGTGTCCCGCCCTTGCCATAGCAGATCGGGCCGGGATCTGCGCCGGCGCTTTGCGGACCGACCTTGAGCTGGCCATAAGGATCGGTCCACACCACCGAGCCGCCACCGGACCCGACGGTGACAATGTCGAGCATCGGTGTCTTTACCGGATAGCTTTCGATCATGGAGGTCGAGGTGTAGCGCGGCTGGTAATTCTCGACGATCGAGACGTCGGTCGACGTGCCGCCGACGTCGATGGTCAGGATGTCGCCGTAGCCGGCAAGCTGCGCGGTATGGACCGAACCGAGCACTCCCGCCGCAGGGCCCGACAGCAGCATGGTGACCGGCCGTTCGGCGGCGGTGGAGTGTTTCACGATCCCGCCGTTCGATTGCATGATGAGGAACGGAACGTTGCCAGAAGCCGCCGCGATCTTGTCGGCCGCGCGCCGCAGGTAGGTGCGGCAATAGGGCTTGACCAGCACGTCGATGAGCGTCGTCATCGCCCGCTCGTATTCGCGGTATTCCGGCAGTACGACCGAGGACAGCGAAACAAAAACTTCGGGAAAGTGCCGGGCGATCAATTCGCCGACCCGCTTCTCGTGGCTGTCGTTGGCGTAGGCGTGCAGCAGGCACACGGCGACGCAGCGCACACCGTCCTCGACCAGTTCGCCCGCGGCGCTGATGACGTCGGCCTCGTCGAGCGGCTCCATCTCGCTGCCGTCGAAGCTCATCCGCCCGGAAACCTCACGGACCAGGTGCAGAGGAACGAGTCGCCGCGGCTTCACCCAGAAGAATGAGTTGCCGTAGCCGTCGGGTACCGACTGCCGCGCGATCTCGATCAGATGACGGAAGCCCTTGGTGACCAACAGACCCAAGCCGTCGAATTTGTGCTCGAGCAAGGCATTGGTGGCGACGGTCGAGCCGTGCAGGAGCATGCGGATGTCGGCAGCTTCAGCCCCGGCCGCCGTCAGCGCCTTCCTCATCCCCTTGATCAGGCCGATGCTGAGATTTTCGGGCGTGGATGGGGTCTTGGTCGCGGTGATGGCGCCGCTCTCGTCGTCGATCGCGACAACGTCGGTAAAGGTTCCCCCGGTATCGATGGCAATCCGCAAGCCCATATTATGTCCATATAATGGATATCATATCCGCCATACGCATACTGCACGCAACCGGCCGCGGTCGCAAGGCCTTTCCCTTTCCGCCGGCTAGCGCCGCTCTTCGCGGACGTGAGGCCGACCGAGCGCGGCCGGCTCCTTCAACCTGCCGAGTTTCGTCAATCCGACCCAGACCATGACCGCGATGGTCGCGAGATAGGGCGTCATGAGCAGGAAATATTGCGGAGCCTGGATGCCGGCGGCGGCGATCCGAGGAATGAGCGCTTCGATGCACCCGAACAGCAGCGCGCCGAACAGCGCCCGCCACGGCTGCCAACGCGCGAAGATCACCAGTGCGATGGCGATCCAGCCGCGCCCTCCGGTCATGTCGGGAATCCAGATCTTGACGTCGACGACGGAGAGATAGCCACCCGCGAGTCCGATCAGGGCCGAGCCTGCGAGGACTGCACCGAATCGATAAAGCGAGACGCTCACGCCGGTGGCGTCGGCCGCGTCGGGATTCTCCCCGACCGAGCGCAGACGTAGGCCGAGCATCGAGCGCGATAGAATGCGACTGACCAGAAAAAAGATCGGCACGGTTGCGAAGACCACAAGGTCCTGCGTGAAAAGAATTCGCCCCGCAAACGGGATGGCGGAAAGCGGCCAGATGGCCACCGCGTGAAGGCCGGCGATGGCGCGGTTGGTCCAGCCTCCCAGCGTCCCCACCAGACTGGTCAAGCCCTGGCAAAAAAATACGATGGCGAGCCCGGCGATCACCTGGTTCACGCGCAACACCACCACGAGCAACGCGAACAAAAGCGACACGGCGGCGGCGGCCAGCATGGCAACCACGAGCGCCGCCGCCGGAAGGCCGCCGAATTCGAGATCGGCGGCGACGCCGGCGAGCGCCCCGACGAGCAGAAAACCTTCGGCTCCGAGCGACAGCACGCCTACGCGCTCGCTGATAATCAGACCGAGCGCCGCCAAGGCATACGGCGTGGCAAAGCTCGGCGTGCTTGCGAGCCAGTTGACGAGGAAGTGCAGCATCGCCGATCCCCTCTTTCAATGAACCCAGTGGAGTCGATGCCGTATCAGGAATTCGGAGGCGGCGACGCTGATGACGATGATCGCCTGGATAAGCTGCACCATGGCGAACGGAATCTGATAGAAGACCTGCAGGCTGCGGCCGCTGACGAACAGCACCGCCACCAGCACGGCGACGATCATGGCCGCGATCGGGTTATTGCGGGCGAGGAAGGCGATGAGGATTCCGGAAAAGCCGTAACCCTCGAAGAACGACTGAGTGAGGCGGCCCTCCTGAGCCGTGGCGATGACGAAACCCGCGAGCGCCGATAACGCCCCCGACAGCAGCACGCAGACGAACGTCACGGCCTTGATTGGCACGCCGACGGCGAGCGCCATGCGATCATTGTCTTGGACGAACTTGGTGTAGAAGCCGAAGCGGCTGAACAGCACCAGCCAGGCGGCGAGCGCCGTGCACAAGAGCGCGATCGGCAGCGCGCTGCTCAGTCCCCATCCGATCTCGGGCAGCCGCTCGAACGAGTGGAACTGCTGCGAATGGGGGAACGCATCCTTGGGGTCGATCCACGGTCCATAGAGGAGGTGCAGCAGGAAATTGAGCGCGACGTAGTTGAGTAGCAGCGTGGTGATGATCTCGTTGACGCCCAATCGCATCCGCAGCCAGGCCGGGAGTGCGACCCAGGCCATCCCGGCGAGCACGGCGAACAGCATCATCAGTGGCAAGCGCAGCGCCGGCGGCCCGATGGTATGCAGGACGACGAAAGTCGCGCCGATTCCACCCCAGATCATCTGCCCCTCGATGCCGAGGTTCCAGAACCGGATGCGGAAGACGACGGCCGCGCCCACGCCGACGAAAATCAGCGGTGCCGCCTGAAACAAGATCGAGTGAAAATTCCCGGAGTCCGTGAACGTCTCGACCACGAACTCGTCGAACAAATCCTTTGGGCTCACCCCGGCTGCGACCAAAAGAGCCGCGGAAACTGCTATTCCCAGCAGGGCTGCACCGCCCAGGATCAGCGCCTGAAGCCACAGGGGGATGCTTTGCCGGACTTCGAGATTGATGCGGCCGACGCGCAGACTGCCCGCCGAACGTTGTGATGCTGCGTCCGTCGTCAGCAGCCGCCGCGATGCGGCCTGATCAAGCATGGTGCACCATGACGCGCCCGACCGCCTGACGGTCGGCCGGCGCAATGAATTCGGCCGCGATCCGGCCGCGCGTCATGACGCCGATCCGATCGGAGAGACTGAGCACCTCGTCGAGATCGTCACTGATCAGCACGATCGCCGCTCCGGCGGCGCGGGCGTTGAGAAGCCGCTCGTGCACTGCCGCGCAGGCGCGAACGTCGAGCCCTCGGCTCGGGCTGTGGGCGATGATGACTTTGGGGTCGCGACTGAATTCGCGGGCGATGATCAGCTTCTGGGCATTGCCGCCGGACAGCAACGCCGACTTCTGCCGCATATTGTGGACGCCTTGGACATCGAATTCGGCAACGGCGCGCGTCGCCGCCTTGCGCATCGACGCGCCGTCGGTCCACAGCCACGAGCCGTAAAAGGCCGTGTGCACTTGCCCAACACAGAAATTATCGATGACCGACAAGCCGCCGGCGAGGCCATAGCCGAAGCGGTCGGCCGGAATGCTGGCGATGCCGAGATCGCGCAAGCGCTCCGCCGATGCTCCGGTCGTGTCACCGGCTCCGTCTAGTTCGACCGATCCAGCAAGCGGCGCCCGCACGCCGGTCAGCGCTTCCACTAGTTCCGTTTGCCCGTTGCCGCCCACTCCAGCGATGCCGTAGATCTCGCCGGCCCGCACGTGAAAGGTCGCGTCCACGACCGTCATGTGTCCGTCGGCCCGCGCCACTTGCAGTCCTTCGACCGCGATCCGCCGTGCGCCGGGGGGCGAAGAAGCGCGACGCGGCGGCGTCACGCGCGTACCGACCGCGAGTTTGGTGAGTTCGTCGGCGGTCGTCGACCGCGCGTCGAGCACCGCTACCGCGCGTCCGCCGCGCATGACGGTGACCCGGTCGGCGAATGCCGTCACTTCGCCGAGTTTGTGAGTGACGAGGATGACGGCGGTGCCACGGGCGGCGAGCGTTCTCACCGTAGTGAGAAGACGCACCGCTTCTTCGTCGGTTAGAACCGCCGTCGGCTCGTCCAGAATGAGGATGCGGGCGCCGGCCAGAAGCACCTTGATAATCTCGACACGTTGCCGCTCCGCGATCGACAATTCATCGATGCGGCTGCGCGGATCGACGGCAAAGCCGAGCTGTTCTGCCTGCGTCCGGATTTGCCGCTCCATCTCCCGCAGACCGTGCGCGAAACGGCCGCGCCAGTTGGCGAGGAGCACGTTTTCGGCAACAGTAAATGGCCTCACCAGCTTGAACTCCTGGTGCACCATCCCGATACGGCGCGCTATGGCGTCGCGCGGTCCGGTCAATACGACTTCCTCGCCGTCGACGAAGATTCGCCCCGCCTCCGGCGCGTACAGGCCGGCTGCCACGTTCATGAGCGATGACTTGCCGGCGCCATTCTCGCCCAGAAGCGCATGGACCTCACCGGCTTCGGCTTCGAAATCCGCGTGGTCGAGCGCGGGAAATCCGTCGAAGGATTTCCTCACTCCGGCGAGCTTCAGGGCTGCCGCCATTTTAGCTCCGACTGTCAAATGCGGCGGCATGACCACGCCGAGTCCCGCGGCCATGCCGTTTCGCGCGTTACTTCTGCTGCGTGTCACTTCTGCTGCGTAATGACACCTGGAACGTACCAGTTCATTTTCCACAGATCAGCGTCGCTGATCACCTTTCCGGCGGCCACGCGCAGCTTGCCGTTGCGATCCTTGATCGGGCCGGCGTAGATATGAAATTTGCCGTCGATAATATCCTGGCGCGCGGCCATCACTTCTTTCACGACCTTCTTGGGCACGACGGTGTTGCAACATGCAATATCGGTGCCGCCGTCCTTGATGGAGATGAAATCGCCGTAGGGATTCGGGTGCCAGTTGCCGGCCTCGATCTTCTTGATCTCCGGGATCAAATATTTGGCCCATACCCAAACCGAGGAGCAGAGCGTCGCCTTGGGCGCGAACTGGCGCATGTCGCGATGGTGGCCGGTGCCGTAGATGTGGCGCTCCTGAGCCACGATTTGGGGTGTGGGAGTGTCGACATGCTGGCCGATCACATCGACGCCTTCGTCGGCAAGGGCTTCGGCGGCCGCACGCTCTTTGACGGGATCGTTCCACGCGCCGGTGAAGACCACGTGCAATGTCGCTTTCGGATTGACCCGCCGCGCGCCCATCTCGTAGGCGTTGATCGTCCAATTGACGAGGCCGAACGGGTTGGCGCCGACGAAACCGAGCTTGTTCGACTTGGTCATCGCACCCGCAACCATCCCGCACAGATATTGGCTCTGATAGGTGCGGCCGTAGAAGGACTGCAGGTTCGGCCCGTTGGTCACGCCGGCCGCATTGAGGAAGGCGATGTCGGGATATTTCTTCGCCAGTTCCTTGAAGGTGTCCGAATAGCCGAAGGCGGTGCCGATGACGATGTTATAGCCGCGCTGAATGAATTTCTCCGCCGGCGGCGTAATCTGAGCGGCATCCTCGGCGATGTTTTCCACGTAGGGAATTCTCATGCCGAGAGCCTTTTCCATCT
Source organism: Pseudomonadota bacterium (assembly GCA_021811945.1). Lineage (GTDB taxonomy): Bacteria > Pseudomonadota > Alphaproteobacteria > Rhizobiales > Xanthobacteraceae > BOG-931. Next base: position 17,781 of record JAKAPE010000024.1, on the reverse strand, counting down.
TCGGTCTGGCCTCATCGAACGCCTGGGTCCAGCCGCCGTCGTTCTTGGCCTTGAAATAGAGGAACGCGACCTTGGGCGGACCCTTGAGGGTGAACCCGTTCGCACCCCAGGCGCTGCCGGCCGCCAACAAGGCGGCCGCTCCGGCGACGAGTGCCAATTTCTTGAACATGTTGTCTCCTCCCTGGTTTTGGCCGACGGCCCGCGCCGGCGGCAACTCACTCCGCGTCACAGCTTGGTGTCGCGCGGCGCAAAGTCCCCTCCACCACCGCTGCGTTAGCGGCCGGCGCGATCAAGCGCCGCCTGAATCATGCTCGGCGTGAGCGGAACTTGATGAAATCTGCCGGCACCAAGCGGCTTGAGCGCGTCTTCCACCGCCGAGGCCACAACGGCGCCGACTGCGATGCAGCCCGCTTCGCCGACTCCTTTGACCCCCAACGGGTTGAGCGGCGACGGCGTCTCCAGATGCATCACCTTGATGTCGGGGATTTCAGTCGCGTACGGCATGAGGAAGTCGACGAAATTGGCATTCGCCAAGTTGCCGCTCGGCTCGAATTCCAACCGCTCGTACAGCGCTCCGCCCAGGCCCTGGGCGACGCCGCCATGCACCTGTCCCTCCACGATCATCGGATTGATCATGTTGCCGCAGTCGTGGATGCACACGTATTTGTTGACCTTTACGGTGCAAAGTTCCGGATCGACTTCGACCAACGCCCCGTGGACGCCGTAGGCCCAGGTGGCGCACGGCGGGCTGTAATAATCGCTCGCCTCAAGACCCGGCGCTTTTCCCTCCTCGAGCGGGGGGCCGTCGTGGCGACTTGCCGGCGCGAACTGGGTCGCCGCCTGCGCGGCCTTGTTGAAGGCATAACGCAGCGGGTTGCTCGCGGTCGCGACAGCCGCGAGCGGGACGAAGCGATTCGAGCCTTTCACCCATGCCGCGCCGTCATGCAGGTCGATGTCGGCCGCGTCCGCCTCCAGCATGTTGGCCGCGGCCTCGATCGTCTTCTCACGCACGATCGTCGCCGTCTTGTGGATCGCGTTGCCGCTCACGACCGCGGCGCGGCTCGCAAATGTCGCCACTCCCCAATCGAAGGCCTTGGTATCGCCCTCGACGACGATCACATCCTGCGGCTTGACACCGAGCTGATCGGCGACGATTTGCGCGAAAACGGTGTCATGTCCCTGTCCCTGGCAAGAAAGCCCAGTGTTGACATAGACCTTGCCGGTGATCGGATGAATGCGGACGTGCCCGCCCTCGTAGGGCCCCAGCCCTGTCCCTTCCACATAGAAGGCCAATCCCAGACCTAGATATTTTCCCTCGGCGCGGACCTGTTGCTGCGCCGCGGCGAAGTTCGCCGCGCCGAGCTCGGCCAGAATCATCTCCAAGGCCTTGTGGTACTGCCCGCTGTCCAGCGTCACCTTGAGGCCATCGGCGAACAGCAGACCCTCGCGCGGATAGGGAAATTCCTTCTCGCCGATCAGATTGCGCCGGCGTATCTCGAAACGGTCGATGCCGAGCTTCTCCGCAAGCTGATCCATCGCCCGCTCGATGGCGAAGCAAGCCTGCGGCCGCCCGCATCCCCGATAGGGAGTGACCTGGACCGTCGGCGTATAGACCGCCTTGAACTCGACCCAAATATTCGGGATTCGATAGGGACCGGCGATCGAAGTCGATGCTACCTGTGCGACGGCGATGCCGTAGGGGATGAAAGCTCCGGTGTCGTGCAGGAAACTGTCTTTGAGCCCGATGACTTCGCCGGATTTCTTGGCGGCGAGTTCGATGTAATGGATCTGGGTTCGCTCCTGCGACGCGCCGATGAAATTCTCGCGCCGGTCCTCGATGTATTTCACCGGACGACCGAGTTCCATCGCCGCCATCGGCACCAGCAGCTCGTCGGGATGGAACATCATGATCTTCTGGCCGAAGCCGCCGCCTACGTCCGGCGCGATGACGCGGACCTTGTCCTCGTCGAGCTTGAGGATCGACGCGAGGCCGCCGCGCAATGAAATCGGTGCCTGGGTGCCGTCCCAGACTGTCAGTTCCTGCGAAACCTCGTCCCACCGCGCGGCAACGGCACGACATTCCATCGGCGCTGCGGTCGAGCGTTCGACCTGGACGCGGATTTTGACGACATGCTCGGCCTTGGCAAAAGCCTCGTCCGGATTGCCCGAGACTTGCACAAAATGAGCGGCGATGTTGTTGGGCGCATCGGCGTGAACCAAGGGTGCGCCACCCTCGACCGCTTTTTCGATATCGATTTCCACATCAAGCGGATCGTAGTCGACCTCGATCAGCGCTGCCGCGTCCTCGGCAACGTAGCGATTGACGGCGACCACCATCGCGACGCACTGGCCCACGTAATAAACGTCGCCGCGCGCCAACGGACGCTGCGTGTGCGGGTGTTTCATCGACGAATGCGGGATGAGCAGCGGCATCTCGACGTCGAGGTCGCCGATATTGTCGCAGGTGTAGACCGCCGCCACGCCTGGATGCCGCTCGGCGGCGGCGATGTTGATCGAACGGATGCGCGCGCGGGCGAAGGGGCTGCGCACGAAGGCGGCATGCAGTGGTTGTGGCAGCGGAATATCGTCGACAAACACCCCTTCGCCGCGCAAGAGCTTGGGATCGATATTACGTTCGATGCGCGCCCCGAACTGACGTGTCGACATGTCAAAACCCTTGGCTCAGACTCGGCCGAGCAACTGCGCCGCTCTGCGCACTGCGGCGACGATGTTCACGTACCCGGTGCAGCGGCAGAGATTGCCGGAGAGCATGGTGCGGATCCCCTGGTCGGAGAGATCGAGCGGCTCCGGCTCATTGAAGCGCCCGAAAATGTTCATGATCATTCCGGGCGTGCAGTAACCACATTGCAGCGCGTGACTTTCCTTGAAGGCCTGTTGAATGGGGTGGAGCTTGCCGTCTTCCGCCGCCAGCGCCTCGATGGTCGTCACCTCGGTGCCGTCCGCCTGGGCGACTAGCGTCAGACAGGAGCGCGCCGCCTTGCCGTCGATGAGTACCGTGCAGCATCCGCAGATGCCGTGCTCGCAGCCGACATGCGTGCCGGTGAGCCCGAGTTCGTGACGCAAGAAGTCCGACAGCAGCATGCGCACGCTGGCAGTCCGTTCGATTAGTTCTCCGTTGACAGTAAGCGACACCTGCAGGGTCGGATCTTCCGCAGTTTCAGCGAACCGGCGCTTCAGCCTGCGGGAGGTCATTGCCTGGTCCTTGCGCGTGCCGCCGCCTTGGCGACCATACGGCGCACCAGGGCCGCCACCACGCGGCGGCGATAGGCGTTGGTCGCGTGCATGTCGTCGGGAGCCGAGACCAAATCAGCCGCAGCCTTGCCGGCGGCCTTGAGTTCGGCCTCGCCAAGCGCCGTGCCCGACAACAGCTTCTCCGCTTCCAACAGGCGGATCGGCCGCGAGGCCACGCCACAGGCGGCGAGGCGAATATCGTTGGCGTGGCCGCCGGCGTCCAACCGCACGACTGCTCCCACTCCGGCGATCGCATAATCACCGTGACGGCGCGTAAGCTCGTCGAACGCCCATCCGCTGCCGGCCGGGAGAACCGGAAATCTTGCCTCGACCGCAATCTCGTCGCGTCGACGGGCGGTCGAGAGGTGGAAACGGAAGAATTTGTCGGCCTCGATCTCGCGCCGCCCGGACGGTCCCTCGACCACCACGCTGCCGCCGAGCAATATCAGCACGAGCGGAACCTCGGCCGCCCCGTCGGCATGACAGAGACTGCCGACCACCGTTCCGCGATTGCGAATGGGGATATGGGCGACATGCGCCATCGTCTCGGCAATGAGCGGATTGGCTTGACGAACCCGCTCGTCGAGTTCCAGTTCGCGGTGGCGCGTCATCGCCTTGACGATGATCTGCCCGTGCGCGATCGAAATTCCCTTCAGTTCGTCGATATGCTGGATGTCGACGAGCAACGATGGGCTGGCGAGCCGAAAATTCAATGCCGGAAGCAGGCTCTGGCCGCCCGCCAGCACCATGGCGTCGGGATCACTGGCGAGGGCGATAACCGCTTCCTTCAGGGTTTTCGGCGCCTGGTAGCGAAACAACGGCGGCTTCATGCTCCGTGGTCCCTGGCACGTGACATGCATCCACTAACTGAATATGATATCTATATAACGGACGATGTGTCAATCGACGGGCGGGCGCAATGGAAGCAGCAGCGGGGTGCCGCGGGAGGAGCTCGCCGATACGACATGAAAGGCATTCACAGGGTGATGGATGAAAGACATTGTGCTTCGGGCGCAGCTCGGCTGAATAGGCGGGGCGCACACACGAAGGCGCAGAACCAACCGCGCTGCAACCTCTTCGTTACTGTGCCAAGAGACAGCGGGAGATTCACGATGCATCGAGAGTTGCGAAAGAGGTCTGCAGCACCCGTAGCCGCTCGGGTGGCGCGGACGCGTCCGCGCGGAAAGCCCAAGGCCGGGACCGGCAAGGCCAACGGCTCCGAGGATCTGCGCGGAATGGCTCGTGCGCTCGCCATCATCGAGCATGTTGCGATCCGTCCGGGGCGCGTGGTGGACGTGACCCATGAACTGGGACTGCCGTGGGCCACGGTCCACCGAATCATCACGCTGTTGACGAAGGCCAATTTTCTCAGGCGCGATCCGGAGACCAAGCGCTACGAAGTCGGACCGTCGCTATGGCTTGCGGGTGCGACCTATACCGCCAATCACCGCGTGCTGCACGCCGCCCTGCCCTATCTCCACAAAGCCGAGCAGATCAACGGCATTGCCGTCCACTTGGCCGAGCGCGTCGGCAATCAGGCGGTCGCCATCTACGCGGCGCAGCCATATGCGACCGACATTTCGAAGGCGCAATACGGGTATCACTTTCCGCTGCATTGCGGCTCGAAAGGCAGGGTGCTGCTCGCCTTTGCCCAACCGGAGTTCTTAAAGCAATATCTGCGGCGTCCGCTCGAGAAGCTGACCGAACTTACCGTCACCGATCCTGATGAGCTGCGAGCCGAGATGCAGAGGATCCGGCAGAGCGGTTATTCGGTCACCGTGGCCGACGTGCAGCCATTTACCGGTTCGATCGCCGCGCCAATCAGGGACGCAAGCGGCATGGTCGTTGCTTCGCTGTGTTTCATTGGGCGCAAGACCCTGATCCAGAACGAACAGCGCCGCGAGCTGCTGCTCGAACACCTGTTGCGGGCATCGCATTCGACGTCGATCGATCTCGGCTGGCGGCCGCACCTGGTTTGAGCACGGCCGTGCCAGCGATGTTACCGACGTTCCTGATAGGAACCTTGCACGTTTGCGAACGTCTCGGCGAGCGCATCCACCGCCGCGGCGATGAACGCTTCGCCGGCCTCCGTGCTGGCTCTGGTAGGATCGCCGAAAATGGCGGCATGGCCGACGGCCGGCCGCGGCCGGCGCATATAGGTGCGGGTCGGGTTGGTGGAGGCGACGAGATCCCACCCGACTGGCCCGTATTTCGCCCCCGCGAGCTCGGCCATTTTCACCAGGTGCGGGCGGGTCGCGAGCTGAAACGACGTCTCGAACTCGCAGCCGTGACCCATGCCGCCCACGACCGACTTGCGCAGCGCGTGGATACGCTCCGCTGCCGGTTCCCAATAGCTCACGGCGGAAACGACAAACTCGAATTCCCGATCCAGTTCATCGATGAGATGCCGCGCCACCGCGTCGTTGGCCGTGCCGTTGGGCCGGTTGCCGTTCAAGATGATGAGGTGGCGGAAGCCCTGGCGGATCAGCGCCGCACCGATCTCGAACACCATGGTCTGATAGGTGGGAATGGTCAGCGAGATCGTGCCCGGAAAAAATTCGAAGGTTTTGGAAACGCCGTAAGCGACCGGCGGCGCAACCACGGCATCAATCCTGTCCGCCAGCCTGAGAGCAATATGCTCGACCTGGTGCGTGTCGGTGTCCGTCGGCATGTGCGGGCCGTGCGCCTCGGTCGCCCCGGTCGGAAGAATCACCGATTTGCGCTCGGCGATGAGCTTGGCGATCTCCATCTGCGTCATGCTCGACATGCGGCGTTCCATGTCTGCTTCCTCGCTCTTGAGCAAAAACTGGCCCGGACCAGTTGCCACAGCCTCTCGGTCAGCGCAAGTCGATCATCATGAAAGATGCAGCATGAAGATCACGCAATCGTTCACGGTGGCGCGCCCGGCGGACGCTGTTTGGACGTTTTTTCAGGACATCCCCGCAGTGGCCGCATGCTTGCCGGGTGCCGAACTCGTTGAATCGGGTGCAGACGGCATTCAACGCGGCAAGGTTGGAGTAAGCCTTGGTCCCTTCAGGGCTTCCTTCGAAGGCGAAGCACGGGTGACCGCCGATGCCGCCAATCGGTCGGGCCATGTCGAGGGTCGCGGTATCGACAAGCGCGGCGGTAGCCATTCGCGGATGTCGCTCGATTACAAGCTCGAGGAGCTCGACCGTTCGACCCGCGTGGACATCGAAGTCGACCTCACTTTGTCCGGGCCGATTGCTCAGTTCGGGCGCATCGGTCTCGTCACCGAAGCGGCCAACATGTTGGTCGGCGAATTCGCCCGCAACCTCGATGCCCGGCTTTCGCAAGCGCCGCAGCCGCGCGGCGTAGACGCGGCGCTGCATCGGGGTCGCAATCGCATAAGTGCCGTGTCGGTCGTGCTCGCGGTCATCCGCGCGAAGTTCAAGATACTCTTTGGCCGCCGGCCCCGTTGATCTTCGACAGGCCAGCGCGATCGCGGCCAGGCTCCATTTAGTCGGAATTTATGCTGCGCTTTGTTGTGGTGATACGATCTGTCCGCCGCCCCGGAGATCCCGACGGCACAATCTCGTAGCCGAACTCGGCTGCCGATTTGGACAGCCACGACCAAAGGCTGGCCGCAAGGCTGCGGAAGGCCATGAGCTGAAACGTCGGCCGATCGTCAAGCTGCGCAATCTGCACGCCGATATGAGCAACCACTGTCAAGGCGACGTCGCCGGTTGCAAATCTGCTCGGGTGCAAGTCGATCGGAATGCCCTTGGCCAGCACGTCGCGGACGCGATCGCCGCGCAGGCGAAGCACAGCCCAGCCATCAGTTTGCTCCGCAATCGACGCAAGGCCCGCGAGTCGTTGCCGCAGCCGATCGACAAAATCCGCTTCCACTAAGCCTTCGGCGGCCGCGAGCCATCGCTGCACGCCGATGCCGGCAAATGACACGCCATCCTTTGCTGCAACATGCGGCCCGTGGGGCAGATCGATGCCATAAGCCGCGGCTACCGCGCGGTTGAGGTCGTGCTCTCTTCCCCGGCGCGCCATAACGGTGGCGAGAGCGAGGTCTGTCCGTTCTTCGATCAACAGTCCAGGCTTCGCCGTCGCCGCGCCGAACCGGCCGGGCCGAGCGAGATCTTGTAGCGGCGTGCGGGCCTGCAGAGCGAGGTCAGCCATTTAGACGCACCCGCTCGGGGTCAACAAAAATCGGATCGCAGACTTCGACCTCAACATCACCGCCGCGGACGGGATCGTAGGCGCGCACACGCTCGCCAAAGCGCTGCGGCCCGCGTTGCAAAAGGCCGAGGCCGATCCAATGACCAAGAGTCGGCGAGAACGCGACCGATGTCATGTAGCCTTGGTCGTTCTCGGCAGTGGCAGCTGCGCCAAGCGGCAAAAAATGCGCGCCCGCATTGAGCCGGGCGGCGCGGTCGACGGGCTTGAAGCCGACAAAAACGGGCCGGTGCGGCGCGCGAAGCGCCGGCCGCTCGGCCATGATCCGGCCGATGAAATCCTTGCGCGTCGACAACATGCGATGGGCGCCGAGGTCATGCGCCGTAGTCTGTCCGTTGATTTCATTGGTCGAAACGTGGCCCTTCTCGATGCGCATCACGCCGAGCGCCTCGGTGCCATAAGGGGTGATGCCGAATGCTTCGCCTGCCGCCATCACGCCGCGGATCACCGCGTCGCCGTAGCGCGCGGGGACAGCCAGCTCATAAGCGAGCTCCCCTGAAAACGAAAGGCGAAAGAGCAGCGCGTTGAGGCCACCCATGATCGTGACCGGCCGCGCGGCGAGATGGGGAAAGGCCTCGTTGCTCAGATCGTATTGCGTGTCAACCAATTTGCGCAGTGTTTCGCGCGAACGCGGTCCGGCGATCGAAAACTGCACCCACTGTTCCGACACCGAGACCATCTGTACATCGAGGTCGGACCACAGTACCTGCGCGCAGTATTCGAGGTGCTGCATGATTTTGGCGGCGTTGGCCGTCGTGGTGGTCATGAAATAATGATTGGCGGCAAGGCGCGAGGTGGTGCCATCATCCATGACGAAGCCGTCCTCACGCAGCATCAGGCCATAGCGCGCCTTGCCGACCGGCAACGAGGAAAATGCGTTGGTGTAGACGCGATCGAGAAAAACACCGGCGTCGGCGCCCTGAACATCGATCCGGCCAAGGGTCGAGACATCACAGACGCCGACTGCCGACCGTACCGTGCGCACCTCGCGGCTGACCGTCTCGAGCCAGTCGCTTTCGCCCGGCTGCGGATAGTATTGCGCCCGCAGCCAGGCGCCGGTTTCCACCATGACGGCGCTGCGCTCCAATGCCCATTGGTGGGAAGGCGACAGCCGGGTCGGCCGGAAATCCTTGCCGCGATGATGTCCGGCAAGCACGCCGAGCGAGACCGGCGTGTAGGGCGGACGGTAGGTCGTCGTTCCGACCTCGCAAATCGACCGTTCGACCAGTTCCGACAGGATCGCGAGACCAGTGACACCGCCGATCTTGCCTTGATCGGTCGCCATGCCCAGGGTGGTATAGCGCTTGAGATGCTCGGCCGAACGGAATCCCTCCTGCACGGCAAGCGCTATGTCTGCGGCGGTGACGTCGTTCTGAAAATCGACGAAGGCCTTGCCTTTGCCCTGCACCAGCCATAGCGCCGTAACGGCGACGGAATCGTCGCCTGCGCGCGGAAGCGCGATGGTCTTGGCAGTAAAGCCGCAATCAACCGCGGCGCGGACGCCGGCATCGGCGCCGGTACGAAGACAATCGGCCAGAGTCATAGCGCCGTTGGCCGCGCCGACGATGGCCATTCCGGGAGGCGCAGTCTTGGGTACGAGCGCCGCAATGTCGTCGCGCCACTGCGGCTTGCCGCCGAGATGGCAAGTCAGATGCAGCGCGGGGTTCCAGCCGCCAGAGACGGCGAGACTGTCGCAGGCGATGGAGGTCGCGCGTCCCTCCGCATCGATCACCTCCACCGCCCTGAGCGTCCGCACGCCCTTCGCCTGTACGATCTGCGCCCCACGGAAAACGCGGATGGTTCCCGACCGCGCGGCGGCAGGAAGCTCTCGCACGTCCGGCCGGGAATCGACAACGGCCTCGACCGGCAAACCGGCGTTGATGGCGTCGGCAGCGGTGCGCCAGCCATCATCGTTGTTGGTGAAAACGACCAGCCGCATAGCCGGTGCCGCTGCAAAGCGGTTGAGATACGTTCTCACCGCGCCGGCGAGCATCACGCCCGGACGGTCATTGCCGGCAAAAGCGATCGGTCGTTCGCTCGCTCCCGCGGCAAGCACCGCCCGCTTGGCCACGATCTTCCAGAAGCGTTGACGCGGTTGGTGCGCAGGCGGCTCCGGAAGATGATCGCCGACACGTTCCACGGCGCCGTACTGGCCGTGATCGTACACACCAAAGATGCTCGTGCGGCGCATGATCCGAACATCCGGCATCGACTCCAGTTCGGCTTCGATCAAGGCAACCCAGCTTGCGGCGTCCCGGCCGTCCAGAACCATACGCTCAGCCAGCAGACGGCCGCCGAGCCGGAAGTCATCTTCGGCGAGAATAACGCGCGCCCCTGACCGCGCTGCCGTTACCGCCGCCATCAAGCCGGCCGGACCCGAACCGATGACGAGAACGTCGCAATGAGCGAAAGCCTTCTCGTACTCGTCGGGATCATCGCCCGGCGCAGCTCGTCCAAGGCCTGCGGACCGGCGGATTGCCGGCTCATAAAACTTCTCCCAGAAACTCGACGGCCACATGAAAGTTTTATAATAGAAGCCGGCCGGGAACAGGGGCGAGAGCCGGCCGTTGATCGCCATCGCGTCGAAGCCGAGCGACGGCCAGCGGTTTTGACTCGTCGCGACGAGACCATCGAACAGTTCGGCTGTCGTCGCGCACGTGTTCGGTTCGCGACGGTTTGTCTGCCGCAGCTCGACCAGCGCGTTCGGCTCCTCCGACCCTGCTGTGAAAATGCCGCGCGGGCGGTGATATTTGAACGAGCGGCCGACGACGCGCACGCCGTTGGCAACCAGCGCCGAGGCAAGCGTATCGCCGGCAAACCCGGTGTAGCTTTGTCGGTCGAAGCGGAACCGAAACGGACGCGAGCGATCGATCAGCCCGCCATCCGGCAGGCGGTACGGTTGGAATGAACGCTTCTCGCTCGCGGACGATGCTGGCGCCTGCGTCATCCTTCGTCCTCGAAACTCGCCATCCGCGCAGCCGCGACATCGCACGCGAATTCGACGCGCGTGATGTCGTGAGTCGACGTATTGCGGGTGACGATGAGCCAACTGCGGCAGCCTGCCGCGTGGTACCAAAACTCGCGATGCGAGCCGCGTGGATTGTCGCGGAGGTAGACATAATCGGCGAATGCGTGCATCGCGCCCGCGCCGGCCGGATCCGGGCGCAGCAGCGAGGCGTCGCCGAGATAGCTGAACTCCTCGTTGCCGCGCTCGCCGCAATAGGGGCAGATAATCCGCACGTCATCCTCAATGCAGGTTAGGCTGCGCGCCCTGGCCTTTTTCGTCGATCACCATGCCGGCAGCGAAACGATCCAGCCGAAACGCCGCATGCAGCGGGTGCGGTTCGTCGCGGGCGATCAGATGGGCAAAACACCAGCCCGACGCCGGCGTCGCCTTGAAGCCGCCATAGCACCAGCCGGCGTTGAGATAGAGGCCATCGATCGGCGTCCGATCGATGATCGGACTGCCGTCCATGCTCATATCGATGATGCCGCCCCAGTGGCGCAGAACGCGCAGCCGTCCCAGTCCGGGCCAAAGCGCTACGCCGCCCTCGACGATATCTTCAACGGTCGGCAGATTGCCGCGCTGCGCATAGCTGTTGTAGCCGTCGAGGTCGCCGCCGAAAACCAGGCCGCCTTTGTCGGACTGGCTGATGTAGAAATGGCCGGCGCCGAAGGTCAGCACGCAATCGACGACCGGCTTGACGCCCTCGGTGACGAAGGCCTGGATGACGTGGCTCTCGATCGGCAGCCGCAATCCCGCCATCGCCGCCAACCGCGACGAATTGCCGGCAACCGCCAGCCCGACCTTTCCCGCGCGAATCGGGCCCCGCGCGGTTTCGACGCCGCTGATGCGCCCGTTGCGGATCGTAAGGCCGGTGACCTCGCAATTCTGGATGATATCGATGCCGCGCCGGTCGGCAGCGCGCGCATAGCCCCAGACGACGGCATCATGCCGCGCCGTGCCGCCGCGCCGCTGCAGCAGACCGCCGCGGATCGGGAAGCGCGCGTTGTCGTAGTCGAGAAACGGCAGCATCGCCCGCACCTCGCTGTGATCGAGCAATTGCGCATCGACGCCGTTGAGCCGCATCGCGTTGCCGCGCCGCGCGAAGGCGTCGCGCTGCGCGTCGGAGTGACAGAGATTGAGAACGCCGCGCTGGCTGACCATCACGTTGTAATTGAGGTCGCGCTCCAATCCCTCCCAGAGCTTCATCGACCATTCGTAGAATTGGGTATTCGCCGGCAGCAGATAATTGGAGCGGATGATCGTGGTGTTGCGGCCGGCGTTGCCCGAGCCGATCCATCCCTTTTCCACGACGGCGACGTTGCTCAACCCGTGTTCCTTCGCGAGGTAATAAGCCGTCGCCAGGCCATGTCCGCCGCCGCCGACGATGACGACGTCGTATTCGGCCTTGGGTTCGGGCTCGCGCCAGGCCGGTTTCCAGTCGGCGTGGCCGCGCAACGCCTCGTAGGCCAGCGTAAAGGCGGAGTACTTCATTGCGAATCCTTGACCCGGATACGCAGGCGAGCGGGCGCTCAGCAATCCAGTGTCGTCTCGCGTTCCCATTCGGTCAGGTGCCGTGAGTATTTGTTCCACTCGTCGTACCTGAGATTGAGATAGGCGGCGGAGAACTCATCGCCGAGCGCTTCCCTCAGCACCGTGGACTGCTCGAATGCCCGCAACGCGTCGAGGAGATTGAGCGGCAGGCGCCGCGCGTTGGTCACCGTATGGCCGTGCGCATACATGTCGATGTCGAGACGCTTGCCGGGATCGCGCTTGTTCCTGATGCCGTCGAGGCCAGTCGTGAGCAGCGCGGCCTGCAGCAGGTAAGGATTGGCGGCGCCATCGGCGAGGCGCAGTTCAAAGCGGCCGGCGTCGGGAATGCGAATCATATGGGTGCGGTTATTGCCGGCATAGGTGACCGTGTTCGGCGACCACGTCGCTCCCGACAGCGTCATCGGCGCATTGAGGCGCTTGTAGGAGTTCACCGTCGGATTGGTGATGGCGGCGAGCGCCTCGGCGCTGTGCATGATACCGCCGAGAAAATGATAGGCGAGAGCCGAAAGGCCGAGTTCGCCCTCCGCATCGGCAAACAGGTTCTTCCCGGTTTTCGGCGACCACACGGACAGATGCGTATGGCAGCCGTTGCCGGTGAGATGGGGGAACGGCTTGGGCATGAAGGTGGCGCGCAGCCCGTGCTTCTCGGCGATCGATTTGACCATGTATTTGAAGAATGCATGTCGGTCGGCCGTTTTGAGCGCGGAGTCGTACTCCCAGTTCATTTCGAATTGGCCGTTGGCGTCCTCATGATCGTTCTGATACGGCTGCCAGCCGAGCGCGATCATGCTGTCGCAGATTTCGGCAATGACGTCGTAACGGCGCATCAGGGCCTGCTGGTCGTAGCAAGGCTTGGCCTGAATATCGGCTCCATCCGAGATCGACCTGCCATCCGGCTGGATCAAAAAGTACTCGCACTCGACGCCGGACTTCAATTCGCAGCCTTGCCGCGCCGCCGCCGCAATGACCCGTTTGAGCACTTGGCGCGGGTTCTGCGCGACCGGCTTTCCGTCCATCATCAGATCGCCGGTCACCCAGGCGACCTCCGGCTTCCACGGCAGCTGAATGACGCTGTCCGCTTCCGCCATAACCAGGACGTCGGGATGGGCCGGCGTCAGGTCGAACCATGCGGCGAAGCCGGCGAACCCGGCTCCGGATTTCGCAATCATGTCGATCGCGGTCGCCGGCACGATTTTTGCGCGCATCGTGCCGAACAGGTCGACGAAGGAGACCAAGAAGTATTTGACTCCTTTTTCCTTCGCATAAGCGCCGAGTGACTGCATGAAATCGTGTCTCTCCCCTTTTACGCTCCCGTCGGAAGTCGCGATTGCGCGCGATCCATCTGTCGACGTTCACAATCCGCCGTTCACGCCGGGAATCCAATTGGTGCCCGCAAGCGGTACCCGCCCCATGGCGGCAGCTTCGATCGTCAGGGCCACGAGGTCCTCGGGCTCCAGATTGTGGACGTGCGACTTGCCGCAGGCGCGGGCGATGGTCTGCGTCTCCAATGTCAACACCGCAAGGTAGTTGGCGAGCTTGCGGCCGGCCGCGACCGGATCAAGCCGGCGCGCCAGCGCGCGGTCCTGGGTGGTGATACCGGCGGGATCGCGGCCTTCATGCCAGTCGTCGTAGGCACCGGCCATGCTGCCGAGCTTACGGTAATCGTCGTCATAACGCGGGTCGTTGTCGCCGATGGCGACAAGCGCGGCGGTGCCGATCGAAACCGCGTCGGCGCCGAGCGCCAGACATTTGGCGACGTCCGCGCCGCTGCGCACGCCGCCCGAAACGATCAGCTGCACCTTGCGGTGCATGCCGAGATCTTGCAGCGCCTGCACTGCCGGCGGTATGGCCGCAAGTGTCGGAATGCCGACATGCTCGATGAAGACTTCCTGAGTAGCCGCGGTGCCGCCCTGCATGCCGTCGAGGACGACCGCGTCAGCGCCGGCTTTGACCGCGAGCGCGACGTCGTAATACGGCCGCGAGGCGCCAATCTTGACGTAGATCGGCTTTTCCCAGTCGATGATTTCCCGCAACTCAATAAGCTTGATCTCGAGATCGTCGGGCCCGGTCCAGTCCGGATGGCGGCACGCCGAGCGCTGATCGATCCCTTCCGGCAGCGTCCGCATCTCCGCGACGCGCCGGGAGATCTTGTGTCCGAGCAGCATGCCGCCGCCGCCAGGCTTCGCGCCTTGGCCGATGACCACCTCGATGGCATCGGCTTTGCGCAGGTCGTCCGGGTTCATGCCGTAGCGCGACGGCAGCACCTGATAGACCAGAATATGCGAATGCTCGCGTTCCTCGGGCGTCATGCCACCGTCGCCGGTGGTGGTCGAGGTCCCCATCGCCGTCGCGCCGCGCCCGAGCGCTTCCTTGGCCGGGGCCGAAAGCGAACCGAAACTCATGCCCGCGATGGTGATCGGGATCCTCAGCGTGATCGGCTTTTTGGCAAATCGAGCGCCGATGATCACGTCCGTTCCGCATCTTTCCCGATAGCCCTCCAGCGAGTAGCGGCTGACCGAAGCGCCGAGAAAGAGGAGATCGTCGAAATGCGGAAGCTTGCGCTTGGCGCCGAAGCCGCGGATGTCATAGATGCCGGTCGCGGCGGCGCGGCGGATCTCGGCAATGGAGAACGCATCGAATGTCGCCGACATGCGCGGCGGCGTGTGGATCCAGCGGTCTGGCGATTCCATCAATACGATCCGAGATTGTCGATGTGGAAATGATAAAGCTTGCGGGCGGAGCCATAGCGCCGGAACGAGGCCGGATCGACGGTCCCGTTTAGCCCGGCGGCTTCGAGCAGTCTGGCGAGGTCGATCTTGTGGCGCCCTTCGAGCGGCTTCTCGACGCAGTCGGCGCCGAGGCTCGCGACGTTGCCTTGGACGAACAAACACGCCTCGTAGATCGAGTCTCCCAGTGCGTCGCCGGCATCGCCGAGCACGACGAGATTGCCGGCCTGCGCCATAAAGGCGGACAAATGTCCGACCGACCCTTTGACCACGATATCGATTCCTTTCATGGAGATGCCGCACCGCGCCGACGCATTGCCGTCGACGATAAGAAGACCGCCGCAGCCGGTCGCGCCGGCACCCTGCGAAGCGTCGCCCTTCACGTGAACCCGTCCGGACATCATGTTTTCGGCGACGCCGGGGCCAGCATTGCCGTTGAGAACGATCGTCGCCTCCTTGTTCATGCCGGCGCAGTAATAGCCGACATGTCCCTCGATCTCGACCACGATCGGCGCGTCGATGCCGACGCCGATCGCGTGCTGCCCGCGCGGGTTGACAATGCGCCAGTGGGTTTCGTTGGTCGTGCGTTGGAGGCGATGCAACTCGGCATTAAGTTCGCGCAACGAGGTCTGCGACAGATCGACCGTGCGCATCAATGCCGCTCCCACAAATATGCTTTGGCTGGAACAGGTTCCCAGACGCGCGCGGTGCTTATGCCGGGCAGGTCCACCAGCGCGCGATACTCGGTGCCGAAGGCGACCCAGCGGTCGGTTTCCGCCATGACCGCCGGCTTGCACGCGATCGGATCGCGCAACACGCCGAAACCGGATTCGGTCCCGACCACGAAGGTGTAGAAGCCGTCGAGCGCCGAGAGCGAGGAGTTCAACGTCTGTTCGAGCGAGTCGCCTTCGCGCATCCGCCAGCTCATGTAGCCGGCAGCTACTTCAGTATCGTTGTTGGTCTGAAACGCGAACCCGTGCCTGATCAGTTCGCGGCGCAGTGCATTGTGGTTCGACAACGAGCCATTGTGCACTAGGCATTGATCGGCTGCCGTGGTGAAGGGATGCGCGCCGCCGGTCGTGACCGCCGATTCGGTCGCCATCCGAGTATGGCCGATACCGTGGGTCCCGGCCATGGCGTCGAGGCCGAACCGTTTGGCGACCCGGTCGGGCCTGCCGACTTCCTTGAAAATCTCCATGCGCCGGCCGCAGCCGACGACGGTCAGCTCCGGCATGCGGGAGATCTCGGCGCGCACGGCGTCTTCCCGCGCCTCAGGCACGGTGAGAACGACGTGCGTGTCGTGCACCACGCGCGGCAGCGGATCGCCGCCTGCTTCCAGGCGGCGTACGACTGCGGTGAAATCACAGTCGCGCGGGCCGCGGACGGTGATCTTGATCGCATGCGGCGCGGCGGCACCGTATACGGCGAAGCCGGCGGAATCCGGCCCGCGATCGCATAACGTCTCCAGCATGCCGGCGAGAAGCGCGCCAAGCTCAGGCTCGATCGCGCGGTCTTTAAGAAATAGTCCGATGATGCCGCACATTGCCACGTTCTTGAATCGACGAGGATTGCCTTGCTGTGCAGGATGCACCGAAGGCGCAGCGGTGTCAACTACAGCGCATCTTTGTTTCTCCTGAGGAAAAATATACTTTTCTCGCCTCCCGGCTTCCCAGCGACGGCAAATCCGCAGACACTCGGGAACCTGCAGCCGCAAGGCAATAAGGATGGATATGCACAGCAAGAGGAAACCAAGTCGAACCGCCGCGCAGTCGCCGACGAGAAGGCGGCGCCGGCGAGAACCGGACGGGGATACCGGTCTGCGCACCGGCTCCGCGGCGCCCAGCGAGCTTTCAGCCCGGCCGCTTGAAGCCAGTATCGGCTTCGAAGTGCGGCGGTTGCGCAAGTCGATCGACCTGACCGTCGCCGAACTCGGCGCGGCGGCCGGAATTTCTGCCGGAATGCTGTCGAAGATCGAAAACGGCAGCATCTCCCCCTCGCTTGGGACGCTGGATGCCCTGGCCAAAGCTCTCAACGTACCCATCAACCGTTTATTTGCCGAGACCGACGAGCGGCGTGACTGTTCGTTTGTAAAAGCCGGCGCCGGCGTTCGCATCGAGCGTCGTGGCACCAAGGCCGGGCACCGCTATGATCTGTTGGGCCATTCGCTCGGAGGTAGAGTGGGTGTCGAGCCCTATTTGATCACGCTGGCGGAGGACGCCGTGCCCTACACCCACTTCCGCCATGCTGGGGTCGAATTCATCTACATGCTGTCCGGAAAAGTCCGCTACCAGCACGGCGACCGCAGCTATCTCATGGAACCGGGCGATGCGCTGTTTTTTGATGCGGCAGCGCGGCACGGGCCGGAGGATCTCGTCGAGGTGCCGATGCGCTATCTCTCCATTATCATTTATCCGCGCGAGGCGTAGCGATACGGGGTCGTTGGTCGATCGCCGGCTGTTGCACAGCTAGCTCGCGCTCATTATGAGCCCGAATAAGGAATTGACCCCATATATGGATGATCATTTCAAATAGTTAATAGTTATTGCCTTCTTAAGTTGCCGAAAGCCGGATTTGCTCGCAATTTTGAGATAGATTCTTGACATTTTTAAAAAACCAGACCGATCAGCCCGACAACGTCCCCGATCGGCGCTCGATGGGTAGCGTAAATTCCACACGGCAATGCTCCCCCTCGGAAATGATAGAGACCTGTCCTCGGCGAATACGTATCGTGTCCCAAAGCTTGCGGCGCAGAAAATCCGGCAGGTCAGATGCGTTCATGACCAGTTCCGTCCCGCAGAACGGCCGGATTTGATTGGCCAGATATTTCACGCGCGCGCGCCGATTGACCGGACCTCGTCCGGCGCCGAGCGCATATTCCGTCAGACAGCTGCCTGGTCTTACTGCATCATAAAGTTTGCCGGCGCGTTCGTCTTGCGATTGGCGCTGCGCAACATGGACATCGCGGCAGTCTGCGCACGAGAGCGGCGATCAGTCGCCGGCGAACGGTGGCGATCGAGTTTGGCATGTGCCGTTCGGGAC
>JAKAPE010000023.1 GCA_021811945.1 Pseudomonadota bacterium | reverse complement strand
GTGCTTGCGCCCGATCCCTGTCCTGCGGGCTTTCGCTTGAGTATTGTGTGAACAGCGGATTTCTATCCGTTCGACATGGCCTTCCTCGGCGCGATTGCAAGGCGCATCGTCAACGAGGTCAAGGGCGTCAACCGCGTGGTCTACGACATCACTTCACTTCGAAGCCGCCGGGCACGATCGAGTGGGAGTAGGGGGGGCAAGAATGAAAAAATACCTTGCCGCACTTCCGTCGAAGTCGCATCTTTGAATTTTGTCACACGCATTTCTCCAATGTCCGTGGGGCGTATGCTCCTATCGCAGTTGCACCTCCATCTGAACCAAGGCAGTGCGAAGGGAAAGTACTATCTGCTTGCAGGAGGGCAGTGGCGCAGGCTGGCGTAGAAATCGGCGGGTTCGACCTCTCATCCGCGACTGTTACGCGGTCTCCCAAACCAGTCGTTAGAATCACTCTCAACTCCCGTATGGCGCGGCTCGGACGGCCTGCATAGTTTCTGCACCAGTAATCAAATCCAGCAATTCCAATGTGATCTCGGTCTGACGCACCTGCCGCGCGTTCATCTGCAATCCCGCAAACTTCTCCCAAAATTCCCCAGTTTGATGACTCGCGATGATTCCGGGGTCTCCCCGGATGGTCGCGGGCGAATCGACTCACGGATGCTGGCTCCCGTGGCCCGATGGGCGGGGTGGCGATCGCGCTTGGGGAACTCGCCGTGATCTTGGATTTGGACCACGAGGAACTTTCGGTGTCCGCCATTGCCCGGGAGACCCCTTGGTGAAGTTCCGGAACGGGCGAGCTGTCAGGGACCCCGTCCGGGCGTCACGTTGATCTGCGTCAAGGCGCGTGTGGCATCAAGCAGCCTAGTTAACAGACCGCCGCTGGGCAACGATTGACGGAGCTGAGCTGATGCCGAAAGCGACCATGCGCGCTGCGCGCTTCGACCGCGCGAGTCGTCGACTGACGGTTCAGGATGTCCCGGTGCCGCAACCTGCTCCCGGTGAGGTGCTCGTTCGGATTGAAGCCGCCGGCATTTGCGGGTCAGACGTGCACATGATCAAGGGCGAGTTCTCATGCCCTTTGGAGCAGGTGACTCCCGGCCACGAGGCGGCGGGCGTCATCGCGCAGGTGGGTGCTGCGGTACCGGTCTGGCAGGCGGGTCAGCGCGTTACCCTCACAGCCGGAAAGAGTTCTTGTATGGTCATGGGGCAGGCGTACGACGGCGGCTGGGCCGAGTATGTGGTCGTACCCCATAATCTGCTTATCGCCGTCCCCGACAACGTGCCGATCGAGCAGGCGGCGATCATTCCCGACGCAGTCGCCACGCCGTACGGCGGGGTCGTCCATTGCGGCCGGATTCGTCTCGGCGAGGTCGTCGGCCTCTGGGGAATAGGCGGTCTGGGTCAGCATGCGGTACAGATCGCCCGCTTGTCAGGCGCCCGCCTGATCATCGCCATCGATCCCATCGATGCCGCCCGACAGCGGGCGTTGGCGCTCGGCGCCGATCATGTCCTGGATCCGCGCGCGGTTGACGTCCGCGAGGAAGTCATGCGCCTCACTGAAAACAAAGGGCTCAACCTGGCGGTCGAACTGTCCGGGAATGGCAGCGCCCTCGACCAAACGGTGTCCTGCCTCGGTTTCCGTGGGCGGTCGGTCGTCATCGGTATGTCCACGGAGCCGGTCCGGCTCACAGAGCTGTCCGTCATGTTCGGGTATAACAACCACTCCCTGCTCGGGTTCGATGGCGGGCAGGAGGGTGACATCGAAACGCTGATATGCCTGGCGGCCTCCGGTCGGCTGGATTTGTCCCGCTCGGTCTCGCACGTCTTGCCTCTGGAGGAGGTCGCCCGAGGCGTCGAGATGCTAAGCAAGAAGATCGACAACCCAGCCCGCATCGTCGTGAAGCCGTAGCCGGCGAGGGCAGTCGTTTTCTCCACCGCGAACGGAGCAATAGTCACCCCGTATCCGATCCGCTCCGGGCCAACAATACTCGCATTTGAGGAGAGCAACGATGTGCTCGCGCGTGATGTGGACCGATAACGGACAGGCCATCGTGGTCGGCCGGAACCCGGACTGGCCGGAAGAAGTGCAGACCGATCTTTGGGCCTTCCCGCGCGGCATCGCGCATGTCGCGGCGATCTCGTCGGCGATGTCACCGCCGCCTTCAAGCTCAGCGCTCCGCTCCCCTTCCGCGTGAGCAACAACTGACTGTAGGTCGGTCAGATACGTCTCCGCCGGGCGATAGTTCCCGAAAGATATCGAGGACAGCGAAATGATGAAGACCAGCACAACAAGCGAATACTACCGGGACAAGGTTGCCATCGTGACTGGCGGTGCGTCGGGCATCGGCTTGGCCCTCGCCGAGACCATGCTCTCCTATGGAGCAAAACAGGTCATCCTCGCTGACTTCAATGACAAGAACCTCAAACGGGAGACCGAGCGGCTGAACGCGGCCTACGCCGGCAAAGTGCTTGGGCTCTACTGCGACGTCACGAAGGAAGAAGACGTCCGGGGAATGATCGGCAAAGCGGCCGAGTTCGGCGGGCGCATCGATATCTTGTTCAACAATGCGGGCGGCGGCTTCGGTGGGTATTTCGACAAACAGACGAATGAGGATTGGGAGAAGGCGTTCGCGCTGAACTTCTATGGCGCGCTTTACGGCATCCGCGCGGTGCTGCCGATCATGCGCAAGCAAGGCGGTGGCCATATCGTCGACATCATTTCCGGCATCGCGTTCTCCCCGATGCCTTACCAGACAATGTACTCCGCCACGAAGGCAGCGCTCAATGGGCTGACACTCGCGCTGCGCTACGAGCTGTGGGACGAGAACATTCGTGTGACGTCGGCGACGCCGGGTACGACAATTACCGCGATCTGGAAAGGTGTGAAGCCGCCTCCAGGCGCGCAATCGGCAGAGCAGTCCGCACAGACCATCCTCGCTGGCGTAGCCAAGAACGAGCGCCTGGTCCTTGGCGACCAGGGCGACATCTCGGGCGCGAAGAACTGCTTCCACCCTGACGCAGCTGCAGGAAACGACGATTACTTTCTCAACGTCGCCCGCAGGCGACGAAGCGGTGAGATGGTGGTGTAACCCGGACCAGGCGATTGCGGAGGAGGGAGTTCAACGATGTTCAAGTTTTCCGAAGAATCCAACTACCTGATGCCGGCTCATTTCGGCGGATATCCAGGACAGCCGCAGCCGGCCGCTTACCACGACGTTACATCGATCACGGTCGCGTACGAGACGGATCTAGAGATGCTAAGCGCGTTCATTCCGGAACCGTTCGAGACGACGCGACCTGTCCTTTCCATCCAGTACTCAATGTGCCGACGCGTGGATTGGATGCGCGGCGGCGGTTACAACTTGATCACTGTCGGTGTCCCCGCCGCGTACGCTCATGGTCAGGAACGCATTGAAGGCCTCTATGTCCTCGTCATCTGGGAAAACAAGACGGCTCCCATCCTCAGCGGTCGGGAGCAATCCGGGATGCCCAAGGTCTTTGCGGACATCGAAGACCATCATCAGGTCGGCGACAGGCTGTTCACTAACGCCAGCTACGAAGGATGGAACTTCCTGAGAATGGATTTTCGGCAGGTCAAACAAATGTCTCCGGACGAACTCGACCGACTGAACCGGCAGACCGGCACCATCAATGCTTTCGGCTGGCGCTACATTCCCAACATCGGGCGATCCGGTGCCGCTCTGAGTCATCCGACGCTGTTTCCGCAGCAGCTTGCCTATACGGCGGCTTGGCGGGGAGAGGGCCGGATTCGCTGGGAGGCCCTCGGACCGGAGGAGTACCAATATTACCCAATAACTCAGGCGCTCAGTCAGCTGCCGATCAAATCGTACCGCGACTGCCTGATGACCCAAGGAAGCCAGGTCCTGAGAAACGATCTGTCGAGGCAGTTGGGTTAGCCAGGGAGGCGTTTTCATCATTGAGGAGTGCCGGCCCTGGAAGCGTCCGGCGCGAAGACGTGGAGTGTTTGCATGAAACGACTGTTCAGCAGCGCTGTTGCGCTTCTTCTCCTGTTCGGCAGCATTGACGTTGCCGCCGCTTGCTCCCGTGTGCTCTGGGCCAATAACGGCCAGGCGGTTGTTGTCGGGCGCAACACGGACTGGGCCGAGGACCCGCGCACCAATCTGTGGGCTTTCCCTCGCGGTATCGCGCGTTCCGGGCTGAGCGGCGATGCCAATTCGCTCACCTGGACCTCGAAATACGGCAGCATCACCGCCAGCTTCTACGACCTCGCCACTCTCGAAGGCCTCAACGAGAAGGGTCTGGTCGCCGAGTTGCAGTGGCTGAGCGAGGCCGATTACGGAAAGCGCGATCCGAAGCTGCCCGGCCTGTCGCTGTCGCTGTGGGCGCAATATATGCTCGACAATTTCGCCACCGTGGACGAGGCGGTCGCTGCGATGGAGAAGCACGATTTCCAGGTCGTGCCGCTGCGGCATGTCCCTGGCACTGTCGTCGTCGAGGCGCCCGTGCACCTGTCTCTGTCTGACGCAACCGGCGATTCCGCCCTGGTCGAGATCGTCGATGGCGGCAGGCTAAGAATTTATCATAACCGCAAATATACGGTGATGACCAATTCGCCGCCTTTTCCGCAACAGCTTGCGAATTTGAAACGCTATCAGGGTTTTGGCGGCACGGAGCCGCTGCCGGGCACCAATGAACCGGCGGACCGCTTCGTGCGTGCAGCCTATTACGTGCAGAATCTCCCCAAGCCGAAGGACCTGCGCGAGGCCATCGCCGAGATTCTATCGGTCATGCGCAACGTCGCGCAGCCGTTTACGAAGTCAACGGATCCGTCGCACCCGGAAGCGTCGGGGACCTATTGGCGATCTGTCGCCGATTCAACCGACCGCCTTTATTTCTTCGAATCGACGCTGCGGCCGAACATCGTCTGGGTGCGTCTCGACGGCCTCGACCTCAGTCCGGGGGCGCCGGTGCGCAAACTCGATCTGGTCAATGGTGGCGACCTCATCGGCGACGTGACGGATGCCTTCAAGCCGAGCGAGCCGTTCGCCTTCCGCGCGGGCGAGTTTTAGCAGGCTATTGAGAGCGGCAGAAGCTGATCGCAGGTACGGGCCGATCTAAGCCGCATTGCCGCACGGAGCAGATTAGCCCGCGGCTTTTTAGCGACGTCATTGCTGCGATTTTCCCGGCGATGGAGCAACGCCCACGAAATACGAGTTACGAAGATGAATGAAGAGCTCGATTTCTCACTGGAGATTGTCATCTTGCTTTTGCTCGCGGTCTTCATGTCGCTTTTTGGATTTCTTCTGTTTGGAATTCGGACCGGCGCCCTGCGATATAACCCGGACGCTACCTACGGCCTTTTCCTGGTCATCGTCTCCTTTCAGATCATAGCGATGGGCAAAACCCCGTTTGGGGATTTTCGCCGGTCCTGGCTGCTGATCGCGATCGGGATGTGCGCTGCAATTCTTGGAATGACCGCGTGTTTCATTCCCGGCTCCTTGACGGGATTTACCCGCGTAGCGGTTGGACTGGTCCTCTTTGGCGGCGGCGTCAGCCTTCTCGTGCAGCTGTTTGCCTCCGAAGAAAAGGCGAAGACATGGATGAGGATTGGCGGGATATTGCGACAGCTCACGATAGCCTGTGCTCTCGTCTACATGCTGCCAATCATCTTGGGTGCGATAATGCTCTTTCCTGGCGTCGCAACGGATAGGCAGACCGCAATACTTCTCGTCCTCTATGGTGCCGGCTTTGCCTACCTGTCTTGGTGTCTCTGGAAGATTGGACGTCTTTATCCATCCGAAGCACATACACAAGAAAGAGAAAGCACGGGATCGGCGAAGTGGCTCGGCATTTTCCAGGAGGCCTCTCTGCCGCTGTCGGTGGCCATACTGATTCTGTTGGGAATCCTTCTCACGCTTCTTGGGCTGCTGCTCTTTCCCATAAACCTCGGCCTGCTTGCCTTCTCTCCGGATGGTCAGCTTGGTTTGTTGTTGACGGTCATGGCCATCCAGACGATGGCTTTGGGCGATACCCCGCTGGGACAATTCAGGCGCTCGTGGTCACTGATAATCGTTGGCCTCGCGTTCGCCGCGCTGGGCGTTGTATCTTCGATTGTTCCGGGACTGCTGACAGGAGTGATCCAGATATTCGTTGGACTTCTGAATGTCATTGGAGGAGGGGCATCTCTCATCCAACGGTATCTCCCTATGCGGCGGGCAAGCGGGACGCCGCCGACGGCGCCGGCCGGCGTTCTCCCCAGTCTCAAGAAAATGATGGTTACTCAGACGGCGCTAAACAGCGTGGCCATGGTCTTTGGCATTTCCATGCTTGCGCCGGGCCTCGTTCCAGGGCCGCTTATTGCAGGAGTCCTCGTCATCAACGGACTCCTTCTCTTCATATTGGCATCTGCCCTTTGGACGGTAATCGGAGTGCAATCGAGTCGGTAGCACCGCCGTTCTTTGTATCCGTGACGGTCTTTTTCCAGCAGTAGATCGCGGAGGTGTAGCTAAAGAACGTCGAAGATCGACCGATCGATCCCGATAGTCCCTGAAACCGAGCAGACCTCGAGTCGGCAAAATTCTCTTTTGAATTCAAGAGCGAAAATTTCTGACGGATCGGCGGGACGGTTCTTCATCGTGCGCGGAAAAAATTTGCTCCGTTAGATCAACGCGTTATGATGGCTCAAAACAATCGAGTGGGAGTGAGGGAGAGTACTGGCGAGTTAAAGTCGGATAGAGCAGCGTGCTATAGGAGATGTCGCTACGGCGACCGTAATCGATAGTCCCGGTGTCGAACTGCAAGCTGCACGACCGTGGGCCGCGTGCGAAGACCTAGGATCCGCCAAGACCAGCTAAGAGCCTCCGGGCGCGCGCCTGCATGGCCGGGCTTCCACTTTGCAGACTATCCACCAAGATTCTCCGCAATTGTCCGCGAAGGGCTCGATCGTTCTGCGCAAAGTCCGCCAATGCCTGCATTGCAAAGGTCTTCACGATCTTGCCGGGGCCGTTGAGGTAGTCAAACATGACTTTCACCGCGACACGACGCTCGGCGGCGCCGAGTGTTAGGCGCGGAAGCATCTGTGCCAGATGCCAGCGCAACTCTTGCTGCGTGATATGCGCCGCAAGTTCGATGAGGACCTCCTTATGCGGCTGAAGCCATTCAGGGTGGATGGCTGACACCTTTTCTGCGACATCAGCACACCGCATCCGCACGAGGGGATCGGCTGCAGACAGGCCGGCGATGATCTCGACCAGTTTCGACGGATCTGTCAGCACCTGCCGCGTCACAACGTCAGCATTACCGATCGATCTTCGATCGCCCCCCGCCAGTTGATCGAGAAATGCACTCACGTGCGGTCGAGGGAGCCAGCACGGGCTTCCCGGACTGTGGCTCCCATGCCTACCGCGACGATCGGGATGAGCAGGTACAGCAAACCGACGTCGTAGAGATAGAGCAAGAGCGGCATCTTAAAGAGTGCTACGAGCACGACGAGATCAAATAGGAGGTTAATTGTAAGCCAGTAGAGCCCGAGGATCAATGCCGACGCTGCTGTTTGTCGTAAGCACACGAGTTGTCCGGGTTACAGTAACTCCTGCAGGGATCGAAATTTCCGCCGCTGAAAGAAAAATATGCTGTTCGCGCTTTAATCCGATCAGTAAGCCCAATCCCGGAATGGCTCAGCGGCGAGACTCTTCGGTCTTTACCTTGAGCTGCGGCAAGCCTGTGTAGCCGTAGACGTCGTGCAGGACCGTCAGCAGTTCGCGGGCGATCGCGGCGTCATCGAATTGGTTGATTGCGTAAGTCTTCCAGTAATTTGGGCCGCGTCCCGGGTCGGCGTATCCGGCCGCGTGCAAGCGGGCGATGCGGTCGGGCGTGAGCACGCCGGCTAGAGGGTTTCCCGACCGATTTGAATCGAGGGGGATTCCCAAGGAGTTAGAAATGGGCGATTCTTTGGCATCTGATTCTGATTGGAGGGGATTGAGGGATGCCGAGAGCCTATTCTGCCGATTTGCGCCGGCGCGTGATCGAAGAAGTGGAAACGGGAGCTTCGCGGCGGGAGGCGGCGGAGCATTTCGCGATCGATCCGAGTTCGGCGGTGCGATGGCTGCACTGCTGGAACGAGACCGAGCCGCTGCTGCAGCCGCACATATGAAAGCCAAGGGCCGTCTTCGCTTCGATGTGGATGTCTTACGCGATCGTGCCGGCGACAAGGTGTTCGCGCGCGGCGAAGCCTACCATCGCGAGGGCCAAGTCACCATTCTCAGCATCGAGCCGGATCGCATGCTGGCCCAGGTTACCGGCAGCGAGGACTACCGAACCGAGCTGACCGGACGCGGCGACGAGATCGCCGGCGAGTGCTCCTGCCCCGCCTCGCGTTGCAAATTCAGCGCGTTACGATGGCCAGAAATGATGGAGTGGGAGTGACGGGGGTATTTCGGGATTACGGTGACACCTGACTATTTCCCCGATCTAATTTGCATGCATTAATGATGAAGGCCGGCCGCGCTGGCTTCCGGTCAAGCAAGCTGGAAGTTGCGTTCGCCCCGAAGTTGTTAGCGCTTTCGCTCTCACAGATGCTCTTCGGTGCGCAAGGACAGCTCGATCATGCGCTCGAGCAGCTGTTCCGCCGGCATGCCGGCGAAGTTGCGCATGATGAGTTCCTTGGCGTAGAGCCGGACCAGATAGCGCAGCTTGAGCGCCTTGCTGCGTGAGGCGAAGACGAAGTCCCGGTGCCCGTTGTTGACGAGGATGAGGTTGCGGGCCGCGTCGAACCGCGATCGCCAAGACTCGCCGGCGGCCCGCTCGAAGCTGTAGCCGGGCAGTCCCTGCGCGGGAACCGTCGTCTGGCCGAAAGACGTCAGCAGCTCCTCCGTGACCGTCACCACGGCTTCGGCGGCGGCGACCGTGTCGCCCTGGCGCACCTGGACCTCGATCCGGGCCACGCCGGGCTCGCCGGGCGCGTGGAAGGTGGCCGCTTGGTCCTTGACGCCGGTGAGCCCGCCCGTGCCCTCGACCACCCGCCACGCGAAGTCGAGGTCCCGCTCGACGCGCCGACGGGCGCGATCGCGCGGCAGCGCACGCAGCTCGCGGCTTTCGCCCACGCGCACAATCGAGGAGGCTGGCGAGACCGCGACGCTGAATAAGGGGCCGGCGTACTCGAAGAACTCGCGCTGACGCGGCTCGCCCTGCGGCGGCTCGGGCGCGCCCGGTAGCGCGCCGTCGGCAAGTTCCAAGGTTTCCGGCGACGCGGCTCCGCCGGCGCCGATCACCGCCGGCCGGAACGTCCGTGCTCGAATGTCGAACCAATCGTACTCCTCCGCCGGGAGCGCGAGCAGGGCCTCTCGGAATGCGCGCTGGATCACCCGGAGCTGGTCGCGGCTCGCCCGCTCCTCCTCCGCTCGGCGCTGCTCCTCGATGAGCTCGATCAGTCGACGCTCCAGGGGTTCCAACCCCTGCGACAGCGCCGCATAAGCAGCGTCGCGGATGAGGCCGGTCCGAGTGCCCGGGGTCAGGCTGACGAAAGGCGCATCGATGTGCCCTTGCAGATAGCGCAGGGTCCAGGGCGGGCGCGCGAAGTCGTCGAGCGACGTCAAATCCTCCGCGACGCGCGTGCCTTGCCGGAACAGCGCGACGCGATTGGTCTCTCTCTGCTCGTTGAGATACAGCTCCGCATAGAGGTCGCCGAACCGGGTGCGCACCGGCGGCAGCTGATGCAGGAGCTGGCCCTCGTACTGGCGCGGCTCGACCAGATATTGCTTGCGCGCGAGCCTGTCGATGACGGTGATCCTGACCCCGGTGGCGCGGATCCGGTCGCGCAACTCCGAGGCGAGGTACCACTGAATCTTCTCGCCCGAGAGCCCGCGTATTCCATCGAGGAGCGGAGCAATGTGGACCTCGGTGCCGCCGTGGGCGACCAGAGTCCGCTTGGGCGAAACCGAGTAGCCCGGATCCCCCTTGCGCATGACCATCTGATAGGAGCGCAGATCCGCGCCCATGCAAGTCATCGCAAGCGACTCGCCGAGCGTCCAGAAGCTGAGCAACCCGATGCCGAATTCGCCTTGGATCCCGGTGGCGCCGCTTCCCTTGAGACGACGCTTGACCGAGTCGCAGATATGCGTCGCGACGTAGCGGAAGTCCGGCCTGCCGTCCGCGTCGCGCGGCACTCCGCCTCCGTCATCGCGGATGCTCAGATACTGGCCAGGGCCTTGCCGGCCGCGGGTGATCGTCACCGCGCACGCCTTGGCATCGATGCTGTTCTCGACCAGCTCGGCGATAGCCTTCAGGGGATTCGACTGAGACAGCGCGATAATGGTGATGGCGTTCCAGTCATCGCCGATTCTCAACCTGCCCCGCGCCTGGCCGGGGTCGCGTGCTGGTCTGCCGCTCGTCACCTTGAACGCTCTATGTCGGGAAAGCCGTTGGTCACCCGGAGGCGACAATAGCAGATGGCGCAGGGCGGTCGACATTTCGCCGGGGCGGGCGCACCCGTGACTTTGAACCGGCTTGCCACGCTGCCCATGATATCATCAAGCCGCTACCGAGCCCTGTTGATGATGAGCCATGGTTGATAGCACGTTCTCCGATGATGATGTATGTCTGCCAATGTGAAAGGCGGAGGCTGCAATCATGATGTCATGAGTTGACGAGCTGTGCCGCTTGGCGAACTCCAGCCCTCTTTAGGTTCCAGCGCCGTCGGTCTAACGGTCGCAAAGACCCTGGCGACGCCACCGACCTCCCAACCGTAGCCTCTTGGATGCCATCCGATGAAATCCAGACGCAAACGCCTGAATTCCGCGACCGCACCGAGCAAGGAACCCAAGCTCTCGCGCACCCATGCGCCCGCCGATCTGTCGCCTAGAGAATGGCAGAGAGGCTTGCGCCGCCAGTTTGGCCGCGAGCAGGCCTTTGGGCTCGAGAATCTGACCAGCGACCCGTTCTTCTCCGAGTTTCGGGTCAGCAATCCCGCCTCGAAATCGAGCTACCGCGTGGCGATCCGGGGCATGGGGCCCGGCGGCAACTTCTGCTCATGCCCCGATTATGCGACGAGCGAGCTCGGCACCTGCAAGCACATCGAGTTCACGCTTGCGCGGCTGGAGAAGACGCGTGGCGCCAAAGCCGCGTTTGCGCGCGGCTACCGGCCGGCTTTTTCCGAGCTGTATTTGCGCAGCGACGGCAGGCGCCGCATCCATTTTCGTGCCGGAACGGACTGCCCGCGGGAGATGAAGGAGGCCGCCGCGGCTTTGTTCGACGCCGACCGCGACGGCATGCTTCCGGACGACCGCTTTGGCGAGCTGGAGCCTTTCATGGCCATGGCGTCCAAGGGCGGTCATGAGTTCCGCGCCTATGACGATGCGCTCGATTTCATTGCCGGAAGACGGGATGCGGAACGGCGGGTGTCGAAGCTCGATCAGCTTTTCCCGCAAGGTGCCGCCGATCCCGGGCTGCAGGCGCTTCTGAAGGTGCCGCTCTATCCGTATCAGGCCGAAGGCGCGCTGTTCGCGGTTCGGGCTGGCAGGGCATTGATCGGCGACGATATGGGACTGGGCAAGACCGTCCAGGCCATCGCCGCCATGGAGATACTGGCGCGGCATTTCGGCGTCACAAGGATACTGGCGATCTGCCCGACCTCGCTCAAATACCAGTGGCAGAGCGAGATTCTGCGTTTCTCCGGCAGGACAAGCGAGAACGCGGCGCGGGTCATCAATGGCGGCCGGGCGCAGCGCCAAAACGACTATCGTCTGGAAGATTTCTGCAAGATCACAAATTACGAGAAGCTCAAGCCTGACCTCGATCTGATCGCTGCCTGGGCACCCGATCTCGTGATCGTCGACGAAGCGCAGCGGGTGAAGAACTGGAACACCATCGCCGCGCGGGCCTTGAAGCGCATCGACAGTCCTTACGCGATCGTGCTGACCGGCACTCCCTTGGAGAACAAGCTCGAAGAGCTGATCTCGATCGTTCAGTTCGTCGATCAACACCGGCTGGGGCCGACGTGGAAGCTGCTGCACGAGCACCAGGTCAAGGACGAAGGCGGGCGCGTCACCGGCTATACGGGGCTTGAGAAGATTGGCCAGACACTGGCACCGATCATGATCCGCCGCCGCAAATCCGAAGTGCTAAAGCAGTTGCCGGACCGTCTGGACCAGAACCTTCTGGTGCCGATGACAGAGATGCAGATGTTCTATCACCAGGAAAACGCCGACGTGGTGGCGAAAATCGTCCACCGCTGGCGGAAGACCCGGTTCTTGTCGGACCAGGACCAGCGGCGGCTGACCTGTGCGCTGCAGAACATGCGCATGTCGTGCAACAGCACCTATCTCTTGGACCAAGAGACAGACCATGGCGTCAAGGCCGATGAATTGGCGGCCCTGTTCGACGATCTGTTCGTCGAGCCAAAAGCCAAGGCGGTGGTGTTCTCGCAATGGACGCGGACCCACGACATCGTCATCCGGCGCCTCGAAGTGCGCGGCTTAGGCTATGTCAGCTTCCACGGCGGCGTGCCGTCGGAAAGGCGGCCGGCGCTCGTCGAGCGCTTTCGCAACGACCCCACCTGCCGGGTGTTTCTGTCCACAGACGCCGGCAGCACCGGCCTCAACCTGCAGCATGCCTCGACTGTCGTAAACATGGACCTGCCGTGGAATCCGGCCGTACTGGAGCAGCGCATCGCGCGCATCCACCGCATTGGTCAGGCACAGCCGGTGCGGGTCATCAATTTCGTCGCGAAGGGCACCATCGAGGAAGGGATGCTTTCGGTGCTGGCGTTCAAGCGCTCACTGGCGGCCGGAATTCTCGACGGCGGCAGCGGCGAGATTTCGCTGGGCGGCTCGCGTCTCAACCGCTTCATGAAGGAGGTGGAGAACGTCACCGGGCGCATGGGCGAAAGCGCGGCGGTGACGCCGGCAGAGGAAGTCGGGAACAGCATCGTCGCTGCTGATGATACCGGACCCGCGGAAGAGGCGAAGGCGGATGCGGTGATCGGTGCCGGCGATGTCGCGCGCGCGAACGGGACCGCAGTGCCGCGGAGCGATTCCGGGCCCGACCCGTGGCTTGCCTTGGTGGGGGTGGGTGCGCAGCTCGTTGCCGCTCTGGCGGCCGCCAACGATCCCAAGGCTCCGGCGCATCCATGGATCGAACGCGATCCGGCAAGCGGCGTGCGGAGCCTCAAAATGCCGCTGCCGCCGCCGGAGACCGCGCGACAAATCGCCGACGCGCTTTCGGCGCTTGCGGACGGCTTGCGAGGCAGGACTGCGTGACGGTCTTTCTTTGCCGGGCTGTGGCTGGCGTAACGATGGCGAATTTGGCTTCTGATGCTTTCGTGAAAAAAGCAAGTAGGCCGGGTGGAGCGCAGCGAAACCTGGGGCAGCTCGCAATTGTTCCCGGGTTACGCTTCGCTCCATCTGGGCGACTGATCGTTTCAGCGATAGACCTCGCGCCGATGGCCGACGGTGACCACCAGCACCACAAACCGGTCGTCCTCAATGGCAGCCACGATGCGGTAATCGCCGACGCGGTAGCGCCAGAGCCCCTTCCGGTCGCCGGTCAGTGCGTGGCCGAAACGGCGCGGATCTTCACTGCCGGTGATGCGTTCGCGCAAGTAGCGCAACACGCGCCGCTCGGCGTCCACCCCAAGCTTGCGCAGATCGCGCACGGCGGCGCGATCAAATTCGACCCGCCAGGCTGGCGCATCCATCAGCGTTTGGTGCGTCGCTTGAGACTTCGCTCCAGGCTTTCGAGCGTGACCCGAGATCCGCCACGCGCAAGGCGCCGCCGCGCCAGATAATCGTCTTCGATATCCTCGATCTGGCGCAGGATCGCCTCGCGTGCGTAGTAGCTCTTGCTGCGGCCGGTTTTCCGGGCGAGCGCGTCGAGCCTTTCTTCGATCTCAGGCGGCAAACGAAGGGCAAGCATGTGTGGACCCCCGGTTGCTATACATGTATAGCAGCCGATCCGCGAAGACAATGCGCGGGCCAGATGCCGATTAATGCAGATGCCGCAGCTTGTCGGGATTGCGCACCACATAGATCGCCGCGATCTTGCCGTCCTCGATTTCGAGCGCGGTCGCCTGGAGTTCGCCGTCGGCCTCCAGCGTGATGAAACCAGGCAAGCCGTTGACGAAACCGGTGCGAACGAGTTTCGAGGCGTTCTTGCGAAAAATCTTCGCCAGAGTTTGATGGGCCTTCATGACGGCCTCGAAGCCGAAGATCGGCTGCATGGCCGCCGGACGCTTGCCGCCGCCGTCGGCATGAACACTGACATCGGCCGCCAGCATCGCGCCGAGCGCTTTCATGTCGCCGTCGCGCGACGCGGCGAAGAAAGCCTCGGCAAGCGCAAGGCCGCGCTCTCTGTCCACCTTGAAGCGCGGTCTTGCCTCGCGGACATGGGTGCGCGCGCGGGCCGCGAGCTTGCGGCAGGCCGCCGGATCGCGCCCGATTGTCGTCGCGACTTCCTCGAATGCGAGCCCGAACACATCGTGCAGCAAGAAGGCCGCCCGCTCGAGCGGGGAAAGACGTTCAAGCGCCAGCATCAGCGGCAAGGTGACGTCCTCCTCGGCCTCTTCTTCGAGGACGGGGTCGGGAAGCCACGGGCCGATGTAAGTCTCGCGCTGGCGGCGCGCCGATTTGAGCTGATCGAGGCACAGTCGCGTGACCGTGCGGCGCAGGAACGCTTCGGGTTCGCGCACCTCGCCGCGGTCGGCCCCCATCCAGCGGATGAAGGCGTCCTGCACGATGTCCTCGGCGTCGGCCACGGAACCGAGCATGCGGTAGGCGACACGCATGAGCTTTGGACGCAGCGGGTCGAAACTCGCCGTTGCGTCCTCTTTTGCGTCCTTTTGGCCGACGGCCGCCATCACGCGGCGACCTTTTCGGTGGGCTTTTCGGTCGGCTTTTCGGTCGCCTTGGCCGCGGCAGCCTTTGCTTCGGCCGGATCGACGAACTGGCGGAAGCCGACCGCGATGCGGTTCCACCCGTTGATGACGTTGATCATCAATGTGAGCTTGACCTGCTCCGCCTCGGTGAACTCGGCGTTCAAGGCTTCGCGGGCGCCGTCTAGCTCGTGTCCTTCGCAGAGCCGCGTCAGCGCCTCGGTCCAGCCGAGCGCGGCGCGTTCGCGGTCGGTATAGCAAGGGGCCTCGCGCCAGGCCGACAAGAGGTAGATGCGCTGCTCGGTCTCGCCCTTCTCACGGGCGTCTGCGGCATGCATATTGATGCAGTTGGCGCAGCCGTTGATCTGGGAGGCACGGATTTCGACGAGCCGGATGAGGGCCGGTTCTAGGCTCGAAGCGATGGCGAGCGATGTAGCGGTCCATTTCTTCATGAGTTCGGGGGCCGCAGCAAACAGCTCGTTGGCGTTCATGGTTCGCTTCCTTCTGTTGGGTTCCGACATCCATGACGAGCGAGAGACCGCCGGTGTGACATCAACGCCGAAAATTGGCGCTTGGTGCCAGACAGGAGTTGCGGATTCATTAGCAACAACCCAAATTCATTTTCCCGCCACCAAACCACCACGCTTTGTCCGAAGAGGTCGGCTTTCTCTGTTCGGACGATGGGGTCGCCCGTTGCGCGCGTTGACCTGCGGCGCGTCTCGGGATGGTTGGAGGGTGCATGACAGTGCGCGCGTTCGCCGGCGGCCTCGCGCTTGCCGTTGGCGCGGTTCTTGGCGTCGGTCCCGCCGGTGCGGCCGATCTGACGCCGGCGCCGGCGACGGTTCCGGTGGCACCCGTCGCCTACGCGCCAGCCGCGATCTTTAGCTGGACCGGCTTCTATCTCGGCGGCGAGCTCGGCGGCGCCTTTGCCAATTCGTCCTGGAGCGATCCGTTTACGGGAGCGGTCAACTCTTTCCACAGCACCGGCTTCCTCGGCGGCGGTCAGATCGGGGCCAATTACCAGATCAACAGGCTCGTCCTCGGTGTGGAAGGCGATTTCGATTGGACCGGCGGCATGGGGCTCAAGGGCAGCGGCCTCGATTCGCTCGGCAACAGCATCGGCACTTCAGTCAACTGGACCTCGACCGTGACGGGCCGCATCGGCGCGGCATTCGACCGCCTGCTCCTCTACGGCAAGGGCGGCGTCGCCTTCGCCCAAGACCAGAGCAGTTTCACTGATCTGGCCGGCAACAGCGCCGGCACGACCTTTACCCGGACGGGTTGGACCGTCGGCGCCGGTCTCGAATATGCGCTCAGTCGAAACTGGTCGGCGCGCATCGAATATGATTATCTGGGTTTCGGTCCGCAGGCGTTGAATTTCATCACCGCAACGCCTTCGTCCTATAGTTCGAGCGCGTATCTCAATGTGCAGGAAGTCAAAGCGGGTTTGAATTTCCGCTTCGGCGGTCCATGACAGGCCGGTATTCGGCTATCGCAGCCGCAGCGTGCGGCGCTCTATCGCCGTCGGCGGATGGCTGGACGCCCTGGGCGCGTTTCCTGCTACCGCAATTGGCATAATCGCGCAATTCCCGCTTGCGATATTGGCCATGCGGCCCATGATGTCTGCGCTGCATCGGCCGGTCCACCCGTCCGGCCGAGCGTGCCAAACGGGGCTCGGTATCCAGTGTGCCGGTATCCAGTGTGTCGGTATCCGGTGTGTCGATATCCAGTGTGTCGGTATCCAGTGGTGCAAAGGTCTTTGACTTGATCTATACACGAGCGACGCTTGGTATCGTAGCGGGCGTCCAATATAGAACTGAGGTTATGGCAATCGATCCGGATCGCCGCTGGAGTGGGAAGCGCGACATAGCTTTACGGTATCAATCGACCGGCCCATTGGCCGCGCAAGCTCCCAAGACGGCATGCCCATCGCCTCGTTGCAAGACTGCACGGTTGAATGATGTTCGTTGGAATCTTGGTTGCGGCCATAATGATTCTTTATCCGCTGTTGCTGCTTTGGGTGCGCAGCGGAACAAACGCGTGTTTCGCGGCCCTTCTGGTCCTGGCGATCCTTGCGATCATTCGGAAGCCCGCAGAATTTAGACCGAAGGAAGGAGGGTCGGCCATCTATTGGTACAGTGCTGCGATGGCGTCGCTGGCGGTCGCGACATTACTTAGCCAGATCTACCACTGGAATTTCAAGATCGGCGCCTACGATGGTCCAAGCCGGTTTCTGGCCTCCATACCCATCTTTCTCTTTCTTCGCAAGATTCCGACACGATATCTCACAATGATCCAATACGGATTCATCGCGGGGGCCTTCGTCACAATTTTCGTGGCGCTTTCCCATCCGTATCCGATTGCATTCTGGGGGCCGCACTACGATTATCGCATAAGGGTTCACTTTCTCGATTTTATTCATTTCGGCGAGCTTTCCTTCATTCTTGGTCTGATGGCGTGTCTAGCCATCAATTGGGACCGTAAGGACCCGTTTATTGTTGTTGCATTGAAGCTTGTAGCGTTGATTGGCGGGCTGAATGCCACCTTGTTGTCGGGAGAGCGGGGCGTCTGGCTGGCGATTCCGCCCGCAGCTATTACCTGGGTCGCTTTGATCGGCAAGCGGATCAGCCGCCGCGCTATCGCAGTGACGACGCTCGGTTTCATCGTCTCCGTGGTGGGGCTTTATTTCCTTGCGCCTGAGGTGAATCTGCGTATTGACCAGCTTGCTACTGAGATCGCCACGCTACGGACAAATCCGGACAGCTCGTCCGGCAAGCGATTACAAATCTACCGCGCGGCGATGCATATTTTTGCTGAGAACCCTGTTTTCGGCATAGGGCCTGACCGATTTGCAAGCGAGGCGGCCCGGTTGGCCAAGGAAGGCCAACTCACGCCAGAGGCGCTGCGCGATGCGCAAGCGGAAGTGCATAATGAGATTCTCGTTCACTCCGCCGCTCTAGGACTATTTGGGCTTGCCTCGATGTTGCTAATTTATCTTGTGCCGCTCGGCTTGTTCGTCCAGGCGGCGAGGAGTCGCGATCCTATAGCTCAACGAAGCGGTGTGCTGGGTTCTTGCTTTGTCGTAAGCTTTATTGTGTTTGGTCTTACTGTAGAGACGTTCGACTTGAAAATGGTCGCGACCTTTTATGCTCTCACCGTTGCGGTCTTTCTTGCGATTGCCAAGAATGCCGCAAACCAGGCAAAGCGTCGGCAGACGAGCGGTAAAGACGATTTGCTGGGCCAGAAGGGGGAACGCCTGGCGACTTCCGGTGTGGGCGCTTGATCGGCAGGAGCAGGATGTTCAAGAATGTTCAGCATCATCATTCCAACGTGGGACAACGTGGATTATTTGAAGCTCTGTATTGATAGCGTGAGAAAATATTCGAAGCATACGCATGAGATATTGGTGCATGTGAATCAAGGCGGCGGGGATGATCATACTTGCGCGTGGCTGCGGTCGCAGGGGATTTCGTACACCTTCGCGCGACAAAATGTGGGCGTATGCATGTCAGTTAATTACCTGGCTGCTCACGCCTCTCGGGACTGGCTCCTCTACCTCAACGACGACATGGTGTGCTGTCCCGGGTGGGACGCCCCGCTGATTGAGGCTGCGCAAAATGCATCTCGCCGGTTGGCGATGTTTTTCGGCCAGTTGATCGAGCCTGTTGGTAGTGGGAACCCATTGGTCATAACTCAGGACTTCGGAAGGACGCCGAAGGAATTCGACGAACCAAGGATGGTTGCGGAGCATATGTCCGTTCCGCGTGCCGACATTCTCGGTCAAGGTTCCCAGCCCACGCTCGTTCATCGGAAATGGTGGCAGGCCGTTGGCGGATACAGCCTGGAATATGGGCCTGGCATGAGCAGCGATGACGATTTGCTCATGAAGTTCTGGGTCGCCGGGTGCCGCGATTTCCGTATCGTGAGCGCAAGTCGTGTCTATCATTTCGCGCAGAAGAGCACGGGACGCGCTCGCCGCAACAAGGGTGCACGCACCTTCGTTATGAAGTGGGGCATAACGCAGCGGCAGTTCAAACGGCGCTATTTGGCGAGATGCGGAAGTACGTGCGCGCAAGCGCAGCCGACTGCGATGCTGCCGCGCGCAACGGTGGCGGGCCGAGTGAAACGGCTGCTTTATGGTCTGCGCGACTACCCGCTCGGAGACTTGGCAGCGTGGGACGCGGCGCCAGGCCGTCATATTAGCGATTGGGAGACGTCGAACCAGTGAGCTGTAGCAAATTCCTTGGCAGTGTGATCTCGTGCCAAAGAAAGAGCCGCCTCCAGCAGGCTCGTGCTCGGCGTGGAAGGCGATTTCGATTGGACCGCCGCGGTGGATAGCGAGCCACTCTGCGCGCGGTTGCTGCCATCGGCCTGATGGTGCTCCTGCGCCACGGTCAGCGTCATCATTGACAAGTGCGGTCCGCTGGTGATGATCGCGGCCTCGCCGCGGCGTCCCCCACCGCGGATCGGTCCCGTGTCCAGAAAGCTCAGGCCAAGCCATGGGCCTCGCCATCGAAATCCTCGGGCTTGTCGTTTTCCTTGGTACGCATGTATTCGTGACCAGGCGCAAGGCGCGCGGCGCGCTGATCGCCGGGATCGGCCTGGGACCGTACCGGGGCCTGTTCGCGCTCGTTTCGATTGCCGGCATTCTGTTGATCGGGTTGGGCTTCGCGCGCTACCGCGCCACCGGCCTCATCCCCATCTGGCACCCGCCGGCATGGACCGGCCAGATCCCGGTCGTCCTGATGTGGCCGGCGAGTATCGCTATCGTCGCCGCCTATATTCCAGGCGACATCAAGCGCACGCTCAAGCACCCGATGTTGGTCGGCGTCAAAACCTGGGCCGTCGCCCATCTGTTGGCCAATGGCGACCTCGGCGGCATCATTCTGTTCGGCTCGGTGCTTCTTTGGGCGGTCTATGACCGCATCACCCTCGCGTACCGCGGCGATGCAGGCGCGCCACCGATTCCGCTGGGCGGGCGCCGCAACGACATCATCGCCCTCATCGTCGGCACCATCCTCTATCTCGCGCTCGGCTTCATCTTCCACCCGCTCGTGATCGGCCGCTCGGTGTTCGGATCGCCGGCGTTCGGGGTATGACCATGTCGGCCCATGACGAAATCCGGCGGCTCACTGCGCCCGACATCCGCGCCCGCAAGGGCGGCGAGCCGCTGGTGTGCCTAACGTCCTATCACGCCCATACCGCGCGCATCCTCGACGGTTATTGCGACGTGATCCTGGTCGGCGATTCGCTCGGCATGGTGATGCACGGGCTCGAGACCACGGTGCCGGTAACTCTCGACATGATGATCCTGCAAGGGCTCGCCGTAATGCGCGGCTCGAAACGGGCCCTGGTCGTTGTCGATCTGCCGTTCGGCTCCTACGAGGCATCGAGGGAGCAGGCCTTCGCCTCCGCCGCGCGCGTCATGAAGGAAACTGGCTGCGGCGCCATCAAGCTCGAAGGCGGCCGACGCATGGCGGAGACCATTGCCTTCCTGGTCGAGCGCGGCGTGCCGGTGATGGGGCACGTCGGGCTGACCCCGCAGGCGATCAACGCGATCGGATCTTTTCGTGCGCAGGGCCGCGATGAGGGCGACTGGGCTCCGATCGAGGCGGACGCCCACGCGGTCGCGGACGCCGGCGCTTTTGCCGTCGTGCTCGAAGCGATCGCCGAGCCGCTCGGCCGCCGCATCACCGGCAACGTTGCGATTCCCACCATCGGCATAGGCGCAAGCGCTGCTTGCGACGGCCAGATTCTCGTGCTCGAGGACATGCTCGGGCTGTCGCCCCGCGTCCCGAAATTCGTCAAGCGCTTTGGCGAACTTGGGCCGTCGATCGAGCGGGCGGTCAAGAGCTTCGCCGAGGAAGTGCGGGCGCGCAGCTTTCCCGGCGTCGAGAACGTCTATCCGATGCGAAAGAAGAAGGTGTAGTTCGGATAGTTCGGACCTTCTTGTGGCCGTTGTGATCGATCGCCTTCTCTGACCGCCTTAACTTCAAACTGCGACATTGCCGGGCTTTGCCTTGCTGGCGCCACATGACTAATTTATCGGCAACAGAGCAATTGAGGCCTCACCGCGCGATTTCTTTAAGAGCGTCTCCTGATGGACGGCGGGCGTGATCGAACGCCCGCGGGTGAGGGCGGCTCTCCACAACGAAAGGTTGAGCCGGGGGCAGTTCCATGGCCGATATTTTCCAGGAAGTCGACGAGGAAGTCCGTCGCCAACGGCTCAAGGAGCTGTGGCTGCATTACGGCCATTACCTCATCGCCGGGTGCCTCGTCTTCGTCCTGGGGGTGGGCGGCTGGCGCGGTTATGAATGGTGGCAAAGCAAGAAAGCGGTAGCAGCCGGCGTCGCGTTCGAGCACGCCGTCAGTCTCGCCGAGGCAGGCAAACATAAGGCGGCAGAGGCAGCTTTCGCCAAGCTCGCTGTCGATGGCAACGCCGGCTATCGCGTACTGGCGCGTCTGCAAGAAGCCTCCGAGTTGGCACTCACCGACAGGAAAGCCGCAATAAAGGAATATGATAAGATCGCCACGGACGGAAGCGTTGGGCAGGTCATCCGGGATTTGGCCACTTTGCGCGGGGGTTTCCTGCTGGTCGATACTGCCACCTACGGCGAGATGCGCGCACGGCTCGAGCCGCTGGCAGGGTCGGACCGCGCCTTCCGCCACAGCGCCCGCGAGCTTTTGGCGCTGTCCGCCTGGAAGGCGGGCGACATGGGCGCGGCCCGGCAATGGACCGATAGGATTGTCACCGATCCGCAGGCGCCGCCGGGTACCCGCAGCCGTGCGGAGATCTTGAGCGAGCTCATCGCCGCGAGCGGCAAGGGTTGAGCGCATGCCGATGCAGCGCGTTCCGCCGTTTGTCCGGATCGGTTGGGCGCTCGTCCTTCTGTTGGTGCTTGCCGGCTGCTCGTCGTCGAGCGGCGAGTTCGACCCGACGCAATGGTTCTACTTCAATACCAAAAAGAAAGTTCCGGGAGATCGCCAACCGGTGTTCCCCAACGGCGTACCGGGCGTGGAAACCGGTGTACCGGCGGATTTGGTGAAAGGCTACAAGCCGCCACCCGGCCAAGCGACCGAGAGCGCGGACGCGGCGGCTAAGCCGGTGGTGGTGAGCCCGGCGACCGCGCCGGTCGTCGCGACGGTGGAGAAGGCGAAACCGAAATTACGACACAAACGCAAACCGAGGCCCAAGGCGGCGCAGGCGCATCCGCACGAACCCGTAGGGAATCACAAGCCGGGCCAGCCGGCGCAGACGAACTGGCCGGCACCGCCTTCGACCGCTCCGGCGGCGCAGACGAACTGGCCGGCACCGCCATCGACCGCCCCGGCGGCGCAGACGAACTGGCCGGCACCGCCATCGACCGCTCCAGCGGCGCAGACGAACTGGCCGGCACCGCCATCGACTGCCCCGGCGGCGCAGACGAACTGGCCGGCACCGCCTTCGACCGCTCCCGCCCAGGCTGCGACGCCGCCGTCGCAGCCTAACTGGCCCAATCCTCCAGCTGCGGGCACGACTTCGCAGTGACGGTTTCGACAAATTCCGGATAGGGCCAAAACTCTTAAATTGTGCGTCCGATTTGGCTTTGCCTGTATTCGGGCGCAAGCGGCCGTCGATCGCGACGGCTACAAAAACTTGCGATAGACGGCTTTCTCTGATGGATTTTAGAGAAGTTGCTTGCGCGGTCCCATGACGCGTCCAGCCATGTCTTTCACGGTCGCTATTGTCGGTCGGCCCAATGTCGGCAAATCGACGCTGTTCAACCGCCTCATCGGCGCGCGCCTGGCGCTCGTCGGCGAAGAGCCGGGCGTCACGCGCGATCGGAGGGAAGGCGAGGCGAGGCTGGGGGATCTTTCTTTCACCTTGATCGACACGGCTGGGCTCGAGCAGGCGGCACGCGGAAGCCTGTCCGCGAGAATGCAGGCGCAGACGGCGGCGGCCATGAGAGCGGCCGATGCCGTGTTCTTCCTCGTCGATGCCCGCGCTGGCGTGACGCCGGCGGATCGTGCGTTCGCCGATCTGGTGCGGCGGTCGGGCAAGCCCGCGATCGTCATCGCCAACAAGAGCGAAGGCCGCGCCGGCGAAGCAAGTGCGCTCGAAGCCTATGCGCTCGGCCTTGGCGAGCCGGTGGTGATCAGCGCCGAGCATGGCGAGGGCTTGACCGGCCTTTACGATGCGTTGCGTGCGGCGCTGCCGGAAGCGACGGCGGCGGTTAAGCCCCCGCGTGAGCCGCCACATCGGGATGCCGCGGAAGAACGCCCCATCCGCATCGCGGTTGTCGGCCGTCCCAACACCGGCAAATCGACACTGGTCAACCGGCTGCTCGGCGAGGAACGTTTGTTGACCGGTCCCGAAGCCGGCATCACGCGCGATGCGATCGCGGTCGATCTTGCCTGGTGCGGGCGGCATGTGCGCATCCACGACACCGCCGGGCTGCGTCGTCGCTCGCGCGTCGCCGAGAAGCTCGAGAAGCTTTCGGTGGCCGATGCGCTCAACGCCATCCGCTTCGCCGAAGTGGTGATCGTGCTCATCGATGCGCAGGCGCCGTTCGAGGAGCAGGACATCCGCATAATTGATCTGGTCGAGCGCGAAGGACGCGCGGTGGTCATCGGATTGAACAAGGTCGATTTGGTCGAGCCCGAGCCGGGCTTTCGCAGAAGGCTGCGAGAACAAACCGATCGGCTGCTGCCGCAGATCAAGGGCGCTCCCGTGGTCGCCTTGTCGGCGTTGACGGGCGAGGGGCTCGACGAGCTGATGGCCGCTGTGCTTGAGGCGCACGCGATCTGGAACCGCCGCGTGCCCACGGCCGCCCTCAATCGTTTTCTGGCGCAGGCGGTGGCCGCGCATCCGCCGCCTGCTTTGCGCGGCCGTCGGGTGCGGCTCGACTATATCACCCAGCCCAAATCGCGGCCGCCGAGCTTCGTCCTTTTCGCCGCGCGCGCTGCTGCGCTTCCCGAGACCTACCGCCGTTATCTGATCAACGGCTTGCGCGAGGCGTTTGCGCTGCCGGGGACGCCAATCAGGCTGGCGCTGCGGGCGAAGGAAAATCCTTACGCCCGCCGCAAGCGGCATCGTTGAGGCAGCGAGCCGTGCTCTCGCGCAGCAAGCCATTGGCATGTGCTTTACGCGGGCTGCTGGAATTGCAAAAGCTTTCCCGCACGGAAATCGTACAGCTTTCCGGTTTCGGTGAAGCTCGGCAGGCAAAGGGCGACGATTTTCTCCGCCACTTCCTCCGGCGTCGGCAAGCTCATCGGATCCTCGCCCGGCATCGCCAAGGCGCGCATGCGGGTGCGGGTCGGGCCGGGATTGAAAAGGTTGACACGCAGCGGCGTCGATTCGGTTTCCTCCGCATAGGTCCGCACCAGGACGTTGAGCGCGGCCTTCGATACCGAGTACGGCGCCCAATAGGCGCGAGCGGAAGAAGCGACGCCCGACGTGATGAAAACGGCGCGGCCGGCGTCGGAGCGCTTGAGCAACGGTCCCACGGCCCGGATAAGATGCCAGTTGGCGGTCACGTTGACCGCCATGGCCTCATCCCAGGCCTTGGGTTCGATATGGTCGAGCGGGGAGGGGATGCCGCCGACCGCGGCATTGCCGATGAGTACGTCGAGCCGGCCGTGGCGCTCGTTGAGCGTGGCGCCGAGCCGGTAGAGACCGTCGTAGTCGCGCATGTCGAGCGGCACCAGCGTCGCCGAGGAGCCGGCGGCGCGTACCGCGTCGTCGATCTCCTCCAGGCCGCCGACCGTGCGCGCCACTGCGACCACATGTGCGCCGGCGCGCGCCAAACCGAGCGCGGTCACGTAGCCGATGCCGCGCGAGGCGCCGGTGACGAGCGCGATGCGGTTGGCGAGTGGTTGGGTCATCGAATCGTGTAGCAGCGGCCAGCAATCTTCATTCCTCTGTCGGCAAGGCGGCGAAGCTGGGGTGATGACGCCGTAAATCCAGTTTCGCCGCTCGATACGCAAACGATCTCGCGATTAAAAGCATTGAGTCGTCTTCCGTCTCCGACTAACCAGCTGAGCAACCAGTCCAGCTTTTGCATTACTTCCGAAAGATGCGCCGTGGTTCTCATTGGGTGAATTTCAAGCCATATAATTTGCTCTGACCTGCCGGCAGTTCTTCTCCAGCCGATTCCATAATCCCAGCGCGGGCTATTGGGATGCTGTATCCGCAAAGCGGAATCAAGGTCAATGCTTCCGAGCAGCCGCCGACCATCCGCAACGGAAATACACCGTCTATCGCCCTCCCGCAGGGCCTGGAGTCCTTTTCTGTATGCCTTTGCAATGGAGGCTGTGTTCTCTACTGCGACGCGGAATGTCACTGGTCCCCTACGTGTGCGCGCTTGCGGTCACGCGAGCAACAATCTCGTTGGCTCTCCCACTGAATTCCGAAAGTCCGCCCCATTCCGCTTCCTGGCGCGTGTCAGATGATGGGTCTAACCCGGATATATCTCTCACTTTCCCATTAGCGTCGAAGTAATAAACCTGCATTTTCTTGTTCAATGACATCTCCGCAATCGACTGTAATCCAGGTCGCTCGCCTCCTGAGGCGTCAAACAGGTCAAGAACATCTTGAAACGATCCTTTACTCTTTCGGATGCGATGGAGCGCCCATACCATTTCCAGTACTTGCGGTGAGTGAGTTGAAATGCACACGCGATATCCACGCCATAAGAGATCCAAAAGTAACAGCAGTACGACAGAAATTGCCCGCGGATGCAATCCCATTTCCAATTCTTCAATCACTACCCAACTTAAGCTACGCCGCCTGGAGATTCTAGTTGATGGCATCAACCAATACGCACCAAGCAGTAGCGGCACAAACTCGCGCTGTCCGGCTGACCAAACCATATAAGGTAGAGGGCGCTTGTCCGAACCTAGAACCAATCGCTTCTGTGAGCGTGATCTGTCCACGGAAAGCGCGAATTTGGAGAAGAGCTGCTTGGCTAATAGCGATCTGAGGGCCTTTTTCAGTTTCCGTTGCTGCGGAAAAAGGATACCTTGAGGGGGAATTTCCTGTTCCACGAGAAGGCGCAGCTTTTCACTGAACTCTCGAACGGTGAAAGGGTCTCCGGGCGAATAATCGGTAAACGGGCGTGGCCATCCGTCTCGGAGCGTTAGCACTCGTTGAGCCGGAATAAAGAAAAGCGTCTCTTCCTTGGACTTTCTTTTTCTTCTGGCAATTTGCTCAAGGTCCACCTTCTTGCCGTGCCAAGTGAGGGTGCTCTGGGACCGCCAGATTGAGCGCATTCCTTCACCAAAATATATATCAAGGAATTCAGGCAGTTGCCCCGACCAGTCTAGGCCGTATTTCGTTAACTCGTCCTGCACATTTCCAGTGTCGACCATGAGCTTTAGAAACTGCAAAGCGATGCTTTTGCCTGTGGCTTGAGGCCCGACAAGTACTGTCAGATCGCCAAACGTGAGTTTGGCTTCACGAATTTGGGCTACGTGCGTTATTTCTAGGCTAGCCATGCATCTAATCTTAGAGGAAATGGGAATGAAAATACATTAGCATACAAGTCCAAGTAAACCTCAAGCTAACGGAAGTGCTGTCCGAAAATTGGTCCTGTTTCCACCTCCAGCAGCTTCTCGTTATGGAGTTATGGCAGGTGCTGTATCTGCTCATCCCGCCTCCGCCAGCAGTGACAACTGCCGAGGCAGGGCTTGTTGGCCGGTCTGATCAGTGAGCGGAGTGGGATATTCGCCGGTAAAGCAGTGGTCGGTGAATTGCGGGCGCACTGGATCGCGGCCGTTTGCGCCGGTGGCGCGGTAGATGCCTTCGACCGAAAGGAAGGCGAGCGAGTCGGCGTTGATGAAGCGCTGCATGCCTTCGAGGTCGTGCTTGGCGGCAAGGAGATTGTCGCGCTCGGGCGTGTCGATGCCGTAGTAGTCCGGGTGGGCGATCGGCGGCGAGGCGACGCGAAAGTGGACCTCGCGGGCGCCCGCATCGCGCATCATCTGCACGATCTTCACCGACGTGGTGCCGCGCACGATCGAATCGTCGATCAGCACGATGCGCTTGCCGTTGACCACGGCGCGGTTGGCGCTGTGCTTGAGGCGCACGCCGAGTTGGCGGATTTGCTGGGTCGGCTCGATGAAGGTGCGCCCGACATAGTGGTTGCGGATGATACCGAGCTCGTAGGGAAGCCCGGATTGCTGCGCAAATCCGATGGCCGCGGGGACGCCGGAATCGGGAACCGGAATGACGACGTCGGCGGCAGCCGGCGCCTCGCGTGCCAGCTCTGCGCCGCTCGCTTTGCGCACGTCGTAGACGCTGCGGCCGCCGACGATCGAGTCGGGCCGCGCGAAATAGACATATTCGAAGATGCA
The DNA here is from genome assembly GCA_021811945.1 of Pseudomonadota bacterium. Lineage (GTDB taxonomy): Bacteria > Pseudomonadota > Alphaproteobacteria > Rhizobiales > Xanthobacteraceae > BOG-931. The sequence continues at coordinate 1,587 of JAKAPE010000023.1, read as the reverse complement.
GGGCCGCGGCGCCAGCGGCGGGAACGGCTTATGCGAATGCGCGCCGTCCTCGTCGAACACGAGAACCTCGCCGTTCTCCACATCACGCACGTAATGCGCGCCGATGATGTCGAGGGCGCAGGTTTCCGAAGCCAGGATCGGGCAGCCGTCGAGCTTGCCGAGCACCAGCGGGCGAATGCCCAGGGGGTCGCGGGCGCCGACCAGCTTCTTGTTGGTTAGGCCGACGAAGGCGTAAGCGCCTTCGAGCCGGCGCAGACCCTCGATGAAACGATCAACGAAACGGTTGCGGTGCGCGCGCGCAACGAGGTGAAGAATCACCTCGGTATCGGTCGTCGATTGCATCATCGCGCCTTCGCTCACCAACTGGCGGCGCAGCGTGAGGCCATTGGTGAGATTGCCGTTATGGCCGATGGCAAAGCCGCCGGCATTAAGCTCTGCGAACAGCGGCTGCACATTGCGCAGGATGGTCTCGCCGGTCGTCGAATAGCGCACATGGCCGATCGCTGCGTTGCCCGGCAAACGGTCGATCACCTCGCGCCGCGAGAAGGCGTCACCGACGAGGCCGAGACGGCGCTCCGAGTGAAAGCGCTTGCCGTCAAAGGAGACGATGCCGGCCGCCTCCTGGCCGCGATGCTGCAGGGCATGCAGCCCAAGCACCGTTATGGCCGCGGCGTCGGCATGGCCGAAAATACCGAAAACGCCGCATTCTTCGCGCAACCGGTCGGCGTCGAGTTCGAGGTGAGCGGTGTTCCTCATGGTCATCGGCCTTCGGCGCCTCAATGTGCCATTGCCTTGGCCTCGATCAATTGCCGCATCCTGGCTCGGCTCGCACGATCATAGCCCGCAACGGCTTCATTTGTACCGTCACCGGAAGGGTTGTCTATTTCGCTGCGTTGATCCGGCGCGCTCTCCGGCGTTCCCTTGGCTCGCGGGCGCGACTGCTCCAGTTTCCTTATGGTGGCTTCCGCATTCTCGGGCAACTGCTCCTTGAGCCAATCGCCGGCGCTCGACAGCACGACTCTCGATTTCGCGTGCAAGACCCAGTCGGGCTTGCCGCGATCGGGAACGAGCCAGTCGAAGAACGTATAGGCCACGACGACGATGAGCAGGCCGCGGGCCAATCCGAACAGGAAGCCAAGCGTGCGGTCGAGTGCGCCGACGCGGCTGTCGAGCACCATGTCGGAAATGCGCACGGTGAAAACCGAGATCACCAGCAGCGTGCCGAGGAACACGCCGCCGATCACGGCAACCTTGGCGATCAGGCCGCTGTTAAAATATTCCGTCGCGCTCGGCAGCAGCTTGGCGTAGGCGTAAAGTGTCACTAAAGCCGCCGCGACCCACGCGGCGATCGAGAGCACCTCGCGCAGGAACCCGCGCACCATCGCCAGCAGGCCCGAGATGAGCATGACGACGATCAGCGCAAGGTCGAGCAACGTGATCGGCATGGTCCGCCAGTTCCCTCGCTAGTGTCCCGCTTCCGACGTTCGTATCACTTTGCCGCATGCCCTATTACGAACGTCGGAAGCAAAGGGACACTAGCAACTTTATGAATCTAGTGTGGTTTTGGATTTGACGCTCCGATGACGA
>JAKAPE010000261.1 GCA_021811945.1 Pseudomonadota bacterium | reverse complement strand
CATTCTCCGCAAGCGCTACTGGGGCCAACATATGTGGGATGTGACCTAAGTCCGCCGGATGGCGGACCAAATCCGGCTTTAAGCCGTAATCCGAAGCCACCGCCTTTAGGCGGTGGAGTGTTCACACGGCATGCTTGTCATCGCCAGCCGTTGATTCGCGGAGCGCATGCGCCACGACCTTGCGCATGACGCTGGGCAGCGCCTCGCCTGCGAGTTCTGAAAACGCAACCCAGCGCGCGTCCTCCGGCGCCGGTGTGCCGGCCGGAAGCTCCGCCGCGTAGACCGAAAGTTCGAGCGAGAAGTGGGTGAACCCATGCCGCACCACGCCGCCAAGGCAGCGCCATTGAGGTGAGGCAAACCGCGGCGCTGCGCTTGACGCAGTGGATTCATCGAAGTCTGCCGTCCACTCCGTGGTCGGCACTTCCGTCATGCCGCCGAGCAAGCCTTTTGCCGGTCGCGTGCGTACCAGCAAAAATCCGTCCGCTCGGCGCGCGACAAAAGCGGCGCCGCGGCGCAAGGCGCGCTCGCGTTTCAGCGCCCGGCGTGGAAACGTCTGCGCATCGCCGCGGGCGTGCGCGGCGCAACCATCGTTCCAGGGACACAAGGAGCAGGCCGGCTTCTTAGGCGTGCAGACGGTTGCGCCGAGATCCATCATCGCTTGCGCGAAATCTCCGGCTCGGCGCGGCGGGGTCAGGGCGCGCGCGAGCCGCCTCAGCTGCGATTTTGCTCCCGGCAGCGGGTCAGTAACGGCAAAAAGCCGCGCCATCACCCGTTCGATATTGCCGTCGACGGGAGTTGCCGGCAGGTCGAAGGCCATCGCCGCGATGGCGGCGGCGGTATAGGGCCCGATGCCGGGAAGCGCCGCAAGGGCGGCTTCGCTCGCCGGGAATTTTCCGCCGTGACGCTCGACTACAGCGCCGGCACAGGCGTGAAGGTTGCGGGCACGCGCGTAATAGCCGAGCCCCGCCCAGGCTTTCAGCACTTCCTCAAGCGGCGCGGACGCCAGCGCGCCCACATCGGGCCACTGCCGAAGAAAGCGCCTGTAGTACGGCGCTACGGTCCTCACCGTCGTCTGCTGCAGCATGATTTCGGCAAGCCATACGCGGTATGGATCGGCTTTTATTCCCGGTGCGGCGCGCCACGGCAGCGCCCGGCGGTGGCGGTCGTACCAGGCGAGCAGGACGGCAGGTTGCGGCTTTTTCGCCGTCCGTTTCGCTGCTAGCCTTCCCCTCGGATTCTTCCCGCTTCGGCCCATGGTCCAGGCATGACAGAGCGCCCTGCAACGAACAAGACGGCCCGCCTTTTCGCCAAACCCCTCCGCGATCTTGCCGGCAAGGTCGTCGGCGAGACGTTTCGTCGCCAGGGTTTCGCCTCGGTGGAGCTGGTAACGCGCTGGGCCGAGATCGCCGGTGAGGAAGTTTCCGCGTGCAGCGAGCCGATGAAGATACAATGGCCGCGTATTCCCTCCTCCTCAGGAGGAGAGGCAAATTGCGGACTCTCTCTGGCCGGTGGAAGACAATCAGGGCGAAGGCAGCCGGCCGGTACCCTCGTCCTACGCGTCGAGGGTCCGGCCGCCATCGAAATCCAGCACCTCGCTGGCGTGATCTGCGAGCGCGTCAACCGCTTCCTTGGCTGGCGCGCCGTCGAGCGCATTGCGCTACGCCAGGCGCCGCTGCGGCGCGCTGCCCGCAAAGCCACTGCCGCGACCGATCCCGCCGCGGTTGCGCGCGTCGCTGCAAGCCTGTCGGACATCGCCGACAATGATTTGCGCCAGGCTCTGGCGCGGCTCGGGGCCGCGGTCGGACGCGGCTGAGAGCTACCGAGAATGGGAACAGCGCCCGCGCGGCCGCCGCGGTCGCAACAAGCGAGACACCGCAGGGGCTGAGACACCGCAGGGGCTTGGCGGAATGGCACACTGGTGCCACATTGGGGCTGCGGCATTTTCATCCCCATGCAGGAGCTGACCTTGACGCTTAATCGTCGTCAATTTGCCATGGCCACGGCGAGCCTTGGGCTCGCTGGCGCCGGTATCGCCAGCACCGTCATCTTCCATCCCACGGGGCCCGCCAAAGCGGACACGCTTGAGGTCAATATGGCGGAACTGGCCAAACCCGGTCCCGAAGGCGATATCGTCCTCGGTTCCGCCAAGGCGCCGGTCACCATCATCGAATACGCCTCGATGACCTGTCCGCACTGTGCGCACTTCTCCGTTACGACTTTTCCCGAACTGCGGAAGCGCTATATCGACACCGGCAAGGTGCGTTTTATTTTCCGAGAATTCCCGCTCGACCCGCTCGCTGCCGCGGGCTTCATGCTGGCGCGCTGCGCGGGCAACGACAAATTCATGCCGATCGTGGAGACTTTGTTCGCCAAGCAGCCCGAATGGGTGGTGCCGAGGCCGCTCACGCCGCTCCTCGACATCGCCAAGCAGTTCGGCTTCACGAAAGAGTCTTTCGATGCGTGTCTGGCGAATCAGAAGGTGCTTGACGCCATCCAGAAGGTGCGTGATCGCGCCGCCGAGAAGTTCGGGGTCAACTCCACGCCGATCTTTTTCATCAACGGCAAGAAGCTGCTCGGCGATCAGTCGATCGATGCAATGGCCAAGGTGATCGACTCCTATCTCAAGGCAGGATAAGGGCTTTCCGGCCCCGTCTTGGCTCCGCCAATGGGCTGGTTTCCTCTGAATATGTCGCAAGCAAAAATCTGGATAAGCGGGCGGCGGTGTTGCGCTCGCGGGCGTAACGATTCATTCTCCGCGCCGATGCGGCACCCGTCTATCATGCGACACGCCGTGGGCGTGAGCCTTTGTTGATTCCCTGCGCCGCCGCCGCAAGGAAGATGGATGTAATACGCGCATGAAGCTCACGCGGCTGCGTCTGATCGGCTTCAAATCCTTTGTTGAGCCGACCGACTTCGGGATCGAGCCGGGATTGACCGGAGTCGTCGGTCCGAACGGGTGCGGCAAATCCAACCTGGTCGAGGCCGTGCGCTGGGTCATGGGTGAGGCGTCGCACAAGGCCATGCGCGCGGCGGAGATGGACGACGTGATCTTCTCCGGCAACGCCGAGCGACCGGCGCGCAACCACGCGGAAGTCGCGGTTTCGATCGACAACAGCGAGCGTTCGGCGCCGGCGGCGTTCAACGATTCCGACAGCCTGGAAGTCTCGCGTCGCATCGTGCGCGAGGAAGGCTCGGTCTTTCGCGTCAACGGCCGCGAGGTGCGGGCACGCGACGTCGCCATGCTCTTCGCCGATGCTTCGACCGGCTCGCGTTCTCCCGCCCTCGTGCATCAGGGCCGCATCGCCGAGATCATCGCGGCGCGACCGGAGGCGCGTCGGCGCGTGCTCGAGGAAGCGGCCGGCATTTCCGGCCTCCATGCCCGCCGCCACGAGGCGGAGCTTCGGCTCAAGGCCGCCGAGCACAACCTCGAACGGGTCGAAGACGTGATCGGCCAGCTGGGCGGCCAGATCGCCGGTCTCAAGGCCCAGGCACGACAGGCGGCGCGCTATCGCACCGTTTCCGCCCAGGTACGCCGCACCGAAGCACTGCTGTTCCACTTGCGTTTCATCATAGCGAAAGCCGAAGTCACCGACGCCGAGGGCGCCAAGGATGCCGCCGTTCGCGTCGTTGCCGCGCGGACCGGCGAGCAGGCGGAAATTACGTCGCAGCGAACGCGGCTCGCCGCCGACCTTCCCGCCCTCCGCGAGGCCGAAGCCAAGGCGGCCGCAGCGTTGCAGCGCCTGATCCTGGCGCGCGATGCGCTCGAACGGGACGAAGCTCGCGCCAAGGAACGTATCGGCGAACTCGATCGTCGGCTCCAACAATTCGCCGCCGACCTGGCGCGCGAGCGCGCCCTCACAGCCGACGCCGAAGCGGCCTTGGGCGGGCTCGCGGCCGAGGAAGAAGCGCTCAAGACCGAAGCGCGGGCGCGCGCCGAGCAACTCACTAGCGCTAACGAGCGGCTGACGGCGGCGGAAGCCGCGCTCGCGATGTCGGAAAAGTCTTTTGCCGCGCTCACCGGCGCGCTGGCCGATTTGACCGCGCGGCGGACACAGCTGCAGGCCGCCTTGCGCGGGCATGAGGAGCGCGCGGCGCGGCTAGACGCAGAGTTCGCCAATGCCGAAGCGGGCTTGGCGGCTGCCGGCAGTGGCCAGCCCGACCTTCCGGCGTTGGAATCGGCGCTCGCGACCGCGCAGGCTGCCCTCATGGAGGCGGAAACGGCTGCCCGCGAAGCGGAAACAGCCCATGCCGACGCAAGAGGTGAGGTCGAAGCCGCGCGTGCTCCGCTTGCCGCCGCCGAACGCCGCGCGCAGCGGCTGGAAACCGAGGCCAAGACCATCGGCAAGCTACTTGCGGTCGAAAACAGGAATCTTTGGCCGCCGGTGATGGACGCGGTCCGCGTCGAAAAGGGATTTGAGAAAGCGCTGGGCGCTGCGCTCGGCGACGATCTCGATGCCCCGCTCGACGCCTCCGCGCCCATGCACTGGGCCGGTGCTGCGCTCGACCCGTCCGACCCCGCATTGCCGGAAGGCGTTTTTGCCCTTTCCCAATATGTCCAGGCGCCACCGGAGCTGGCACGCCGCCTAGCGCAGATCGGCGTCGTCGAGCGCGCCGAGGGAGCACGACTTGCCGGCCTGCTCAAGCCGGGCCAGCGGCTCGTTTCCCGCGAAGGCGATTTCTGGCGCTGGGACGGCTTTTCCGCTGCGGCCCATGCCCCGACTGGCGCCGCGCGTCGGCTCGCCGAACGCGGCCGGCTGGAGGAGATTGAAGGCGAGCTTGCGGCCGCGCGGGGGGAAGTCGAGCACCAACGGGGCGCGGCGGAGGCAGCCGCCGCCGCGCTCGCCGCCGCGGCAGAGGCGGAGCAGACGTCCCGCCTGCGCTGGCGCGAGGCGCAACAGGCAACGGATGCGGCGCGCGAGGCCCGAGCCGCCGCCGAGCGTGAGATCAGCCGCAACGCCGCGCGCATTTCCGCGCTCGAAGAAGCGAAATTGCGCATCGGCACCGGTCGCGAGGAAGCCATTGCCGCCCGCGCCGAAGCGGATACCGCACTTGCTACGCTGCCGCCCGCGGCCGCACTCGAACAAGAGCTCGCCGCCGTCAACGATGTCATTGCAAGCCAAAGGCACGCGCTCGCCGAAATACGCGTTAAGGCGCAGGCAGTGGCGCGCGAGGCTGAGCTTGGTCACCGCCGCTTGCAGATCATCGCCGAAGAGCGGCGGGCTTGGAACCAGCGCAAGGACAATGCCGCGGCGCAGATCGCGACCATCGGGGCGCGGACCGAGGAGGCGGTGCGCGAGCGTACGGAACTCTCCGACGCTCCGGAACGCTTCGCTGCTCAGCGTCAGGCGCTGATCGGCGAGATCGAGACGGCAACGGTCGCGCGGCGCGCCGCCGCCGACACTCTGGCACAGGCCGAGATGGAACTCGCCGAAGCCGACAAGGCCGCGCGCATCGCACTGGAAAACGTCGGCGAAGCGCGCGCCGCAGTGGCCCGCGCCGAGGAACGATGCGAGGCCGCCAAGCGCCGGCTTTCTGACATCGAGCACGAAATCCGCGACATGCTCGACGTCGAGCCGACCGCCGTGTCGGAGCTTGCCGAAGTCGAAGCCGAAGACCCGCTGCCACAGATCGCCGAGGTGGAGGCCCGCCTCGACCGCGTCAAACGCGAGCGCGAACGCCTCGGCGCGGTCAATTTGCGCGCCGAGGACGAGTTGCACGAGGTCGAGGCGCAATACGCGAAACTCACCGGCGAGCGCGACGACCTCGTCGAGGCCATCCGCCGCCTGCGGCAGGGCATCCACAGCCTCAACCAGGAGGCGCGCGAGCGGCTGCTAGCGTCATTTGCCACCGTGCAGGAGAATTTCAAAAAACTGTTTATCGGGCTGTTCGGCGGCGGCACTGCGGAATTGCAGCTCGTCGAGAGCCAGGACCCGCTCGAAGCCGGCCTGGAGATTCTTGCCAAGCCGCCCGGAAAAAAGCCGGCGACGCTGTCGCTTCTGTCCGGCGGCGAACAAGCGCTCACGGCGCTTGCGCTCATCTTCGCCGTATTCCTCACCAACCCGGCGCCGATCTGTGTGCTTGACGAGGTCGACGCGCCGCTCGACGATTACAACGTCGAGCGCTTCTGCGACCTGCTCGACGAGATGACGCGCGCGACCGATACCCGCTTCGTCATCATCACCCACAACCCGATCACCATGGCGCGCATGAACCGCCTCTACGGTGTTACCATGGCCGAACTCGGCGTCTCCCAGTTGGTCTCCGTGGACCTCGAAGGTGCGGTAAAGCTGCGCGAGGCGGGGTAGCCCGCAGCCGGTTGTATTAACCCAACTTGCGCAGTTTAGAGTCCCCGATAGGGGATCAGGAAACCCCACGCCTTTAGGCGGCTGGGATCGCGGCGTTTCCGGTATAAAACGGCTGCATGGAAGTATACAAGCGGGG
>JAKAPE010000260.1 GCA_021811945.1 Pseudomonadota bacterium | reverse complement strand
TAGTCCACGGTCGTCTCTCCTCGATGTTTGGAGCGGCCTCGCCGACTCCGTCACACCATCATTGTCAGGGACGACCGCCTTCCCGCCAATCTTCCGCAAGCCGTCCGCTTGCTTCACTGGCGGCGCCCCGTTACCCCATCTAGCGGAAAGTCCGCTCACGGTCAGCCCGACACACAGGCCGACAATATCGCGCCGCTGCCGGCGATTTTGACCGTACTACCGCTGCCGACAGGCACGACTCGCGCGCCTGACGCCAAGCGCACCCTCGATGTCGGCGAGCGCTTTGCGGTCGCGCCGGGCAATGCTACCAGACTTCAAATCGCGGCACCGGCGATTACCGCCTTCTGCGGATTCAAGGCGTCGGCGAATACAATTGGGTCCGGGTCGGCCGATCTTTGTCCCGGAAGCAGAACGACGGTCGAGCTATGCGACCGCAGTCGCCTGAACCTCGACCAAGCAGCCGAAATGCAGCTGCGGCGACACGGCCACCGTACGCGCCGGCCGATGATGGCCGAGCACCTCCGCGTAGACTTTGTTGACCACCGGCCAGTCGCGGATGTCTGTGACATAAACGGTCACGTTGACGAGCTTATGCAGTCCGGAGCCGGCGACTTCGAGGACGCTGGCGACGTTTTGTAGAGCCTGACGGGTCTGCGCCTCGATCCCGGCCGGAATGGCACCGGCGCTGCCGGCGACGAACGGAAGCTGGCCGGCGACGAAGATGAAGCCGTTGGCCACGACGGCCTGACTGTAATGGCCGCTGCTCTGCGGCCCGCGATCACTGCTAATGAATTTCATCGTAGATTTCTACACGGAAGGAAAATGCGCTGCCAGGAAATCCAAAAGCAGCGGGTTGAACCGATCGGTACTGTCGAGGTTCGAGAGATGGCCGGCGCCCGCGATCACCGAACACCGCGCGCCGGCGATTCGCTCGGCCATTTCGCGGCTTTGATTTGGGCTGAAAAGGCGGTCATATTCGCCGGCGATCACCAGAGCCGGCGCGCGCACCGCGGACAGGCGCGCGCGCAAATCGAATCCCGCCATACCTCGGGCGACGTGGCAGAGCGATGCCGCATCAACCGTAGCCAATATCCGCGCCCAGACGTCGTAGGCGGCGCGGCCGGTGGCACTGGCGCGGAATTCCTCGTTAACGAGTGCCGGCCAGGTGGCTTGCAGCCGCTTGCGCGGTCCATCCTGCTGGCGAAAAAGCTCAACCCAGCTTTCGACCATTGCAGTTATATCCGGCCCGGTGAAATACGGTTGGCTATCGGCGACCACCAGCGCAGCGACGCGGTCGGGCTGATCGACCGCAATCTGCAGCGCGATCATTCCGCCAAGGGAAAGACCGCAAAGCGCGACGGGGCCGGCGTCAAGATGATTGAGAAGACCGATCAAGTCAGCACCAAGATCGCTCACCGCGCACGGCGGCGTCGCCGGCGACGAGATTCCGTGCCCGCGCAGATCGGGCAGGATCACGCGGTAGCCGGAATGCACCAATGCTGCGAGTTGGGGCGTCCAGGACAATCCGTAGTTCGTAAAACCGTGCAGTAGCAGAACCGGGCGGCCGATTCCCACATCTTCATAATGTAGGCGACGATCTCCCAGTTGCAGAAATCCCATCGCTTGCCGCGCTCCCGATCGACCCCGCCCGCGGCGCTCGATACTTGCGACGCCGGCCATGATTTGACGGCGATCTGGACATTTTGTCAACTTAAGATAAATTGTCTAATCCGTTACCAGTCGCCGGCAGTTCAACGCTGGCGGCCGACGACCTGGCGTATCGAGGCGGGTTTGAAGGCAGCGCGCACAGCTTCGGTATCGCGGCCCAATCATCGCAGCAGGCTTGCCGGCCGGTCGGCACGCGGCGACGCCGATCGGCGTTTGCGGATGCTTTCTGAGATCATCGGCCCACTCACGCAGTCCCTCGGCCCCAATTACGAGATCGTGCTGCACGATTATCGGATTCCCGATCGTTCGGTCATTGCAGTGGCGGGCAAGGTCACGGCGCGGCGGGTCGGCAGCGCCATGTCCGAGATCGGACTTGCCATCATGGCCGAGGGGGACACGGCGCGGGATCGGCTCAATTATCTCGCCCGGGCGCCGAACGGCCGTATCATTAACTCCTCGACTATCGTGCTACGGGACGACCGGCACAAGATTTTCGGCGCACTGTGCATCAACACGGACGTTACCGCGTTTCGCCAGGCCGCGGCGGTTCTCGACGCGCTCAGCGGCAACACCGCAGACCCCAAGCCGACAACATTCACCAACGACATCCGCGATGTCATCGACGCGACGTTGCACGAAGTACTCAGCGGCCGCGGGACGATGCCGTTGTCGCGCGAGGATCGGCTCGAAGTGATCCGCGCGCTCAATGCGCGCGGCATCTTCCACATCAAGCGCGCGATGGGCCGCGTGGCCGCCGCCTTGGGCGTTTCGCGCGCGACCGCCTATGGCTGTCTGCAGATGGCCCGGTCGGGAAAAGCTGCCCTTGGAGCGACGCCTGGCGACGGCGGCAAGCGTCGCCCGGGAGCCTCGCGATGACGAGCGCAGCACCGATGCCACCGAGCGGCGCGCCCGCTGAGGTCGTCCTCGAAGTGCGCGGATTGCGCAAGACCTATCCTGGCGTGGTCGCACTCGACCAGCTCGATTTTGATCTGCACCGCGGAGAAGTTCACGCGCTGCTGGGCGCCAACGGCGCAGGCAAAAGCACGCTGATCAAGATCGTCGCTGGTCTCTACCGCGCCGATGCAGGCGAAATCCACATTGATGGGCGCCCGGTCGATCTGCGCGACACGCAGACGGCGCAGGCGCTCGGCATAAGCGTCATTTATCAGGACTTTGCTCTGGTGCCGCATCTGTCGGTTGCCGAGAACCTGTTTCTCGGCCGCGAATTCGTCACCCCGCTCGGACTGATCGACTGGCGGCGCACGCATGCCGAAGCACGGCGCCTACTCGCCCGCTTGAATATCGACATTCAAACCACGGCAGTGGTGTCGAGTCTCAGCATGGGCCAGCGCCAACTGGTTGAGATCGCCAAGGCGCTCGGGATCGATGCGAGGGTGCTGATCCTGGACGAGCCGACCGCCTCGCTCAGCCGCGGCGAAGTCGATACTCTTTTCGCCCTCATTCGCAAGCTGGCGCAGTCGGGGGTTGGCATCATCTACGTCAGTCATCGGCTCGAAGAAATTGCGTCGCTGGTAAATCGGGTGACGGTGCTGCGCGACGGCCGTTCGGTCGGCACCTATCCGGTCGATCAATTGGATCGCCGCAATGTCGTGGCGCTGATCACCGGGCAGGAGCGCCGGTCGCAGGAGACGTCATCCCGCGAAGCCCGCACGCGCGGCCAGCCGCTGCTCGAACTGCGCCATCTCTCCCGCGCCCGCGAATTCGAGGACATTTCTCTCACCCTTCATCGCGGCGAGATCCTCGTTCTCACCGGGCTGGTTGGAGCCGGACGGACGGAGCTGCTGGAGACCATTTTCGGCGCCCGCCGGGCCGCCGGCGGCGAAATCCGGGTCGGCGGACAACCGGCGAAGTTCAGCAGTCCGCGGGATGCGATCCGCAGCGGTATCGCGTTGCTGCCCGAGGACCGCCGCGGTCACGGCATTGCCGTAATCATGCCGGTGTTTGCCAACGTCACGCTGGCTTCGCTCGTGCAGTTCGTCCGTCTTCTGCTGCTGCAACCGAAGCGGGAACTGCAGCATGCACGCCGAATGATCAGCTATCTCTCGATCAGGACGCCGAGCCCCTTTCAGGCCGCCGGCCTCTTGTCGGGAGGCAATCAACAAAAGCTTGTGCTGGCCAAATGGCTGTCCACCTCCGCAGAAATCTTTCTGCTCGACGAGCCGACACAAGGCATCGATGTCGGCACCAAGGATGAAATCTACCGGCTGGTCCGCGGCCTCGCCGCAGCCGGCAAGGCGGTGCTGGTGGTGTCGTCGGATCTCGAAGAGGTGTTGGAACTCGGCGACCGCATCATCGCCGTTCGTCAGGGACGCATCGTCGGCGAGTTCGCCAATAATGCACTCGACCCAACTCTTCTGGTCGACGCCATCACCCACGGGCGGGCGGCATGAAGGGCGCTGAGACCGGCGGCTGGCGATGGCACGCTTTGGTGGAGCGGATCGAACCGGAAACGATCGGCCCGAGCGTTGCGCTCGTTGCGATGATCGTCACGTTTTCCATTCTCAGTCCCTATTTTCTCACCCGCAACAACTTCACCAATGTGCTGGTGCAAAGCGCGCCGCTGCTCATCCTCGCCGCGGGGCAGACTTTCGCGCTGTTGATGGGCGGGCTCGATCTTTCGCAAGGCTCGATCGTCAGCCTGGTCAGCGTGGTAACGGCGGGCGTAATAATGCGCCACCACATCGTACTCGGCGCGCTTGCGGGTCTCGGCGCCGGCTTCGGCATCAGCCTCGTTAACGGCCTTTTGATCGGGCGCGCACGCATCCAGCCGTTTATCGTTACGCTCGGCACGCTCTACATGGCCGCCGGCCTGGCCATGGTCTATTCCGGCGGCTCCTCAATTTTCGGCTTGCCCAAGCCGGACGAGGACTACTTTTTCTGGTTCGGGGGCGGCTTCGTCGGGCCGATCCCGGTGCCGGTGCTGATTGCCGCGCTCTTGATCGCCGCGATCTATGTCGTTCTGACGCGAACGCGGTTCGGCCGCCACGTCTATGCCGTCGGCGGCAGCGAATCCGTTGCGGTGATGTCAGGCATCGAGCTCGGCCGGGTCAAAATTCTGATCTACCTCATCAGCGGAGGCTGTGCTGCACTCGCCGGCTTTCTGATGAGCGGCCGAGTGATCTCCGGCCAACCGCTGCTCGGCGCCGGCGACATTCTTTTGCAATCGATCGGCGCGGTGATCATCGGTGGCACCAGCGTGTTCGGCGGCCAGGGCGGCGTGCTGCGCACAGTGCTCGGCGTGCTCGTCATCGCCTTCATGGTCAATGGCTTGAACCTCCTCGCCATCGACACCTTCGTCCAGCAGGTCATCGTCGGCGCCATCATCATCCTTTCGGTGTGGGTGAATTCGCTGCGCCGGCGGCGCGCTTGAATACCGTATCCGCCGGCTGCGGATGATGCGCCTCAGTCGAGGCAAAAACAGGGAGTGGGAACATGAAATCGTTCAGGACAGTGAAGCGAAAGCTGACTGCGGCAGAGCTGGTGTTGGCATTGACCGCGGCGACGGCGTCGATCGCCGCCTCGACCGCTGTGGCGTCGGCGCAAAGCCACAAGGAGATCGCCGTCATGCTGCCGGCGGCGGGCGATCCCTACTTCAAACTCAAGGCCTGCGGCTACATCCAGGCCGGCAAGGCGGCGGGCTACGACGTCAAGATTTACGACGCCGGCGGCTACGGCAATTTGAACCGCCAAGTCTCGCAGATCCAGGACGTGATTCAGCGCAAGGTGAGCGGCATCGTGCTCGTGCCCGAGAGTTCGGACGGGACCATTCCGGTCGTCGAACAGGCGATCGCCGCCGGCATCCCGGTGATCAACGACGGCATCGCCACGCACAGTCCCAAAGTTTCGGGTTTCGTCGGCGAGCCGTCCTACGTCATGACCGAAATGCTCGCCGCGTATGTCGCCGATAAGCTCGGCGGCAAGGGCGACGTTGCCATGCTGTCTGGACCGGGCGGGCTCGACCTGACCAAGCTGCGGGTTAATGGATTCAAGGACTATTTGTCCAAGTTCCCCGGCATCAAGATAGTGGCCGAAAAGTTCACCTCGACCTCCTCGGCCGATGCGCTCAATACCATGCAAGACTTTCTGCAGGGCCATCCGAACCTGAAGGCGGTCTATACCTTCAACGGGCCGGTGGCGATCGGCGCCGTGCAAGCTTTGCGCGCCGCCGGCAAGAAGGCCGGCAACGTGATCGTGGTAACGACCGACATGGAGATCGAGACCGGGCGCCTGATCAAGGAGGGCTGGATCCAGGCGACGGTGGTAAGCCAGCCGGTGACGATGGCGGAACTCGCCGTCCAGCACGCCATCGATGCGGCGGAGAAGAACCCCTACCCCAAGGCCCAGCTCACCCAGGCCTCGATGATCACCGTGAGCACCGTCTCCAACGTCGACCTCTCCGGGCAGGAGTGCAAGAAGTAGTTTTGTCGGCCGGCTTGATCTCGGCATAACTCTGGACGCGTCGAGGCGGCACTCCCGGTGCCGCCCCGACGCGCGGATTGCATGGTAGCCCTGAGCCGACGTGAGTGCGGAAGTTTCCGCCTCACACCTGTTGTCGTGGAACGCGGCGCCGCCCTCTCCGCGATAAGGTCCCAGCGACTGCCTGTGTAACTTCCGAGGGTGGTTATCGGTGGTGATCCGGAGTTTGGCGGGGTAAGAGTTTTCATTCGCGTTGCGCACCCCGGATGGATGAAACGGGAGTAGGCCATGTTTGACTAATTGCCGCGTAACCGATTGATTTGAATCTGTTGCCGATTCCGCGGCACTGGCCGCGCGACGGCGGCCGGTACG
>JAKAPE010000259.1 GCA_021811945.1 Pseudomonadota bacterium | reverse complement strand
AGGTGCTGCCCTATATGCCAGCCTTCCAGCCGTATCGGGGAAAACCCGCCGTACGGAATGATAGGGAGGATCGAGGAAACGTCGGCATCATTCGAAGCCCGGTCCGCGCCTCGATCCTACCCGACTTCGGCATCTATCTTGACGGTTCGGCGGGAACGCAGGTGCTCGACAACCGCATCCGCGGCATGGTGCAGCTCCGCGTGCCCGATCGCGGCGACGGCATCCATATGTGGAACGATACCGCTGTGCTCGTGCGCGGCAACGATGTCGGCGACACGCGCGACGGCATCTACATCTACATCAGTCCTTTCAACAAGATCATCGACAACCGCGTCCACGACGTACGCTACGGCGTCCACTACATGATCTCCAACGACGATCTCCTCGCCGACAATGTCAGCTTCGGCAACACCGTCGGCTACGCGCTCATGCAGTCGACCCGGCTGGACATTCGCGGCAATCGGTCGGACGGCGACAGCCAGTACGGCATCCTGCTCAACTACATCACCTACAGCAACTTTCAAGGCAACGTCGTGAGGCACATTCGCGGCCAAAAGAGTGCCGGCGGAGAAATCATTCCTGGCGCGGAGGGAAAGGGTATCTTTGTGTACAACTCCGAATACGACAGGTTTCACGGCAACACGATCGCCGACTGCCGGATCGGGATCCATGTCACTGCAGGGTCCAACAACGAGTCGGTCTACCGCAATGCCTTCATCGACAACCGCAGGCAGGTCAAATATGTGCAGAACGTGAGCGAGGAATGGTCCCGGCATGGGATCGGCAACTACTGGAGCGACTATCTGGGCTGGGATCTGGACGGCGACGGCATTGGCGACGTGCCGTACCGGCCGAACGACGGGGTCGACATTCTGTTGTGGAAATATCCGAGCGCGTCGCTGCTCATGAGCAGTCCCGCCATTCTCATGCTGCGCTACGTGCAGCGCGCCTTTCCGGTGTTCACGCCGCCCGCCATCGAAGACAGCCATCCGCTGATGAAGCCGCCAGGCGAAGCCGCCGCGCAAGAGCGGGAGATTTCCTATGCTGAACGTCATTGAGATCGCCGATGTCAGCAAGCGCTACGGCCGCGCCGTGGTTCTGGACCACGTGTCAGCGAGCGTCTGCCGCGGCGAGATCGTCGGCCTGCTCGGTCATAACGGCGCGGGAAAGACGACGGTGATCAAGCTCGCGCTCGGCCTGATCAGGCCGAGCACCGGAGAAATCCGCGTGCTCGGCGCCCTGCCTGATGGCCGCGACGGCCGCCGGCTGCGCCGCAAAATCGGCTATCTGCCGGAAAATGTCGCCTTCTACGGCAATCTCACCGGGCGCGAGGTCATCGCCTATCTTGCCCGGCTCAGGAACGTCGCCGAGGCAGAGGGATTGGCACTGCTCGAACGGATGGGTCTGCACGACGCCATCGATAAGGGGCTGCGCACCTATTCCAAGGGCATGCGCCAGCGTCTCGGCCTGGCTCAGGCGCTGCTCGGCTCTCCGGAGCTGTTCTTTCTCGACGAGCCGACGACCGGCCTCGACCCGATCGCTACCCAGCAGTTTTTCGAACTGGTCCGCGGCCTGCGCGAGGCGGGAAAAACCATCGTCATCTCCTCCCACCTCCTGGCGGAACTCGAAGCGCATCTCGATCGGGCGATCATCCTCAAGGAGGGACGGCTTGTCGCGCAGGGAACGCCCGCGGCGATGAAGAAGGCGGCAGGCATGCCGGTCACCATATGCGCCCGCTTACCGGGAAAACCGAACGGGCTATTGGGCGAGCCGTGGCTCGCGGATTTGCCGACCGCACCGCGGCTCAAGGAGCGCGGCATGCTGGAACTTGCAGTGCCGGCTTCCCGCAAGATGGATGTCCTGCGCCATCTCATGAATCTGCCCACGCTGGCCGATGTTACGGTCAAGGAGCCGAGCCTCGCCCGGCTTTACGCGACGATCGGCAAGACGGGCGGCACGGAGGGGGACGGCAGCGATGCATAATATCCTGACCATAGCGCGCAAGGAGTTTCGCGACGGCTTCCGCAACCGCTGGACTCTGGCGATCACCGCCATCTTTGCCGCGCTCGCGCTCGGCATCGCCTATTTCGGCGCCGTCACGTCGGGACGCGTCGGCTTTACTTCATTCGGCGCCACCCTCGCCAGTCTCACCACCCTTGGATCCTTCGTCATTCCCTTAATCAGCCTGCTGATCGCTTATGACACCATCGTCGGCGAAGACGACGGCGGGACGCTGCAACTCCTTCTCGCCTATCCGCTGTCCCGCGCCGAGCTTGCCGCCGGCAAATTCCTCGGCCACAGCGCCGTGCTGGCGACGGCGATCGTCGCCGGCTTCGGCATCGCTGTCGTCGCCTACGAGGTCATGATGCCCGAGGTGCGCACGCTCGCCGCCTGGACCGCCATCGGCACCTTCATCTTCAGCGCGTCGCTGCTCGGCGCGAGCTTCGTCGGGCTCGCCTGCCTGATCAGCGTCCTGGCACGAGAGAAGGCGCGCGCCGCGGGTCTCGCGCTGCTTGTTTGGTTCGCGCTGGTGGTGCTGTTCGACCTTGTGCTGCTGGCGGTCCTGGTGATCAGCCGCGGCAACGACATCGAGCGGGCGATTTTCCCCTATCTGCTGATGCTCAATCCGATCGACGTGTTTCGGCTGATCAATCTGGTCGGCTTGGGCAATGGCGCCGGCAACGCCGTCTTTTTGGCGATGGCCGCCGGTCATGTGTACCAGATCGGCGTCCTCTACGGCGCGCTTGCCGCCTGGACGCTGGCGCCGTTCGCGCTGGCGCTGCGCGCGTTCCAGACGCGGGAGATATAGCGATGGCGAGATTTGCGGCATGGGGCGGTAGCCGCAGCGTGCGGGTAGTCGCGTTCCTGCTGGCCGCCGCCGTCGGCGCGTGCGGACGGCAAGAGGCGCATCTCAATCAACCGGCCGTCGACATAAAGAACGGCGATACCTGCGTCGTCTGCGGGATGTACATTACCCACTATCCCGGGCCGCGCGGCGAGGCTTATCTCTCCGGCGTCAAGGGTTTGCTCAAGTTCGGATCGACGCGAGACTTCTTCGCCTATGTCACACGGGACGATATCGTCCCTCGATTGCAGACCCTCTACGTGCAGGACACGGCCCGTATTGACTGGACGCATCCGTCCAATGCCGCGGCGAGCTTCACCGATGCGCGAACGGCCTACTATGTGGCATGGCAGCCGGTCGCCGGAGAAATGGGCTCCACCTTTGCCTCGTTCGCCAAGCGCACCGACGCCGAAGCTTTTATCGGCGCCCATGGCGGCGCGCTTTTGCGCTTCGATCAGATTACGCCGGCATTGGTGTCGGGGCTGACTTACACATGTCCCGCCGCGAGCTCTCCCTTTTATGCGCTCGCGGTCAAGGCCAAGTGCGTGGTCAAGGCCGGCGCCATGTCCGCCGGCACACGGCCGATGCATATGGACGGCAGCGGTGTGATGCCCGGCAGCGCGACGCCGGCCGGCACTATGAGGTCCGAGTAGCGGCTGATGCCTCAATCAACGACGCGGACTCCTTGCGCGGCGGAAAAGTCATATCAATTCAGCCACCATGCGCCAATTGCCAGGGTGATCAGGGTCAGCGGAATGCCGGCGCGGCAGTATGCCCAGAATGTAATCGCAATGCCGGCGGTGCGCGCGCGTTCGGCAACGATCAGGTTGGCCACCGAGCCGACCAGGGTGAGATTGCCAGCCAATGTTGCGCTCATCGCGATTGCGAGCCAGATGCGGTGCTGGTCGAGGAAGCCGTGCACGAATGCCTTGAGCGCCAACACCGCCGGCACATTGCTCATGATATTGGAAAGCACGGCGGTGACGGCGGTCAGAACGTAGACATTGTCGAGATAGAGCGCCTGGACTGCGTCGACCACTTCCGGCGTGAACAATATCTTCTGCGCGGCGGCGACGACGACGAACAGACCGGCGAACATGAGGAGCAGCGAGCCGTCGATCTCCCGATAGACTTTATGCGCCTTGATGGCGCGCGTGACCAGCAGCAACGCCCCGCCGAGGATGGCAGCTTTGGCTACCGGCACGCCGGCGAAGAATGCCGCGATCACGCCAAGTGCGACCAGCATCGCCTTGGCGAGCTGCGGCTTGTGCAAGCGGGGAGCCGGCGGCTTGGCGGCGAACTGCCCGTCGCTGCGGAACTCGCCCCGCCAGAGCACGGCAAGCAAAGCAATGACGAGCAGAAGGCCGACCGCGGCCACCGGCGTCAGCGCCGCTGCGAACGTCATATAGGGGATGTGCGACACCGCGCCCACGATCATGTTTTGCGGATTGCCGGTAATGGTGGCGGTACTGCCGACATTCGAGGCCATGGCGACCGCCAGCAGGTAGGGAACGGGATCGCGCCGCAGCGAACGCGTTGTCTCGATAACCATCGGCGCCATGACGAGACATACCGCGTCGTTGACAAGGAACGCGGACAGCGCGCCGGTCGTGAGGACGACGGCCGCAAGCAAGAATAGGGGCGATCGGGCATGTGTCAGAGCCCAGCCGGCGACGAGCCGGAAGAATCCCGACAACTTCAAATGCGCCACCACGATCATCATGCCGAGCAGGAGCGCAAGCGTATCGAGGTCGATGGCGTTGTAGGCTTCTTGCGGCGTGATCGCGCCAACCGCCATCATCAGCGCTGCGCCGGTGAGCGCGATGCCGGCCCGATCCAGGCGGAAGCCGGGAATGCGGCCCAAGGCAACGCCGGCGTAGGTGAAAATAAAGATTATTGCCGTGGCCAGCGTCGTCGGTGACATCGCTCTGCCGCCCGCGCGAGATTGTGTCTTACAGCCCACCAACCGGCGGAGCTTTTCGTCGGCCACCGAGTCTTCGACATTGCCAGCCGCAATAATGCCCCAACCGCACCCGGCTTCCGGCGAGCCCGAAGTTTCGGCGCTATAGCGCCACAAGCCGCCGCGCGCAACGCGCCGCCGCCGTTGAGCGACGGAACGGCGCCGCGCCTTCCACGCCGTAATTTGATTGGGATGAACGTCGAACTGCTCGGCAAGCTGTGCCAATGTCCGATCGCCTTTGACGGCAGCAAGCGCTACCTTCGCCTTGAAGGCCGGTGTGTGGTTCCGGCGCGATCGTCTTTGCATAGTTCGCTCCTGATTCGCAGGCAACAGCGTGCCCGCTTTCAGGCAGAAACTCCACTTATCGCCCTGTGCAGATTTCCGGGACCGCCTCAAGAAGTTCTACTGCAGCGCGAGGCTTCGGCCGTTGAACAAGGTCGGCCGACAGTAGAGCCGGAAGGCGGCCAGCGCGACACAAAGTTGCTCCGCTTTTGCGCGGCTCTCCAGCGGCCCGACCACGAGGCGCAGCACGTAGTGTCCGGGTAGCGCTTTCCGAACCGCGGCCTTGGGCCGCAAATCCGTAAACAATTGCCCATGTGCGGAACGAATTCCCGCCCAGCGGGCGCGCAATACGGCGGCGCTCAGACCGGTACCGAGGTCGATGCCGTATTCACGGGCCGGCGCGGCCGGCGCCATCGGCTCGGCCATAAGCTGCGGCGGCGGCAGCGGCAGAGGCGAGCTCAGGCCGGGCGGAGACGGCACGACCGGCGCGACCACGGCAGCAATGGTCGCTGGGGTTGCCGCCGCCGGCGCTCGGGCGTCCGGCCACGGCGCGGCTTGCGGCGAGCGAGCCTTGCCCGCCGCCATCTGACGGCTGATCGAACCGGTAATGTCGCCGACGTTGCGCTCGACCGCGGCAAGCCGCGCCGCGAGCCGGTCGCGATCTTCGGCAAGGCCGTGCACGGCGTGCGCGAGTTGGCGGGCGGCCGCTTCCGCATCGAAGGAATGCTGAATGGATTGATCCTTGTCCAGCTTTGCGGTTTTGGCTGCGATCGAGGTCGCCGAATTGGGAGCGGCTTCGGTTCGGCTCGCGACCCGCGTCGTGGGCTGATCCGTATGCGGCGTCGGTCGGTCCAAGCGCAGCGACGCAAGTGCGAGCGCCACCCGCTGCGAACCGGCATTGCTGCGGGCGGCAAGGACGGCGATGAAGAGGGCGACGGCGGCCGTTGCGCCCCACAGCGTCAGGTGCCGGAGGTTCGCCATAGTTAAAGGCCGGTTGCGAGACGATTTCTTTGGCCGCGGATTCGGGAACATTCCTGGTGGCATTCTTTGCGACGGCTTTTGCTGGGTCTCTGGGTTTCGCGTCCACATTGCGCGCTCGCCACATCATGCGGCGGCTCCCCAAGCTTTCTTAGGCGAATCGGACCTCAGACTAGCAGGCTCCGGCTTGGCCGACGCCTTTTTGGAGGCGATAAACGCGAGATCTCCACCGCTTTCGGCTCTGGCTGAGCCGACATTGACGATCGGCTCGGATGGCACGACTGATTGACCGTTTTGCAAGCCGGATTCCACTTTTCCGCATCATGCTTTAACCCGGATATCTCACACTCTCCTTTGTAAGTCGCCGATTGGGGCGGGGGGAGAAGTTTCGTCAGCGATGGCGTGGTTTTCGGTCGGCGAGTTTGTCGCTGCTTCGCGGC
>JAKAPE010000022.1 GCA_021811945.1 Pseudomonadota bacterium | reverse complement strand
GAAGCAAAGGGACACTAGCAACTTTATGAATCTAGTGTGGTTTTGGATTTGACGCTCCGATGACGAGTTGCCGCAATGATGATCGGAGCGTCAAATCCACCACACGAGTGTGGCGGTTCAGAAGTCCGCATCATTCTTGCCGCGAGCTCGTTATGCGGACTTCTGAACCAAAGCCACACTAGATCAATAAGTTGCCCGTGTCCTTCGATTCCGAAGTTCGCAAACGAGCGAGCCGCAAGATGATGCGAACTTCGGAATCGGGACACTGGTCGCGCTCTCAGTATTCCCCGAACAGGAACGCGCTCTTCCTTGCGCGCCGTGCAAGGGGCACCGGCACCTGGGCCGCAAGTCGCCGCCGTTCGCCGCGTGTATAGCCCGGCAGAGCGCCGTCGTCACCCGGCTTGTTGCCTCCCTGCTTGTTGCCTGCTCGGACTCTGCCGCGATGCCGGCGGCGGCAGACAAGCAGAATCGTAAGCGGTGGCGGTTGTGATGAAGCCCGGTAAACCCGACATTAATAGCGAACAGCGCAAATGACACCGGCGGCATCCATCGCAGGAGCCCGGCGGGGTTGCATATCAGGCCTGTTGACGAACACCGGGCCGTCGCGCCGGCGGGCCGTCGCCGGCGATATCGGCGACGAGGTTCGCCAGTGAGCCAATGGCGGAGAGCGGGAAGCTTTCGGGCGCCTCGCCACGCGCGGCTTCGGGTCCGATCGCGCGGGCGAAGCCGAGTTTTTGCGCTTCCTTGAGTCGCGCCGCACTTTGCGCCACAGGGCGCACCGCGCCGGAGAGCGACACCTCGCCGAAATACACGGCGTCCGCAGGCAGCGGCGCGTGTACGAGCGAAGACACCAGCGCCGCGGCGGCGGCGACATCGGCCGCGGGCTCCTGGATGCGCAGGCCGCCGGCAACGTTGAGGTAGACGTCATAGCCCGAGAAGCGAACCCCGCAATGGGCTTCGAGCACCGCCAGAACCATGGACAGGCGGTTGGGATCCCAACCAACGACGGCGCGGCGCGGCGTGCCGAGCGTCGTCGGCGCCACCAGAGCCTGAATTTCGACGAGCAGCGGTCGCGTTCCCTCGATCCCGGCAAAAACAGCGGTGCCAGGGCTGCCAAGTTCGCGCTCGGAGAGAAACAGCGCGGATGGGTTTGAAACTTCGCGCAACCCGGCGCCGGTCATTTCGAACACGCCGATCTCGTCGGTCGGTCCGAAGCGATTCTTGATCGCGCGCAGGATGCGGAATTGCTGGGAGCCTTCGCCCTCGAAGGATAGCACCGCGTCGACCATATGCTCGACGACGCGGGGACCGGCGATCTGGCCGTCCTTGGTCACATGACCGACGAGGACGACGGCAGCGCCGCTGCGCTTGGCGAATCGGATGAGTTCCGCCGCGGCGCTGCGGACCTGCGTGACAGTTCCTGGCGCCGCGTCGACGGTCTGCGTCCACATCGTCTGGATCGAATCGATGACAATGAGGCGCGGCACCGGCCCCTGCGACAGCGTCGCCACGATGTCGTCGACCGAGGTCTCCGCCGCAAGCTCGACGGCGGCATCGGCGAGCCCGAGCCGCTCCGCGCGCAGCCGAACCTGCGCCACCGCCTCCTCGCCGGAAATATAAACCGCGCGGTGATGGTTGCGCGTGAATGCGGCTGCGACTTCGATCAGCAAAGTAGATTTGCCGACGCCGGGATCGCCGCCCAGGAGCAGCACCGAGCCGCGCACCAATCCGCCGCCGGCCACGCGGTCGAACTCCGCAATGCCGCAGGCGTGTCGCGGCGCCTCGCGGGTCTCGCCTTTGAGCGGCTCGATGACAAACAGGCGCCCCTTGCGCGCAAAGCGCGTCGGCGCGGCGCGCCCTTCTTCGACCAGCGTGTTCCATGCGCCGCACGCCTCGCAGCGGCCGGCCCAGCGCGCCGAGCCGGCACCGCAACTCTGGCAGATAAAGTCTTGCGCGCGCGCGACCATTTCAGGCGCCGCGATAGACGCGGCGGCAACGTTGGCCAAGCCGCGTGAGAATCTCATAACCGATCGTGCCGGCTGATGCGGCGATGTCGTCGATGGTGATCTCTTCCCCGATCAATGTCGCACTGTCGTTGCGGCGCACCGCCCCCTCGGCAAGATCGGTAACGTCAATCGTCACTAGATCCATCGAAATGCGGCCGACGAACGGGCAGCGCTTGCCGGCGATGATGGCGCCGCCGTGGCCGCGGCCGCTGCCGCTCGCCGCGCGCAATACCCCGTCGGCATAGCCCAGCGCGACGACCGCGATGCGTGATGGGCGTTGTGCCGTCCAGGTCGCGCCGTAGCCGACAGTGTCGCCCTGTTCGACGCTGCGCAGTTGCAGGACACGCCCGGTCATTTCGACGACGCAGCGCATGGGGTTGCGCTGCCCCGGCGTCGGATTGATGCCATAAAGCGCCGCGCCCGGTCGGGCGAGATCGAAATGCGCCGCGGCGCCAAGAAAAATGCCGGAGGAATTGGCGAGCGAGGCGGGAACGCCTTGGTAGAGCAGGCGCAACTCGCGAAAGAGCGTAATTTGGCTGCCGTTAAGCGGGTGATCGGCGAGTTCGGCGCAGGCGAGATGACTCATCAAGAGTGTGATGCCGTGATTCTCCGTCTCGAGGCGCGGCGCCAGTGCCGCCGCTTCTGCCGCCGACATGCCCAGCCGGTTCATGCCGGTATCCACATGCAACGCCGCGCCGCCGTGCCAGTTTTGCGCAGCGGTAAAGGCATCCCATTCCGCGAGCTCCGCCATGCTGTTGATGACGGGGCGCGCGTTCAACTCGACGCACGCTGCGGCGTCCGCGGGCAAAACCCCGTTAAGCACGTAGATCGTGGCATGGTGCGCGCTTCCGCGCACGCGGCGCGCCTCGGTGGTATCGGCGACGAAGAAGGTGTTGCAGCCGGCAGCGGCGAGCCTGGCCGTAACCGCTTCGAGCCCCAGCCCATAGGCGTTGGCTTTGACCACGGCGCCGCATTCGGCCGGGACGATCTGGTGGGCGAGCGCATGCCAATTCACCTCGACGGCATCGAGGTCGACGGTGAGCATGCCGCCGCCTTCCCGGCCGGCGGCAGCGTTCTCCGGTTCCGGCAATTGTTCCGCGAATACCATAGCGGAGTTATGACCGGGGCGATGGCCGCGGTAAAGCGCTTCATATTGCGGCAATTGAGCTCTTGCAGCACACATGTACCTGCCGGTGTCCTTGGGTCGAGCGGCGTTGAAAGATCAAGTCCATATTCGCAACACGGAGGCCGCGCACCTGGCGCGCAGCTTGGCGCGCAGCTTGGCGCGCAGCTTGGCGCGCAGCTTGGCGCGGCAGACCGGCAAGACGATCAGCGAAGTTGTGCTCGATGCGTTACGGCAGTACCGGCCGGTCCCCCCGCGTCCCGCCCAGCGTCGGCAGTTGGCGCTCCGTGCGCCGCTTCTCTTCAAGGGGAGGGATTTCGGCCAAACAGACGTGATGACGCACCCGGCTTCAATTCGGACGTGAGGTCCACAGCACCTCCGGTCGGGGCGCGCGACATGCGGGGAGGAGCAACCTAGACTAGAAATCCGGGTGATGTCTGGTATCCAGATCGGCAAAGCGGGTGACTTCGGCATCAAACTGGAGATTGACCGTTCCGGTCGGACCGTGCCGCTGCTTGCCGATAATGACCTCGGCCTTGCCCAGAACGGCATTCATGTCATTCTGCCACTTCTCGTGCTCGACCGAGCCCGGCCGTGGCTCCTTGTTCATCAAATAGTATTCTTCGCGGTAGACGAACAGCACGACGTCGGCATCCTGCTCGATCGAGCCGGATTCGCGCAAATCAGACAATTGCGGATGCTTGTCCTCCCGACTCTCGACCTGACGAGACAGCTGCGACAGGGCCAAGATGGGAACGTTGAGCCCCTTAGCCAGCGCCTTGAGGCTCGTCGTGATCTCCGTGACCTCGTGAACTCGTCCTTCCATGGCGCGACGGGTCGATCCCTGCATCAGCTGAATGTAGTCGATGACGACAAGATCGAGACCGCGTTGCCGCTTGAGGCGGCGGGCCCGGGCGGCGAGTTGAGCAACGGAAAGTCCGCCGGTCTCGTCGATGAAAAGCGGCAGGTGCTGGATTTCGGCCACCTTGTCTTTGATTGTCTCAAAGAGCGAATCGTCGATATCTCCGCGGCGCATTCGGCTGGAGGAAATACCGGTCTG
Organism: Pseudomonadota bacterium; assembly: GCA_021811945.1. Classification (GTDB taxonomy): domain Bacteria; phylum Pseudomonadota; class Alphaproteobacteria; order Rhizobiales; family Xanthobacteraceae; genus BOG-931. The sequence goes on along the minus strand of JAKAPE010000022.1, from coordinate 25,070 downwards.
CTCTGCGACGATACGCGTCGCCAGTTGCTCGGCCGACATTTCGAGCGAGAAAAAACCGACGACGCCGCCGTTGACGGTCCGCATGTGACCGTCTGCGCGCTGTTCGCCGCTCCAGGCCTTGGCGATATTGTAGGCAATATTCGTTGCCAGCGCCGTCTTCCCCATGCCCGGCCGGCCGGCCAGGACGACGAGGTCCGAGGCCTGCAGACCGCCCATTTTCGCATCGAGGTCTTTCAGTCCCGTTGCAAGACCGGACAGTTTGCCGTCGCGCTGATATGCGGCGGCGGTCATATCGATTGCCGTAGTCAGCGCCTGCACAAAACGCTGGAATCCGCCGTCGTAGCGTCCGGTCTCGGCAAGCTCATAGAGCTTGCGCTCGGCATCTTCGATATGCGACTGCGGCGTGGCATCGACCGGCGCGTCGTAGGCGAGATTGACCATGTCTTCGCCGATCATGATCAGATCGCGCCGAATCGAGAGATCGTAGACCGTGCGGCCGTAGTCCTCGGCGTTAATGATCGTCGTCGCTTCTGCGGCAAGCCGCGCCAAGTATTGATTGACGCCGAGGCCGGCGACGTCGAGGTCGGCCGGCAGGAACGTCTTCAGCGTCACCGGCGTCGCCAGCTTTCCGGCGCGGACAAGACCGCCGGCAAGCTCGAAAATACGCTGGTGGATCGGCTCGAAAAAGTGTTTCGGCTCGAGAAAGTCGGAGACGCGATAGAACGCCTCGTTATTGACCAGGATAGCCCCGAGCAGCGCCTGCTCGGCCTCGATATTGTGCGGCGGCGACCGGAGCGTCGGTTCCGCCGGGGGCTGCTTACGTGCGAGCGAATCGATCTGCGCCATGCTTTCGATCAAGAGATTCGCGTGTGGCTAATTTGGGGTCACTCAACATCGCGGATCACTCTACGACGGACGCATTGTTGGCTGCATTATCAGCTCATTCGCCACCGTTGCACGCAACCGCTTACACCTCATCGATAGCGGAGCGTTGCGGTGATGGGAAACGCTCGTTGCCGCTGTCCCCGCTACCCACCGGCGCGATCCGAAGAACCGCGATCGCCGTCGATCCGACTTGACGATTGCGTTTCGGCAATCTGACACCGCCGCGCTATTCGCCGGCGAGTCGCAATGGCGTAATGTAACCGGCTTCGCGCGCGCGCAAACGCGCTTCTTCGCGGGCAATATAGTCGCGCGTCTGCGGCACCACCCCTTTGCGCTTGGCCATCTGGATCTGAAACACAACCATGTCGCTGTCGCGAAACGCCGCCTCGGATGATGCGAGATAGAACTCCCACATGCGCACGAAACGCGCGTCGTAGAGCCGTTCGACCGTTTCGCGGTGCGCGAGGAAGCGCGCACGCCAAGCCTCGAGCGTCTCGGCATAGTGCAATTGCAGGATTTCGATATCGGTGACGGTCAAGCCGGCACGCTCGATGGCCGGCAACACTTCCGACAGCGCGGGGATGTAGCCGCCGGGAAAGATGTATTTGGCGATCCATGGGTTGGTGACGCTCGGTGGGCCGCTGCGGCCGATCGTGTGCAGGAGAAATACGCCGTCGCCGTCGAGAAGCCGCGCGCATTTGCGGAAGAAAGTGTCGTAAAAACCGACGCCGACATGCTCGAACATGCCGACCGAGACGATGCGATCGAAACGGCCGGCGGCGTCGCGGTAGTCTTGCAATCGAAATACGGCCTCCTGCGTGCGGTTGCGCTCCAGCGCTCGCTGTTGCGCCCGCGCATATTGCTCCTGCGACAGGGTGATGCCGGTGACGCGGGCACCGGCGACTTCGGCAAGATAGAGCGCCATGCCGCCCCAGCCGCAGCCGATATCGAGCACGCTGGCGCCGGGTTCCACGAGAAGCTTCGCGGCCAAGTGGCGCTTCTTGGCGAGCTGGGCGTCATCGAGCGGCTGGTCCGGCGTCTCGAAATAGGCGCAACTGTATTGCTGGTCGGCATCGAGGAAGAGCTGGTAGAGCCGGCCGTCGAGATCGTAATGGTGGGCTGCATTTCGCCGCGCCCGCGTGCGCCGATTGAATTGCTGCAGGCGGCGAAACAGGTGGCGCGCGAACCGCGGCGGCAACGCCCAGCTCGGCGCCGCAATGCGCTCCTGCCGCAGCAGGATGGCGAGGAGGTCTGCGATCGTCCCCCGTTCGACGACGAGGGCGCCGTCCATATAGGCCTCCCCCAACCGCAGCTCGGGATCAAGCAACGCCTGTCGCTGCGCTCGTGCGCTGAGGAAACGCACCGCGACGGGCGTTCCGCCGCCGTCGCCGAAGGCATAGCTGTTGCCCGCGGCGGTAATGACCGTAAGCGAGCCCTGACGAATAAATCGACCTAACAGTACCGACAACAACCAATCCACCGCCGCCTCCTCGCCCGAGATGGCCGCAACGCGGGATAAGGCGCCATTAGTCATATCCGCAGCCTTGCCATCGCGACTTGGCTACGGGATCGACGTTTTGCGCCGGCAAGTCTTTATCTTGCCGTCATTAAAACAAAATCCTGCTCGACCAGCAACGGAGGTGGTCGCGGACATGTTGCGGTCCCTTACGGGGAGGGCTTTCGACCGCTCCGCTCGCATTTGCATGGCTTTGGGGTGAGGATAACCAGCCAGGCTCAACGATTGAGGAGGTCAGGGTACCTTGCGCGTGCATTTTTCAGCTATGATCGGCTTGCTTGCAGGATTGGTTCCCGTGCTGGTGCACGCCGAGACCAACCTCGACCAGGGCAAGTCTCCAGCGCAGGTTTTCGCCATTGATTGCGCAACCTGCCACAGCGGTGTGCGTGGGCTGGCGAAAGGGAAGACGGCCGGCAGCCTCACGAGCTTCCTGCGTGAGCATTACACCACCAACGCCGCTCAGGCCGCCGCACTTGCCGCTTATGTGCTTCGCAGTGGCGGTGGCGCGGCTCGCGCGGGCGAGCACATGAAGGCGTCGGCCACGGAATCCAACACTAAGCGACAAGCGCGGCAGCATGCGAAGCTGGAAGCCGCCAAGTCCGAAGGCAGCAAACGGCGACGGGCGGCAAAGGCGGAGAATAAGCGCAAGGATACGGATGCAACAAATGGGACGCGCGCCGCGCGTCAACGCCGTGACGCCCGTCGGCACGAAGGGCGTTCCGCAACCGCAGTGCGCGGCCGCCGCAAGGTGCAGCAGACCGCGTTACCCGCGCCAAGGGCTGCGGCATCCGAGCCCGCGGCTGCGGTCACACCGCCGGAACCAGCGGCCCCTGCACCGCCTAAGGCGGCGGTCGCAACGCCAGAACCTGCCGCCGCGGCATCCGAGCGCGCAGCAGTCGCGGTAGAACCTGCCGCGGTCCGATCGCCCGAAACGCCAAGTTCGCAGGCGGCTCCAGTGCCGGCCGCACCCGCGGAACCCGGCGTGCGTGCCCCGGCACGTCGCGACGACATCCCTGATTGATGTTCTTATCAGTCGGGCGGAGAGGTTTCGGCTGCCGTAACGCCTTCATGTGCGCGCTGCATCTCGGCGGCTTCGGGTTCGAAGAATGATTCCGCAGCGAGGACGGCCGCCTCTTCCGCGGTGGGCTCTTCGCGCAGTTGCGTCATGTCCTCACCACGCCCGATGCGTGCCGCCTCGTCGTTGTTGCGGGCCACGATCACGGTGATCGAGGTCTCAATGTCTGGGTGCAACGAAATCGGAACAGCGTGTCGGCCGATCGTCTTGATTGGCGCATTGAGGGCAATCTGGTTGCGGCTGACGGTGAACCCGGCCGCCGCGATCAGCCCGACGAGGTCGCGCGGAGAGACCGATCCATAAAGCTGCCCCGCTTCCGAGGCTTGGCGCAGCACCGTGAAGCTTTTGCCGTCGAGCTTTTCGGCGACTTGCGCCGCTTCGCCCCTGAGCGCCAGCGAACGCGCCTCGAGTTCGCTCTTCGTCGCGTCGAAGCGCGCGCGGTTCTCCGTCGTGGCGCGCAAAGCCTTGCCGCGCGGTAACAGGAAATTGCGGGCGAAGCCGTCCTTGACGCGCACCACCTCGCCCATCTGTCCCAGCTTTGAGACCCTCTCGAGCAGGATCACTTCCATTTCAGCCTCTCCTTCGCCGCCGCTTGCGCGCCTCTCCTTCGCCGCCGCCAAACTGCGCGCGGCGGATCGGCCTTCAGCGGATCACATAGGGCAGCAAGCCAAGGAAACGCGCCCGCTTGATCGCTTGTGCGAGCTCGCGCTGCTTTTTCGTCGAAACCGCAGTGATGCGGCTTGGCACGATCTTGCCGCGTTCGGAGACGAACCGCTGCAAGAGCTTAACATCCTTGTAGTCGATTTTCGGCGCGTTGGCGCCCGAAAACGGGCAGCTCTTGCGGCGGCGGAAGAAAGGCCGGCGCGCCGTCGGAGATTGGGGTGCGGGAGCCATTGGGCTTACTCCACTGTTGCCGCTACCTGGCCTTCCGCACTCTCGCGCGGGCGCCGTTCACGATCACGCGGGCGCTCACCACGCTCGCCGCGGCGCTCGTCGCGGTCACGCTCGGTCCGGCGCATCATCGCGGAGGGGCCTTGCTCGTGCTCCTCGACCCTGATGGTGAGATAGCGCAATACATCTTCGTTGAGGCGTTCCAACCGCTCGATCTCGTTGACCGCCGACGGCGGCGCGTCGAGGTTGAGCAACGTGAAGTGCGCCTTGCGGTTCTTGCGCAGTCGGTAGGAGAGGGATTTGACGCCCCAGTACTCGGTCTTGGCGACCGAGCCGCCGAGCCCCTCGATGACGCCCTTAAGATGCGCTGTCAATTCTTCCACCTGCTGCGCGCTGGCGTCCTGACGCGCAAGATAGACGTGTTCGTAAAACGGCATGGCTGTCCTTTCCTTCAGGTCTACCTACCGCCCACTCCGGCGCCAAGCCCCTCGAGCCCTTCGGGAAAGGCTCGAATGCTGCGAAGGCGGGGATACCGGACACCGGACCTTGAGATCCTACCGCGCCAAGGCGCTAGCACAGTTGCGGGAAAGAGCCTTTCCGCAAGATGCCCCGGGGCGGCCGTCCGTTCAGCCCCCGGCCGGGGTCGAGCGGAATGGCCGACTTATACGCGGCGGCCGCGGAAAGGCAAGATCAAGGAGTGGTTGAGGGGTCAGCGACCGTCTGGATCAGCTCGGCGAGCCGCACGGCGAGGGCCGCCCCCTCGCGTATTTGTTTGGCGCCGGTGCCGGCGTCCGGCGTCGTGCGCAGCTTTTGGAGCTTGGCAAGCAGAAAGTTAAGACTCTGGGTCAGCAGCCGCTGCCGGAAAGCAGGATCCTGCCGCGCGCGGGCCAGCGCCGCATCGGTGACCGGCGCGAAATCACTCATAGAACTCATGAACGTGTGCTCATAGAGCTCATAAACTCCGGCTCGCGGGCCGCGCATGGACCGCGGTCCGTCGACCCCGGCGGCCCAAATTATCGCTTACCGGTTGCCACTTGCTTACTCGGGCTCACTCGGGGCGTTTCCCTTGACACGAGCGCGGTAGCGGTATCTTTCGGCCGCTTCCGAGGGGCAGAGCATGACGGTCGCGTTTGTTTTTCCCGGCCAAGGCAGTCAGGCGGTCGGTATGGGCAAGGGGCTGGCCGAGGCCTTTGTCCCAGCACGGCGCGTCTTCGAGGAGGTCGATGCCGCGCTTGGCGAAGGTTTGAGCCGCATCATCTGGAGCGGGCCCGCGGAGACGCTCACGCTGACCGAGAACGCACAGCCCGCGCTGATGGCGGTCTCGCTGGCCGCGCTGCGGGTGCTCGAAACGGAGGCCGGCCTCGATCTCGGGCGCGACGCCGCCTATGTTGCCGGCCACTCGCTCGGCGAGTATTCGGCGCTTGCGGCCGCACGGGCATTGACGATCACCGACGCGGCGCGGCTGCTGCGAACCCGAGGACGCGCCATGCAAATGGCGGTGCCCGTTGGCGTCGGCGCCATGGCCGCGCTGGTCGGGGTCGAGCTCGATACGGCAAGAACGATCGCCGCAGAAGCTCAAGGCGCCGGTGTCTGTGCCGCCGCAAACGACAATGGCGGCGGTCAAGTCGTCTTGTCGGGCGAGAAATCGGCCGTGGAACGCGCCATCGAGATCGCCAAGACCCACGGCGTGAAGCGGGCTATGATGCTGCCGGTCTCGGCCCCTTTTCATTGCGCGCTGATGCGGCCGGCGGCGCAGGCCATGGCCGAGGCGCTAGCGCAGGTCAACGTCAAGCCGCCGTGCGTGCCGCTCGTTGCCAATGTGCTGGCGCGGCCGGTCAGCGATCCCGGTGTCATTGTGCGCAGTCTGGTCGAGCAAGTGACCGGCACCGTGCGTTGGCGGGAATCGGTTCTTTTCATGGTGCGAGCGGGCGTGACCAAGTTCTACGAAATCGGCGCCGGCAAAGTGCTTACCGGACTGATCAAGCGCATTGCGGCGGCCGCGCACGCATCTTGGATCGGCACGCCTGACGACATCGCCCGGTTCAAGGCTGCACGCGGCTGAAGCGTTGCGCGTGGAGGTCGATCATGTTCGAACTTACTGGAAAGACCGCATTGATCACCGGGGCGAGCGGCCCAATCGGCGGCGCCATCGCCCGCGTCCTGCACGGCCAAGGGACGACAATTGCGATCTCCGGAAGAAAGCGCGAAGCCCTCGATCGGCTTGCCGCCGACCTCAGCGAGCGCGTACACGTACTGCCGTGCAATCTCGCCGATAATGCGGAGACCGAAGCGCTGGTGCCGCGCGCCGAAGAGGCGATGGGTCGGCTTGACGTGCTTATCGCCAACGCCGGCGTCACCAAGGACAATCTGCTCGTGCAGTTGCGCGACGAGGACTGGGATGAAGTGATTGCTGTCAATCTCTCGGCGACCTTTCGCCTCGCCCGCGCCGCCGTGCGCGGCATGATGCGGCGCCGTTTCGGACGCGTGATCGCGATCACCTCGGTGGTGGGGACGACCGGCAATCCGGGCCAGGCCAACTATGTGGCCGCCAAGGCCGGCATCGCCGGCATGATCAAGGCGATCGCCCAGGAATATGCCCGGCGCGGCGTCACCGCCAACTGCGTGGCGCCGGGATTTATCGTCACGCCGATGACGGAAAAACTCAACGACAAGCAGCGCGAGGTCATCCTGGCCAAGATTCCGGCGACCCGCGCCGGCACGCCGGAAGAAGTGGCCGCCGCCGTCGTCTTCCTGGCTTCGGACGAGGCCGCCTATGTGACCGGCCAGACGTTGCATGTGAATGGTGGAATGGCCATGATTTGAAGGCGATAGAACTGGCGTCGCCGGCGCACGCGCGCGCTGGTCAAGCCTACGGAAGTATGATAACCGAACCGCAATTGGGCTGAGGGCGCCGGAACGGCGGAGAGCGGGGAGCGAACGTCCGCCTCTCAATCGGTGTCGACCCGCGGCTGTGTCGTCCACGACGTGACCGAGACGTGATTGATCGGGTCGCCTTGAAGATGAGGTTGGAACGATGAGTAATATTGGCGAGCGGGTGAAGAAGATCGTCGTGGAGCATCTCGGCGTGGAGCCGGACAAGGTGACAGACAACGCCAGCTTCATCGATGATCTCGGCGCCGACAGTCTCGACACGGTCGAACTCGTCATGGCTTTCGAGGAGGAATTTGGTTGCGAGATACCCGACGACGCCGCCGAAACCATTTTGACCGTGGGCGACGCCATCAAGTTTCTCGAGAAGAACGCGAAGAACTGATTGCAGGCGCCGTCAGCCCGCGCGCCGGTTCTTGTTCCGTTCCTTCCTGCGCAGCCGGGAAGCGAGAGGCTCGCAGTGTTGCGCTGGAGCGCGCAGGCCAGCGTGACCTGCGTAGAGGGTGGTGGATAACCGCCGTGATCGCGGTCAGGTCTTTTGCCGACCGCCTCGACCAGAGCGCGCGAACGGAGCGCCGATCATGAGGCGCGTCGTCGTCACCGGTCTTGGCATGGTGACGCCGCTGGCCTGCGGCGTGGAATCAACATGGCGGCGGCTGCTTGCCGGCGAGAGCGGCATCAAGCCGATCGAAAAATTCGATGTCTCCGACATCCCCTGCAAGATTGCGGGCCAGGTTCCGCGCGGTGACGGCGCCGACGGCACGTTCAATCCAGACGATTGGATGGAGCCAAAGGAGCAGCGCAAGGTCGATGACTTTATTGTCTACGCCATGGCTGCCGCGAAACAAGCGCTCGACGACGCCGGCTGGTATCCGCGCCGATACGAGGAGCAAATCGCGAGCGGCGTGCTCATAGGCTCCGGCATCGGCGGCATCGAAGGCATCGCCGAAACGGCGCTGCTGTTGCGCGACCGCGGGCCGCGCCGCGTGTCGCCCTTCTTCATTCCCGGCCGGCTCATCAATCTGGCCTCCGGCTATGTGTCGATCGCGCATTCGCTCAAAGGCCCCAACCATGCCGTGGTCACGGCTTGCTCGACCGGTGCGCATGCCATCGGCGATGCCGGGCGGCTCATTGCTCTTGGCGACGCCGACGTGATGGTGGCCGGCGGCACCGAATCGCCCGTCAGCCGCATCTCGCTCGCCGGGTTCGCCGCCTGCCGGGCGCTGTCGACCGGCTTTAATGCGACGCCCGAACGCGCCTCGCGGCCGTACGACCGCGACCGCGACGGCTTCGTGATGGGCGAGGGTGCCGGTGTACTGGTGCTCGAAGAGTACGGGCATGCCAAGCGCCGCGGCGCGCGCATTTATGGCGAACTCGTTGGCTATGGGCTCTCGGGCGACGCGTTCCATATCACCGCCCCGGCCGAAGACGGCGACGGGGCGCAGCGCTGTATGCAGGCGGCGATCCGCCGCGCCGATCTCGTGCCCGGAGACATTGACTACATCAACGCTCACGGCACCTCGACACCGCTCGGCGACGAAATCGAGCTCAAGGCGGTGGAGCGCGTCGTTGGCAATGCGGCCGGCCGCATTACCATGTCGTCGACGAAATCCTCGATCGGTCATCTGCTTGGGGCAGCCGGCACCGTCGAGGCGATCTTCTCCCTGCTGGCGATCCGCGACCAGATGGCGCCGCCGACCATCAATCTCGATAATCCCTCTATCGCCACGGCCATCGATCTCGCGCCACACAAGCCGCGTCGGCGCCCGATCGATATTGCGCTTTCGAACTCGTTCGGATTTGGTGGTACGAATGCCGCTCTGATCTTTCGCCGCGTGGCGGCATAGATCGCTGTTTCCCGTCCACCGTTTCGCCATATTTGCTCCGCACTGGCCTGCGATTGGCCTGTGAGGAGCTTGTTCCTCGTGTTATTTGTGGGCGGACGTAAGGGAATCCGCGGGCATTCGGCTTGCGAGCGTGGGACGTGCACCTTCGGATCATGCGGAGCGCACAAGCGGATATGTGGCGGTGAGCGAATCCAATCCACCGCGCGACGGCAGCAAAGCCGCGGAACGACTGCGCGCAGCCGCCGCCAGCGTGGACAAGCCGGCGCCGAGCGCAGGCGCCGAAAAGCGCGCTGCCGAGAAGCGCATCGTTGAAAAGCCGTCGCCAGCGACGAAACCGGCGCCTGCCGAGCGGGAGCGCATCCGCGGAGCCGTGGCGGATAAAGCAGCCTCTGAGCGTGCCGCGACTGCGGCGCGGCAAGCACGCTTGGCGACTGCGGATGCTAGGAAGGCGGTCGAGCCTGCTGCCGCGCAGCGGCCCAGCAACGCAGGCGCTGACGCGCGCGTTGCGGCCGCCAAGCTGCCGGGCGGGGCAAGCGCGCCAGCTTCCGTGCGCGCGTCCGGACCGACCGCGCGCGGAAGCGGACGAATCGTGCCCGGCGCCGGCGAGCCTTATCCACCTCTCACCGAGCGGATGGTGAGCGGAATCGACGCAGCTTTGGCGGACACCAGGAAGTCCAAACGGATTGCGCCGCGCAGTCCACGAACCGCGCTGGAGCCGGACCCGGTTGAGATGCCGGCGCGCCGCTCCAAGAGCGTGCGGCATCCTTTCGTCATTGTCGGCAATGCAATCATCAGTTTCTTCGTCCTGGCGGCGATCGCCGCTGTGGTCGGGCTGGTCCTCGGCAAGCAGCAGTTCGATGTGCCGGGGCCGTTGGTGGCCGACCGTATCGTCAACATTGCGCATGGCTCCGGTATCCGCGAAATCGCCGACGTCCTTACCCGTGAAGGCGTCATCGACCGGCCCTGGCTGTTCGTCGGCGGCGTGCTCGTGCTCAAGGCGCGCCAGGGCCTCAAGGCCGGTGAATATGAGTTCAAAGCCCATGCCAGCTTGCGCGACGTCATCGATACCATCGTCGAAGGCCGCGTGGTGATGCATCAGTTCGCCGTGCCGGAGGGCTTGACCTCCGAGCAGATCGTGGCGCGACTCATGCACAACGACGTGCTGGTGGAAAACATCAAGGAAATTCCGCCCGAAGGCAGCCTACTCCCTGACACTTACGATTTCACGCGCGGCACGCCGCGCGAGCAGATAATCCGGCGCATGCAACGGGCGCAGCAGCGTCTGATCAAAGAAATCTGGACGCACCGTGCCCCCGATCTACCGCTCAAGACGCCCGAGCAGCTTGTCATTCTTGCCTCGCTGGTCGAGAAGGAAACCGGCAGGCCGGACGAGCGCTCGCGTGTCGCCGCGGTGTTCCTCAATCGGCTGAAGCAGAAAATGCGGCTACAGTCGGATCCCACTATCATCTACGGGCTGGTCGGCGGCAAGGGCACGCTCGGTCGGCCGCTCCTCAAGACCGACATTGATCAGCCGACGCCGTACAACACTTACCAGATCGACGGACTGCCGCCGGGGCCGATCACCAATCCGGGGCGCGCTTCGCTCGAGGCGGCGGCGAATCCGGCCCGCACGCGCGAGCTTTATTTCGTCGCCGACGGCACCGGAGGCCATGTCTTTTCCGAAACCTACGAGCAGCACGAGAAGAACGTTGCCCGGCTGCGGCGGTTGGAGAACGGCGGCAAAGATCATGCTTCTGTTGGCGCCGAACCGGTTTCCTCCCCGGTACCGGCCGCACCGACCGCAGCCGATCCGTCGCCCAGACACCGCCACCACCACCATCGCCGCTGAGGCGCGCTGCGGCCGGCATCTGCTCTGGCCGGCGGGCGCTCTGGCGCTCTTGTGACTGCGCTAGGCCGCCGCTAAGTTCGGCGCGATTCTTTTTCAGATTTCCGCTGGAGACCGCATTCCATGGCGCTGTCGAGCATGACCGGGTTTGCTCGCTGCCATGGCGTCTGCGGCTCCTACGCCTGGGCGTGGGAAGTCAAGTCGGTCAACGGCAAGGGGCTCGATCTGCGCCTACGCGTGCCGCCCGGCTGGGACGCGATCGAGGCGTCAGTACGGGCGCGCGCGGCCGAGATGCTGGCGCGCGGTTCGTTGCAAGCAAACCTCAGCGTCGAACGCACCGGCATCATGCCTATCGTGCGCGTGAACGCAGCGGTGCTCGACGCGGTGCTGACCACAGTTCGCCAGGTCGCGCGGCGCATCGAGGCGGCGCCGCCGTCGCTCGACGGCCTGCTGGCGCTCAAGGGCGTGATGGAGGTCGGGGAGGCCGAGGAAAACGAGGAGGAACGGTACAGCGCCGAGACCGCGGTCGTCGCCGGCTTTGCCGAGGCGGCCGCTGCGCTTGGCGACATGCGCCGCCACGAAGGTGCCGCGCTCGGTCGCGTGCTGACGGCGCGCCTCGACGAAATCGCCGCGCTCGCCGAGCGCGCGGAGCTCGTCCCTGGCCGCCGGCCCGAGGCGATCCGCGCGCGGCTTGCCGAACAGGTGGCGACGCTGCTGGGGCAATCCGATCGCTTCGATCCCGACCGGCTGCATCAGGAAGCGATCCTGATCGCGGCCAAGGCCGACGTGCGCGAGGAACTCGATCGGCTCGCCGCGCATGTGGCGCAGGCCCAGCTCCTCCTCGGCAAGGGCGGAGCGATCGGCCGCCGCCTCGACTTTCTCGCCCAGGAGCTCAACCGCGAAGCCAATACGCTTTGCGCCAAGGCCAACGACGTGGAACTCACCAATATCGGTTTGGAGCTCAAGGCCGTGGTCGAGCAATTCCGCGAGCAGGTGCAGAACGTGGAATAGGCATGGCGCGTGGGGCGAAACATCATAAGAGGGTTACGCGCCGCGGCCTCATGCTGGTGTTGTCCTCACCCTCGGGCGCCGGCAAGACGACCCTTTCGAGATTGCTGCTGAAGGCCGACCGAAATATCGAGCTTTCGGTATCGGTGACGACGCGGGCACGGCGCCGCGGCGAGATCGACGGCAGCGATTATCGTTTCATCGACCTCTCCCGGTTCGAAACCATGGTGAAGGCGGGCGAGCTTCTGGAATGGGCGGAAGTCTTCGGCCATCGCTACGGCACGCCGCGGCAGCCGGTGGAAAAGGCGCTGCGGGCAGGCCGCGACGTGCTTTTCGACATCGACTGGCAGGGCACGCAGCAGTTGCGCGAGAAGGCGCGCAACGATCTCGTCAGCGTCTTCATCCTGCCGCCTTCCGCGCGGGAGCTGGAACAGCGCCTCAAACGCCGCGCCCAGGACAGCAAGGCTGTCATCGGTGCCCGCATGGCCAAGGCCGCCGGCGAAATGAGCCATTGGGCCGAATACGACTATGTCATCGTCAACTGTGAGAAGACGAGAGCCTTTACCGAAGTGCAGGCGATCCTTGCGGCGGAGCGGCTCAAGCGTGAGCGGCAGATCGGCGTTGCCGCCTTCGTGCGCGCCCTGCAAGCGAAGCTGTGAGGCTGCGTAAAACAAGAGCGGCTCGCGTCGTCGCATCCGCCATAAAACAGCCGTTCAGGTTCGTTCAGGTCTTGTTCACTCCGCTCCGCCTAGTAGAAAGGCGTATGGCTACCCCCCAAGATTATGCCGCCGCTGTGCTTCTTGCGCTTGCCGTCTCGCTGGTGTCGGCGCGCGCCCAGGAGGCAACAGAGCAGCATGACGTCGAACGGGCGCATCAGAGCCCGCATCTAAGCCCGCGCCTCAGCCCGCACCAGAGTTCGCATGCGAGCCAGCACCTTAGTCCGCACCAGGGTTCGCACGCGATACCGCATCAGAATTCGCGTGCAAACCTGCACTCTGGTTCGCGCCAGAGCGCACGCCAGACCCTGCATGCGTGTCTCAATCAGAAAGAGCGCCGGCTTGCGGTGGAGGGCAGAAAGGTGATCCATCTCGGCACCGCCATGCGGGTCGTGAGGAGCCGAGTGTCTGGCACGCTAGTGCGGGCGCGGCTTTGCCATCGCCAGGGCCATCCGGGGCTCGTCTATGTGCTGACAGTGCTGGCGCGCGATGGCAAAGTTGGGCGGTTGATCGTTGATGCCGTAAAGGGCACGCTTGTCGGCGAACATTGAGGGGGGTGCCTTGCGCCTTCTTGTTGTCGAAGACGATCCCGATCTCAATCGTCAGCTGGCGACCGCGCTGACCGAGGCCGGCTATGTCGTCGACCGCGCCTTCGACGGCGAGGAGGGCCATTACCTCGGCGAAAGCGAGCCCTATGACGCCGTCATTCTCGACATCGGCCTGCCCAAGATGGACGGCATTTCGATCATCGAGGCGTGGCGACGCGCCGGTCGCGCCATGCCGGTGCTCATTCTGACGGCGCGTGACCGCTGGAGCGACAAGGTGCAAGGTTTCGATGCCGGCGCCGACGATTACGTCGCGAAGCCGTTCCACCTCGAGGAAGTCTTGGCGCGCGTGCGCGCGCTTCTTCGCCGCTCGGCCGGGCATGCTAAGAGCGAGTTCACCTGCGGACCAGTTCGGCTTGACACCCGCACAGGGCGGGTTGCCGTCGATGGCAATCCCGTCAAGCTCACCTCGCACGAATATCGGCTGTTATCCTACCTCATGCACCACGCCGGCCGCGTCGTATCGCGCACCGAACTCGTCGAGCACCTCTATGACCAGGATTTTGACCGCGATTCCAACACCATCGAGGTGTTTGTCGGCCGCATCCGCAAGAAGCTAGGGGTCGAAGTGATCCAGACGGTGCGCGGCCTCGGCTATCTCCTGACCCCTCCCGATGCGCGCTAACTCGCTGGCGTTCCGCCTGTTCCTGTGGGCGACCGGCTGGACGGTGATCATCCTCATCGTTACCGGCGTCGCCTTGTCTTCGCTTAACCGCCACGCCGTCGAGCGCGGTTTCGACCGGCGGCTCGATGTCTATCTGCGCACGCTCGTCGCCGATATCGCCTCGCCGGAAGAGGGCGGCGACAAATTTCCGCAATCAATCGGCGAGCCGTTGTTTGAGCTACCGCTGTCCGGCTGGTACTGGCAGGTCACCCGACTTGATACGCCGGAGAAGGAGGTGCACTCTTCGCGCTCGCTGTGGGACGCCAATCTGCCGCGCCTGCCCCAGGCTGCCGCCGTCGGCGGCTATCTCAAAGGCTACGCCAGCGGGCCAGAAGACCAGCGGCTGCGCCTGGTCGAGCGCGATATCGACCTCGGCAGCGACGGCCGTTACCTCATTTCGGTTGCGGGCGATGCTTCGGAAATCGACAACGAGACGCTGTCCTTCGATCGCGCCGTCGGCGCCACTTTCGGCGCGCTGGCTGCCGCGCTGCTGCTGACTACGGCCTTGCAGGTGCGCTTCGGCCTTGCCCCGCTCAAGCGCATATCCGAGAGCCTCGCCGCTATCCGTTCCGGGCGCGCGGAACGGCTCGAAGGAGATTTTCCTGTCGAGATCGCGCCGCTCGCGCGCGAGACCAATGCGCTGATCGAGTCGAATCGAGAGATCGTCGAGCGCGCGCGCACCCACGTCGGCAATCTCGCCCATGCGCTGAAGACGCCGCTCTCCGTTCTCATCAACGAGGCGGCGGCGCGGCCTGAAGATCCGCTGGCGCGGAAAGTGCGCGAGCAGACCGACATCATGCGCGACCAGGTGGCGCGCCAGCTCGAACGGGCGCGGCTCGCCGCGCGCTCGACCATCGTTGGTACCTCGATCGACGTCCCTCCCGTCGTCACCGCACTCGCGCGCACCATGGAGAAACTGCATCACGAACGCGACATCGCCATCGCCATCGACGTACCCGAGCACGCGCGCTTTCGCGGCGAGCAGCAGGACCTCGAGGAGATGATTGGCAACCTGGTCGACAATGCCTGCAAATGGGCGCGGTCGCGCGTGGCCATCGAGGTGGTCGCCGACCGTCCCGCCAACAACGACAAGCCGCGCGTGCGCGTTATCGTCGACGACGACGGTCCGGGGCTTTCTGCGGCCGAGCGCCAGCAGGCGGCGCAGCGGGGACAGCGGCTCGACGAGAGCAAGCCCGGCTCTGGCCTCGGCCTCTCCATCGTGGTCGAACTCGCCGGCCTCTACAGTGGCGTGCTCACGCTCGGAACCGCGCCGATCGGCGGCCTGCGCGCGGAGCTCGCCTTGCCGGCGGGATGAAAATCACCGCATCAGCGGATTGCGCCACTTTAGCCTGGGAAATCGTGCAAAGTCGCCGTCGGTCGTGCACAGCGTCAGGCCGTGCTCGATTGCCAGGGTCGCAAGATGCGCGTCGGGCACCAGATTGCCATGCACGCCGGGTTCGGCGAGCAATTCGGCGAGCGTGTCAGCATGCCGTTCGGTCGGCAGCGGTATCCAGACCGGTTCGCATTCCAGCCATCGCCGCACTTGTCGCCAGGCGACTGCCATGGTCAGTGCGCGCGAGACGATCCTGGGATTGGTGGACAGACGCAGAAATCCAAGCAAAGACGCCCACGGCAGCCCGACGCGGCTGAAGCCGCTCAGTTGTCGATCCAGCCATTCACGCGCCACCGCATATTGGTCGGCGTGAGTGTTGGTGGCGTACAGGAGCAAATTGACATCGATTAGAATCACTTGAAATCTTCGCCTTCTGCAGCGACGAGCGCTTCCGCGACGTTATCGATGTTGACGAGAAACGGCCCCATGTCATGGCCGGCGGTCCGGAACGGCTTGCATCGCCTCGCCCGCGCGTGCATGTCGTGAAGCCCGCGGCGAAGAGTCTCGTTCACGATGTCCTTCAGACTCTGCTCGCGCTCGCGTCGCAGCCGGTCGAGCTGCGCAGCGACGTCGTCGTCGATCGTCAGCGTGGTTCGCATGTATCACGACATAGATATCGTGATGTCTTGATGTCAAGAGTGGAGTCGACGACAGAGTTTTGCCCGATTCGTGCTTTGTGCTTTCTCAGCGGCAGTCGGGCCGCTCGCTTGGCGCGAAGCGATTGGGGCATGATGCCTGCGGTCAGAGTATTCACTATTTTTCTATTGGCTTCGGGTGCTTCGATTCTCGCCGCGTGTTCGGCGGACTCGGGGCCAAAGGAGGTAGGTGGCACAGCAGTGGGAGCGGTTGCCGGCGGACTCATCGGCAATGCGATCGGTGCCGGGGCAGGAAATCGCGCCGCCGGAACCATAATCGGGGCCGCGGTTGGCGGGTTGCTCGGCAACCACATCGGCGCCGCGCTTGACGACGAGGACCGCCGTCGCGCCAACGCGGCGCAGATGCGGGCGCTCGAAAGCGGGCCATCGGGCGCTCCCGTCCCTTGGCGCAATCCCGATTCCGGGCACTACGGCAATATCGTCCCCGGCCCCTCCTACCAGGTCAACGGCGTCCCCTGCCGCCAATTTACCGAAACGATATACATCGGCGGCAAGCCGCAGGTCGAACGCGGCACTGCCTGCCGCAACCCCGACGGCACCTGGACCGCGGTCGGCTGAGCCGCATCGCCGGCTTGCCTGCCGAACGGGCAGGGCGATTCGCTTTGAATTCCAGGCATTTTGCGTAACGCCTTCTTAAGCGCCCGGCGCTTAGAAGGTATCGGTTCGGAGGTGGGATGCCATGACGAGCGACGGGCAACCCGTCGAACGGCTGCGCGACTATCTGCGCACGCTCACGCCGGAAGCGCGGGCGATGCTGATCGCCGAGCTCGAACGCGGCATGCTGCGCAGTGAAGGGGGCGCCGGTATCGACCTGGTGCTCGCCGAATTGAGGCGCGCGATCCGCGCCGAAGCTCAGCCGGTGAAGCGCGTGGACGATGCGGCGCGACTGTTCTTCGCGCCGCTCGATCCGTTTCTCGTTGATGAGGCGAGCCACGACAAGCGCGTTGGTCGCATCGCGCGCGAGGCGCTCGAGTCGATCTGGGCCTGGATCGGCCGCGATCTGATGCCCGCTGAGACCAAGGCCTTGAGCGAGGACATCCATCGCGCCGTGCTCGCCGACGACCGCCTCAGAGCCGAGCAGCTGACCCGTGCGTTGCACGAGCGGGCAATACGGCGCATCAAGGAGGCGATCGCGGCGGCAAGCGACGATGAGAAAGCGCGCCGTCGCTTTGCCGTGCAGGTCGGCACGCCACGTGCGGTCGACGATCTTGGCACGCTGCTGCGTATTCTCGCTATCCGCGACGTGCTTGCCGACTTGGCGCGGCGATTGCCCGCGCACCTGCGCATATTCGAGCGCGAGCAGATCGACCCCATAAAGGTCTTGCTCGACGGCGCCACCGCGCAAAAGTCGCCCGAGGCTGCCGCGCGCTCGGCGGATATCATCCTCTTCGCGCTGGTGCTGGTGATGGGGCGTCTGGCGGCACCTTGGCAGCTCGTGCGCATCGCCACCCAAGCGGCCGAGAGCGACGACACCGCCCGCGTCGCCGAAACCCCGTGCGCGGTGGCGGTCACGATCGTGCTCGGCGAGGTCGAGAGCATGGTGAGCGAGCTGCGCGCCGAGCTCAAGGCGCACCGCCCGGTTATCTCGCTGTTGCGCGGTCTGCACGATGCAGTGCGCGGCTTGCGCACCGAGCTGGACCTCTCGGTCGACTCGCCGTGGAGCCGCCGTCTGGCCGCGATCCGTGCTGAAATCTCCAATCTGCTCAAAGCGGAAATCGAGTCGACTCCGGGCCGCGTCCGCCGGCTGCTGCGCCCGCGGCCGATCAAGGACATCTTGCCCGGCTCACTGCTCGACGGAATTGACGTGAGCGAGGCCGAGATGCTGGTCGAATTCGTCGACGCCTGCCGGACTTACGCCAACGAATTGGCGATCAATGAGATCGCCATGCGCTCCTATTCGGAGCTGCAGCACTACCTCGAAACCAGTACCAAGGTTCTGCTCGACGGCCTGCGCCATGCCGGCGACGCAGACCGGCCGTTCCGGCAGTCTCAGGTCGATGCAGCAATCAGGTTCTGTCGAACCGTGTTTGGCGGCGATTATGCCGGACTCCTCGCGAAGGCCGCGGAAATCGCCGTCCAGAGCGCGACAAATGAGCGCCGACCGGCGCGAGCGTGACGGCATGATCGCGTGGTAGAGAACTGCGGCATCCGTCTGTCCAGGTGCCCGGCTACCAGTCACAGCGCGCAATTGCCGCGCCGGGGCTCCCATTGCCGCCGCATTGACGCCGTGCTGTAACCGCGCTGCAGGTGACCCGCGCACTTTGGCCGCGGCGGCCGAAGACGCGATTGGCGTTTCGCTGGGTAGAATAAGCCCATGATCCTCTGGTTCATTCTGGCATCGATGACCGCTGCGGCGATTTTCGCCGTCTTGTGGCCGCTTGGGCGCGGGCCGCGCGCCCGGCGCGGCGGCAGTGATCTCCTCGTCTACAAGGATCAGTTGCGGGAAATCGACCGCGACCGCGCCGCCGGCTTGATCGGTGACGCGGAAGCGGAAGCCGCCCGCCTCGAAATCTCGCGTCGGCTGCTCGCCGCGGCAGAGGCGCAGCCGAAAGGCGCCGGCAAAGCGGCCGTCGCGGCGTCACCGCAAAGCCTGCGGCGGAAGCGGCTGGCGGCGATATTGGTGCTCGTGATTCTCCCGCTGGGTCCCCCCAGTCTCTATTTGGCGCTCGGCTCGCCTGACGTTCCCGACCAGTCCGCCTTCGCCCGCGTCAACGCGCCCTCTGGTCGCGAACCGGTCGCCGCCCTGGTGGGTCAGGTCGAGGCGCTTCTGGGACGCAATCCTAATGATGGCCGCGGATGGGAGCTCATCGCTCCGGTCTATATGCGGCTCGGCCGCTTCGGTGATGCGGTTGAAGCGCGGCGCAAAGCGCTGGAGCTCAATGGCGAAACCGCCGTCCGGCACGCCGATCTCGGCGAGGCGCTTGCTGCCGCCGCGGACGGCATCGTCACCGTGGAGGCCAAGGCGCAATTCGAGCGTGCCGTCGCGATTGATGCGCACGAGCCCAAAGCTCGCTACTTTCTCGGCCTTGCGGCCTCCCAGGACGGGAACAGCAAGAAGGCCGCCGCTATTTGGCGTTCTCTCCTTGACGGCGCGCCGCCGGGCGCGCCATGGGTCGGGTTCGTGCGCAAGGCGCTGGCGCGTCTTTCGGCGTCCTCTCCCATCGCAACAACACCGACCGCCGGCGAGAGCGCTAAAGCCGGCGCCGACGGTCTGGCGGCTGCGACCGCCAAACCTGGCGCCGCGACGGCGACAAATCCGAGAGTGTCGGCGTCGACGGCGAGCGCGCATCCGCCCGACACTCCACGAACGAGCGTGTCGACGACCCCGTCAACGGGATCGACCTCGAAGGCCGGCGCGATCATACCTCGAAACCCACAGCAATGACCCGCAAACAGCGACGCCTTGTTCTCATCGGCGGCTCCCTCGGCGTGCTCGCCATGGCGCTGGCATTGATGCTCAATGCGTTCCGCGGCTCCATCGTGTTCTTCAACTCGCCGAGCGACGTGATGGCCAAGCCCGTCGCGCCCGGCAGGCGCATCCGGCTCGGTGGCCTAGTGAAAAGCGGCAGCCTCTTGCGCGGCGACAATCTCAAGGCCCGTTTCGAGGTCACCGACGGTCGCCGCGAGGTTCCGGTCACCTATCAGGGCGTACTGCCGGACCTGTTCCGCGAAGGGCAGGGGGTCGTCGCCGAAGGCGCTTTCGATGGCACGGGCGTATTCAGGGCCGACACGATCCTCGCCAAGCATGACGCGACCTACATGCCAAAGGAGGTTGTCGATGCGCTAAAGAAGTCGGGACATTGGAAGGACGAGTACGCGCAGCGCGCCGCGGTTCCGATCGCCGGAGGCGGAAAGTGATGACCGAAGATTTCACCGCTCGTTCCCGCGCAAGCGGAATCCAACAACACGTTCCGCGTCCCCGCTTTTGCGCGGACGAGCGGCCGGGGCGAGAGCTGGCGTGACATGATCCCCGAACTCGGCCACTACGCCTTGATGCTGGCGCTTGGGCTCGCTGTGATTCAGGGCTTGATGCCGGTCGTCGGCACATCCAGCAATGATGACGTGCTCATTGGCATGGCGGCTCCCGCGGCGCTGGCGCAGTTCGGGTTCGTCGCCGTCGCCTTCGTTGCGCTTGCCGTGAGCTATGTCACTTCGGACTTCTCGGTGCTCAACGTCTACGAGAATTCCAACTCGACGATGCCGTTCATCTATCGGCTCACCGCCATTTGGGGCAACCACGAAGGCTCCATGTTGTTGTGGGTCTCGATCCTCACTTTCTTCGGCGCGCTGGTCGCGGTCTTCGGCGTCAATCTGCCGGCGAAGCTCAAGGCGAATGCGCTCGCCGTGCAGGGCTGGATCGCCGCCGCGTTCGAGCTCTTCATTCTCGCTACGTCAAACCCTTTTCTGCGCATCGTCAACGCGCCGTTCGAAGGCCGCGATCTCAATCCGATCCTGCAGGATCCCGGCCTCGCCTTCCATCCGCCACTGCTCTATCTCGGCTATGTCGGCTTTTCGATTGTCTTCTCCTTCGCCATCGCTGCCCTCATTGAAGGGCGCATCGATGCGGCGTGGGCACGCTTCGTGCGGCCGTGGGTGCTCGTCGCCTGGATGTGCCTGACGCTGGGGATCGCGGGGGGCTCCTACTGGGCCTATTACGAGCTGGGTTGGGGCGGCTTCTGGTTCTGGGACCCGGTCGAGAATGCTTCGCTGATGCCGTGGCTCGCCGGCACCGCGCTTTTGCATTCCGCTGTGGTGATGGAAAAGCGCAGCGCGCTCAAGATCTGGACCATCCTGCTTGCGATCCTCGTCTTTTCGCTGTCGCTCATCGGCACCTTCCTGGTGCGCTCCGGCGTGCTCACCTCGGTGCATGCCTTCGCCACCGATCCGCGGCGCGGCATCTTCATCCTGACAATCCTGGTGTTGTTCATCGGCGGCGCATTGTCGCTCTACGCGTGGCGCGCGCCGCTGCTCAAGCAGGGCGGCCTGTTTGCGCCGATCTCGCGCGAGGGCGCGCTCGTGCTCAACAATCTGTTCTTGACCTCGGCCTGCGTCACCGTGTTCGTCGGTACGCTCTATCCGCTCGCGCTCGAAGCGCTTGCCGGCCAGAAGATTTCGGTCGGCCCGCCTTTCTTCAATTTGACCTTCGTTCCCCTCTTCATCCCGCTGCTGCTGGCGATGCCGTTCGGACCGCTGCTCGGATGGAAGCGTGGGGATCTTGTAGGCGCCGCGCAGCGGCTCATGGCGGCGGAGATGCTCGCGGCCGTCGCGGTCGCGGCGGCCTTTGCGCTTGAGCATGGCGGTCCGGTGGTGGCGCCGTTTGGCGTCGGGCTCGCGATCTTCGTGATGGCCGGCGCGCTCGTCGACATCGCCGAGCGCACCATGATCTTGCGGCTGCCGCTCAGGGCGGCGCTGCGGCGCGCGGCCGGACTGCCGCGTTCGGCCTGGGGGACGGCTTTTGCGCATTTTGGCATCGGTGTCACGTTGTTCGGCATCGTCGCCGCGACAGCCTGGGGTTCGGAGCGCATTGTTGCGATCAAGCCGGGAAACAGCGTCAACATTTTCCATTATCAGCTCACCTTCGACGGCATGTTCGACCGCAGTGGACCAAACTATCGCGACGCCGTCGGCCATTTTACGGTGCGCCGCAGCGGCGGCAGCCTCATCGGCGTCATGCAGCCGAGCCGGCGTACGTTCCCCGCGAGCAACATGGCGGTCACCGAGGCGGCGCTGATGCGGCGCGGCATCAGTCAAATTTATTTGTCGCTCGGCGACTCGAACCTCAGCGGCGCCGTTCCGGTGCGGCTCTATTTCAAGCCCGATGTGATTATGATCTGGTGGGGGGCCGCCTTGATGTTCTTCGGCGGCGCTTTGTCGCTTTCCGACCGGCGGCTGCGCGTGGGCGCGCCAAAACCGGCGAAGAGAATCCGCGCGGCGCTGCGGGCGGCAGGGTGAAGCCGTGAAATTCGTAAATCGCCTCGTGCTCTTGGTCCCATTCCTGACGGCATTGCTGTGGGCTGCCCCGCTGTTCGCCGTAGAGCCGGGTGAGATGCTGAAGAATCCGGTGCTCGAAGCGCGCGCCCGCGCGCTGTCGAGGGAACTGCGCTGTATGGTCTGCCAGAACGAGTCGATCGACGATTCGCAGGCTCCGCTCGCCCACGATCTGCGCGTGCTCGTGCGCCAGAGACTCAAGGCCGGCGACAGCGACACCCAGGTGGTGAAATTTCTCGTCGCCCGCTACGGCGAGTTCATCCTGCTCAAGCCGCGCTTGGCATGGCATACGGCGGCATTATGGGGACTGCCGCCGGCGACCCTGATCATCGGCATCGTGGCGATCGCCGTCATTGTGCGCCGACGCCGGTCGCTGCCGCAGGCCGAGCCGGCAAACCTCACCGCCGCCGAGGAAGCCCGGCTCGCTGATCTGTTGCGCCGCGAAGGCTGAAGAAAGCGGCGTGATGCGGTGCGGCCAACATTACGAAATATTAATGCGGCCGACAGGGCGCCGTAAGGCGAATCCCGTCAAAGTGCCGCGCAAATATTGGGGCCGTGGGGCACCGTCGGCGGGCACCGTCGCCTGCACGGGCCTGTTCTTGGAGATTCTGGATGAGCGGTAGTTTGCTGCCCTGGTGTCGCTGGCGATTTGCGCGGCCTATCGGTCTTCTAACGATGACGGTCGTGGGCGTCGGCGCGACGGCGCTCCTCATCGTGCCGAACTTTGCGCCCAAGTTTGGGCCCAAGGCCGATTTCCTCGGCGCCGCCGCACAGGCACAGAACCTGTCGCAGCGGGCGCAGCAGCTGCCGCAACGTCCGGTAGGTTTTGCCGACATCGTTGCGAAGGTCAAGCCGGCGGTGATCTCAGTGCGCGTCAAGGTGGAGCGGACGGTGCATTCCGTCCGCGGCGACGAGACGCCGTTCCCGCCGGGTTCGCCGTTCGAGCGCTTCTTCCGCCGATTCGGCGTGCCTAATCACGGCGGCAGCGGCCACGAGATCATCACCGGCCAAGGTTCCGGCTTTTTGATCTCGCCCGACGGCTATGCCGTCACCAACAATCATGTGGTGCAGAGCGCCGATAAGGTGCAGGTGACGACCGACGACGGCAAGACCTACAGCGCCAAGGTGATCGGCACCGACCCGCGCACCGACCTTGCGCTGATCAAGGTCGACGGCAAGGATTTTCCCTACGTGAAGTTCGCCGACAAGGCGCCGCGGATCGGCGACTGGGTCATTGCGGTCGGCAATCCGTTCGGGCTTGGCGGCACCGTGACCGCCGGCATCGTTTCCGCGCGCGGCCGCGACATCGGTGCCGGCCCCTATGACGACTTCATCCAGATCGACGCGCCGGTGAACAAAGGCAATTCCGGCGGCCCGAGCTTCGACGTCGACGGCGATGTCATCGGCGTCAATACCGCGATCTTCTCGCCCTCGGGTGGCTCGGTCGGCATCGCCTTCGCCATTCCCGCCGACACGGTCCAGAGCGTGATCAAGCAATTGCGCGAGAAGGGCATGGTCACCCGCGGCTGGATCGGCGTCGAGATTCAGTCGGTCACCCCCGACATCGCCGACAGCCTCGGCTTGAAGAAGGCCGCTGGTGCGCTGGTCTCCGAGCCGCAGCCGAACAGCCCCGCGGTCAAGGCCGGAATCAAGAGCGGAGATGTCATCACCGCCGTCAACGACGCGGCGGTGCGCGATGCGCGCGAGTTGGCAAGGCGGATCGGCACCACGGCGCCGGGCACAACGGTCAGGTTGGCGTTGATCCGTCACGGCGAGCAGAAGACCGTGATGCTCACGCTCGGCACCCTGCCGGCCGAAAAGCAGACTGCCAATCAAGAAGACGAGCACTCGTTTGCCGACAGCAATATGCCGAAGCTCGGCTTCACGCTGGCGCCCGGCAACAAGGCGAACGGCGGCGACGGCAAAGGT
This sequence comes from Pseudomonadota bacterium, assembly GCA_021811945.1. GTDB lineage: Bacteria > Pseudomonadota > Alphaproteobacteria > Rhizobiales > Xanthobacteraceae > BOG-931. The sequence continues at coordinate 1,162 of JAKAPE010000022.1, read as the reverse complement.
GTCGTCGTCACTGCGGTCGATCCGGACGGGATTGCCGCCGGGCAGGGCTTTCAGGTCGGCGACGTCATTCTGGACGTCGGCGGCAAATCGGTGTCGAGCCCCGCGGAGGTGCGCAAGGAGCTCGACGTCGCACGCAAGAAGGGCAAGCACACGGTATTGTTTCGGGTGAAGTCGAGCGGCGGCACGCGCTTCGTCGCCCTGCCGCTCGGCAATGCCTAGTGCGGCGGTTCAGAAGTCCGGAATGGGACACGAGCAACCCTGTTGATCCAGTGTGGCTTTGGTTCAGAAGCCCGCATGACGAGTCCGCGGCAAGAATGATGCGGACTTCTGAACCGCCACACTAGACGGGTTGGAGCCTGGTTCCCGTTTTCAGGAATGCAAGGCTCCGCAGTCATGGGGCGATCCGCCGGCATTCGTCGCCCCCGCTGGCGGGCGTACCCTGGGGACGGGTCTCGCGACCCGTCCCCACCCAATGCCAACTCTGCCTCTCGGCTTCCGTCGCCCCCGCCGAGGCGGAGTCAGGCGAGGGGGGTGGCAGGCATCAGCCTTGCCACCCCCTTAAGCTTTCCGCTCAATCGCCCTTTTTGATCCGCCGCAAAGCGAGCGGGCATTGCCGCGGGAGTTCCGCGAGACAATATGACTGGTGGACGGGCGAATGATTCTCCAGAGGGGCTATCAACGCGGCAAAACCATGCGCCTTCTCGTCATCGAGGATGACCGCGACGCGGCCGATTATCTCGTCAAGGCGTTCCGCGAGGTCGGCCATGTCGCTGACCGGGCCGGCGACGGCGAGGACGGCCTGGCGCTCGCGCTTGACGGTCAATACGACGTGCTCATCGTCGACCGCATGCTGCCGAAGCTCGATGGGCTGTCGGTCGTTGGCGCCTTGCGGGCCAAGGCGGTGGAGACGCCGGTGCTCATCCTCTCGGCGCTCGGCCAGGTCGACGACCGCGTCAAGGGGCTGCGCAGCGGCGGCGACGATTATCTGGCAAAACCCTACGCGTTCTCGGAACTGCTGGCGCGCGCGGAGGCGCTGGCGCGCCGGCGCGGCAGCCGCGGCGAGGAGACCGTCTATCGGATCGCCGATCTCGAGCTCAACCGCCTTTCGCACGAGGTGACCCGCGCCGGGCAGGAATTGCAGTTGCAGCCGCGCGAATTCCGC
>JAKAPE010000258.1 GCA_021811945.1 Pseudomonadota bacterium | reverse complement strand
CGCGCTCGGCATGGTCCTTGAGGCCGCGCAGGAGCGCGGCGCGGAGCCCGCTTTCATGCGTGCCGCCGTCGGGCGTCGGGATGGTGTTGCAATAGGAGGAGACGAAGCCGTCGGCGTCGGCCGTCCAGGCGACGGCCCATTCGACGGCGCCATGGGCGCCGGTGGGGCCCGATTTGCCGGTGAAGATATCGGGATGCACGAGGGTGTCGCCGTGGATGGCGGCGGAGAGAAAATCCTTCAAACCTTCGGCGTAATGGAACGTCGCCTCTTCCGGCACGTCTTCGACGCCGCGCAAAAGTTCCTTGGCGCAGCTCCAGCGGATCTTGACGCCGGCGAACAGATAGGCCTTCGAGCGCGCCATCTTGAACAGCCGCTGCGGCTTGAAGGCGGCCTTGGGCCCGAAAATCTGCGGGTCGGGCTTGAAGCGCACGCTGGTGCCGCGCCGGTTGGCGACGCGGCCGAGCTTTTCCAGCTTCGATTGCGGGTGGCCACGCTCGAACACCTGCCGGTAGAGCTGCTGGCCGCGCGCGACTTCGACCTCCATCCGCGCGGAGAGCGCGTTGGCGACCGAAACGCCGACGCCGTGCAGGCCGCCCGAGGTCTCGTACACCTGTGAATCGAATTTGCCGCCAGCGTGCAGCATGCACATGATCACTTCGAGCGCGGACTTTTTTGGAAATTTCGGGTGCGGGTCGACCGGGATGCCACGGCCGTTGTCAGTGACGGTGACGTAGCCGTCGGCGTCGAGCCTCACATCGATGACGCTCGCGTGGCCGGCGAGCGCTTCGTCCATCGCGTTGTCGATCACCTCGGCGAAGAGGTGATGCATCGCCTTCTCGTCGGTGCCGCCGATATACATGCCCGGCCGCCGCCGCACCGGCTCGAGTCCCTCCAGTACCTCGATATGGCGCGCGGTGTAGCCGGCCTCGGCCGAGGTGCTGCGGGCGGAACCGCCGCTGATGCGACTGGGGCGGCGCGCGGTGCCCCGCGGCTCGCCAAGATTGGCGAACAGATCAGGCGTTTTCGACGTCTTTGCGGTCTTTTCCATGCGACTTCGTTGTTCTGCCCATAAATATGCTCGCGCAAGCCGTTTTGCGCGCTGCAGGGACGACGAATCATCGCTCTGACTATGCCATGGACGGGGCAAATCCATGAAAAGGGCGGCAAAGTGCCCTGGCGCCAGGGCAGCGACCACGGTAAATCCCTGATTCATGTCGGCGATCCTCTCGGAGAAAGCAAAAAAGATCGGCGTGCTCGGCGCCTCCGGCTATACCGGCGCGGAACTGCTGCGGCTGCTCATCCGCCATCCGGGCGTGGAGATCGTGCTGCTTACCGCCGACCGCCGCGCCGGACAGGCCATGGCGGATGTCTTTCCGCAATTCACGCCCTTCAGGCTGCCGCCGCTCACCGCGCTCGATACCGCCGATTGGGCCGCGCTCGGCCTCGATCTCGCCTTCTGCGCGCTGCCGCATGGCACGACCCAAAAGGTCGTCGGCGAGTTATTGGTGCGGGCGCCGGAAACAAAGGTCGTCGATCTCTCGGCCGATTTCCGCCTCGCCGATCCGGCCGCCTATGGGCGCTGGTACGGCCACGCCCATGCCGCGCCGGACTTGCAGAAGGAGGCCGTCTATGGCCTGACCGAAATCCACCGGGACAAGATCGCCGCGGCGCGGCTCGTCGCCAATCCAGGCTGCTATACGAGCTGTGCCGAGCTTGCGCTCATTCCGCTCCTGCGCGCCAAGGCGATAGATCCCGACGAGATCGTCATCGACGCCAAATCCGGCGTCACCGGCGCGGGCAGGGGATTGCGCGAGGATTTGTTGTTCGCCGAAGTATCGGAGGGCTTTCATGCCTACGGCGTCGGCCACCATCGCCACATGGCCGAGCTCGACCAGGAATTTTCCCTGGCCGCCGGGCGCGAGGTCGTCGTCAGCTTCACGCCGCATCTGGTGCCGATGAACCGCGGCATCCTATCGACGATCTACATACGCGCGGTGCAAGGCGCGGCGCCGCAGGACCTTCATGCGCTGCTGTCGAAGTTTTATGCCAACGAGCCGTTCGTGCATGTGCTTTCCTTCGGCAAGCTGCCGCAGACCCACTACGTGCGCGGCTCCAACCTGACCTTCATCGGTGTCGCGGCCGACCGCAGACGAGGCCGCGCCATCATCGGCTCCGCGCTTGACAACCTGACCAAGGGCGCCTCGGGCCAGGCGGTGCAGAACATGAACCTTATGCTCGGCTTGCCCGAAACGATGGGGCTCGATCAGGTGGCGCTCTTTCCGTGAGGCGGTAGTGAGCGCCCGGCGTAGAGCTCCATGCTTGATAAAAATCAATTATGTGGACGACGCACGCGCTAGGTCTATTGACCGAAATCAATGAATGCCTCCGGAAAAGCAACTACCCGACCGGCCTAGCTGCGAATGCGAATCGCAGCGATCCCAGAGAGCGAGTTCCAAGAGGCAGATATGAATCATAGATCGCAACCGCAATCGGATATGATGTCCCGCCGCGCCACCCTTTTTCGCGGGATTTCATTGGCTGGAGGAGTCGCAGTCGTCCTTGCTTCCATGCGAAATGCTTTTGCGAAAATGGCAAAGACGGCGGTCTTGTACCAGGATTCTCCTAAAGCCGGCCAGGAGTGCAGTAACTGTTCGTTCTTCCAGCCGCCGAGCTCCTGTCCCATTGTCGACGGTGCGGTTGCCCCGAACGGGTGGTGCAAGTTCTGGGTGAAGAAAGCAGGCTGACGTAGCGGCCTGTAATGTTGAGAGCCGCGCGAGCAAATAGTTGACGCGTCAGAGTGTTGGAATCGCGGCGGCTCGTTCGTTGGCGCCGCGATTTTTCCGATGTGGTCGGCGTGTTTTGTTCCGCACGCTGCGCAAGAGTGCGAATAGCGGAGAGTAAGGTCGGGAAAAACGCATGCTAAGAGGGCTGATTCTCGGCATTCTTCTTACGGTCATCGTGGCGGCGGGATCGGGTTATTTGATTCTGCGAAGCGGAATCATTCCTGCCAATGCCGATGCAAAACCCGGATCATTGGAGCGGTTCATTGCCGGAATGTCGCTCCGGGCAACTCTTCGTAACGAGGCTCCGAAGATAAGGAATCCCGTTCCGCTGACGGACGCCAAGCTGATCGCTGGCATCAAGCTTTACAGGAAACATTGCTTAATTTGCCACGGCACGGCTGCCGGAGACGCTGCGCCGTCCGCCATAGGAAGAGGCGAAAATCCAGGCGCTCCGCAGTTGGCAAGTAAGGGCGTTGAGGACGATCCCGAAGGCTGGACGTTTTGGAAAATCGCACACGGAATTCGCTGGACCGGCATGCCCTCATGGAAAGACGTGTTGACCGATTCACAAATATGGACGCTGACCCTCTTCTTGAAGCATATGGATCGGCTTCCACCGGGTCCGGAGGCAGCATGGCGCGCAACCACCGCAGACGGGGCGGTGGGGGCGCCGACGTTCTCACAAGGGTCTTCGGTGGTCAAATCCGAAGGGACTACGGGCAAGCCCTGAAGGGAAATTCCTGAATTGCTAAAATTGCACAAAGGCGCTCAATGCCTCCCGGGAAACGACACGTACCGTGAATTGGAATTGACCGAACGGTCTTCGAACCATGCGATATGCTTGGCGTTTGACCACCCGGGAGCCAACCACATGCGCGGTTCGTGGCTGAAATGGCGCACATGGGCGTTACGATTGCGTGCAACCTCGGGCGAAAGCTTTGATCGCGTGGCAGCCCATACATACCGCGCCGTTTGACCGAGACCTTGAAGTGGCGGTCATCGACGAGGATGGCCTGCACGCGCTTGTGTTTGCCTGCCGTCGCATTTCGGGCGGCTGGCTTCGTTCAGGAACCGTTCAACGCATTTACGTGCGGCCGACCCACTGGCGGGAATGGCAAGAAACGCCAACTCCCGCGCATTAGCGATTTTGACACGGCCTGATTTTTTGGACTCCCCGCAACATACACTCAGATTCCGTGAAAACCCGAAAAAGCGAGACTCGACTGAAAGGGCGAAAAGATTGAGATGTGGCCGATTCGGTTTTCGGGTTCTCATGTGAACAGAGTATACCCTCGGAACAGCAAGATGCCGGTCGTGTTCCGCGAAAGCGGCCTGCGCTATTTCTTTTTCTCCAACGAAGGCGCCCCGCGCGAGCGGCCCCACATCCACGTAAGGGGCGGCGGCCGGACGCCAAGATTTTGCTGGACCCTCTAGCGGTCGGCGACAGCTACGGCTTCAATTCGCGCGAGATTGCGCGTATCTTACAAGTCGTTATGGACAATCTGGACATCATCCTGAGGGCATGGCATGAGCATTTCGGCGACCGCCGTCCGCTTTGACGAGCACACGATGTGGGTCGAGCTTACGGACGGCCGCACGCTGGGCGTGCCGCTGGCATGGTTTCCGCGCCTTCTGCACGCGACGCCAGCGGAGCGCGAGGTCGTCGAGTTGAGCCGCGTCGGCCTGCATTGGGAACACCTCGACGAGGACATTTCCGTCGCCGGCCTGCTCGCCGGCCTCGGTGACGTGACAAGGCGCGGCGATCGGGCGGCGTAAGGCGAGCTGGATTGCGACCATCGCAAAAAAAAATCTGACCTCAACTTTGTCAATGGTATCCATGGCGGCGAGCGAAACAGCAATACGCGAAGCCGGACAGGATTTCATCCGCGACATCATACGTGCGGATCTCGCCGCCGGCCGGCACGAAACCATCGTCACCCGCTTCCCGCCAGAACCGAACGGCTACCTCCATATCGGCCACGCGAAATCGATCTGCCTCAATTTCGGCGTGACCGGGGAATTCGGCGGGCATTGCAATCTTCGTTTCGACGACACCAACCCGACGAAGGAGGAGCAGGAATATATCGACGCCATCGAGCGCGACGTGCGCTGGCTCGGCTTCGACTGGGGCGGACATCTTTATCATGCCTCGGATTATTTCGAGCAGCTTTACCAATGGGCCGAGCATTTGATCCGCGCAGGCTTGGCCTATGTTGACGACCAGACGCAGGAGGAGATGCGGGCGACCCGCGGCACATTGACCGAGGCCGGCACCGAAAGCCCCTATCGCGGGCGCAGCATCGCCGAGAACATCGATCTGTTCCGCCGCATGCGCGCCGGCGAGTTTCCGAACGGGGCGCGCGTCCTGCGCGCCAAGATCGACATGGCCTCCGGCAACATCAACCTGCGCGATCCGGCGCTCTATCGCATTCTGCACGCCGAGCATCCGCGCACCGGCACCGCCTGGTGCATCTATCCGAGCTATGATTTCGCCCACGGGCAATCCGACGCCATCGAAGGCATCACGCATTCGCTCTGCACCCTCGAATTCGAGGACCATCGGCCGCTCTACGACTGGCTTATCGACCACCTGCCGGTTCCCTCGCGCCCGCACCAATACGAGTTCGCACGCCTCAATCTCACCTACACGGTGCTGTCGAAGCGCGTGCTCACCGAATTGGTGCGCGGCGGACATGTCGCCGGTTGGGACGATCCGCGCATGCCGACGCTCGCCGGGCTGCGGCGGCGCGGCGTGCCGCCCGCGGCGATCCGCGATTTCGTCAAGCGGATCGGCGTCGCCAAGGCCAACAGCGTTGTCGACATCGGCATGCTCGAGTTTTCCATCCGCGAGCGCCTCAATAAGAGCGCACAACGGCGCATGGCCGTGCTGCGGCCGTTGAAAGTCGTGATCGAGAATTATTCGTCGGGGCAGAGCGAGGAGATCGAAGCGGTCAATCACCCGGAAAATCCCGCCGACGGCACACGGCGCGTCAAATTTGGCCGCGAGCTTTATATCGAGCGCGACGATTTCATGGAAAATCCGCCGAAAAAATTTTTCCGCCTTGCGCCCGGGCGCGAGGTGCGGCTGCGCTACGCCTATCTCATCACCTGCCGCGAAGCGGTGAAGAACAAGGCCGGCGAGGTGGTCGAGCTGCGCTGCAGCTATGACCCGCAGACCCGCGGCGGCAACGCGCCGGACGGACGAAAGGTGGCCTCAACGCTGCACTGGGTTTCCGCCGCCGACGCAGTGCCGGCCGAGGTGCGCCTCTACAACGCACTGTTTCTGCGCCCGGAGCCGAACGCCGGCGATTTCGCCGCTGACCTCAATCCCAATTCATTGGAAGTAGTCGCCGACGCGCGCGTCGAGCCTGATCTGGCCGCGGATACGTCCCACGCGGCGGTACAGTTCGAGCGGCAGGGTTATTTCTGCCGCGACCGCGATTCGACGCCCGACCGGCCTGTGTTCAACCGCACTGTCGGGCTGCGCGATAGCTGGGCCAAGGCCGCCGCCAAGGGTTAAAGGGCGTGCTTACTGCGCGGGCCCATGCATCGTTTCAGGGCAGCCGACGTGACAGGGTAAAGGCGCCGCGCAAATCGCCGACCTCAAAACCGGTCGCCTGATCCCGCGGATAATATTTAGAGTCCCCGATAGGGGATCAGGAAACCCCACGCCTTTAGGCGGCTGGGATCGCGGCGTTTCCGGTATAAAACGGCTGCATGGAAGTATACAAGCGGGGCAGCCACACCGTCTGGGACTGCAA
>JAKAPE010000021.1 GCA_021811945.1 Pseudomonadota bacterium | reverse complement strand
ATCTTCTGTGACGGAGAGCTGCCTCGTATCCGCGATGTAATCCTGCTTCGTCCGTGCCTGCCGCTCGATCTCGGCGGCAACCTCGGAAAGCGAACGTCCGATCTTCATGATTTTCTCCTCGGGAGCGGAATGCTCCCAAGGCCACGACCCCCGCCAACTGCCGCTGACGAGGGTGAAAAGAGAGTTCTAAAGGATTTCTGAGATCCTAGTGTATATGGTGACGCTTTCTTGTCGTTTCAAGAACCTGTTGAGCATTATTATGTAGAGAGGTGTCGATGAGCCGCAATGTACCTTTGACATGTGCGCCTATACTTGTCGCGCAGCGGAAATGCGACCACGCAAACCGCTCTGCCGCCATGCGCCGACAGCGACCATTCACCGCGTCATGAGTAATCGGCTGGATTCCGGCCTTAAACCGGCCGCTCGCTTCCATCGAGGACGGCGCCGGGTCGTGCCCCGAGCCGCCGTTGTCGTCGGGATCAAGCAACAGCCAGGTCGGATGATGGAAGCGGCCGTTCGACCGATGCTGCATTACGCTCGATGCGCCAAGCTCCTGCGGCATGGCTTGATACCACGTGCCTGCGCAGGGCGGACAGAAGCGCGCGCCTCGGCGCGGCAAACATCAATCGCCCGAAAGGTATTCACCTAAGCAAGGCGGGCCGTTCGAGGCCCTCCGAGCTGTAGCGCAGCAGCTTCAAAACCGGAATTCCTTCTTGCCGTGAGGGATCAGTTCGACCAGCCGCCGTCGATCACCTGGATCGTGCCGGTGGTGAACGCGGATTCATCGGAGGCCAGATAGACCGCGAGCGCCGCGATTTCCTCCGGCCGGCCGAGGCGGCCGAGCGGCTGGCGGGCGACGAAAGCAGCGCGCACTGCTGCCTCACCCTGGCCGCTCGCCAGTGCCTGGGCGTGGATCCGCTCGCGGAGCGAGGGCGAGTCCACCGTGCCCGGACAGATCGCATTGCAGCGTATGCCGCGTCCGACGAAATCCGCGGCGATCGATTTAGTGAGGCCGATCACCGCCGCCTTGGTGGTGCCGTAGACGAAGCGGTTCGGCACGCCTTTCACGCTCGAGGCGGCGGAGGCCATGTTGATGATCGAGCCGCCGCCTTTCACCAGCATCCCGGGCAGGAAAGCGCTGATCGTGTGGAATATCGACGTGACGTTGAGAGCGAAGGAAAACTCCCAGGCCTTGGCGTCGCACTCCAGGATCGTGCCGGAGTGCACATAGCCGGCGCAGTTGAACAGGATGTCGATCGGGCCGAGCGAGGCGGCGAGTGCCTGCACCTCGTCTCTATCGGTCACGTCGAGGTGCCGCGTCTCGCAGCCGGCAAGCGTGGCGAGCAGGCGCTCATTGATGTCGGTCGCGATCACCCGCGCACCCTCGCGCGCGAAAGCTTCCGCACTCGCGCGCCCGATGTGCCATCCATGCCCTTTCTCATGTCAGTCCGGCCGACCGCCAACCATACCCGCACCCCAGAGGGAACCGGGATGATCGCTGCGCTAATGCCTTCACCACCGCCATCGGGATCGAGGCCGGGAACCGCAGCCGTGCTGTGCCCGCAAACTCGATTTCGATGGCCGGCGCCGCACAACACCCCGCCCCCTCTTCAGGCGGCCTTTCAAGCCTCTCAGGCGGCGCGACCAGAACTCGCGCAAATCCCTTCCCAGGGTCCTCGCGAAGTCTGACGTCGCAGGGCAGCTCCCCCCGCGCCTGTATTTTGCTGCGCCAGCGATAGATGAGATCCGTGCAAACGTCGATCCGGCGCGCCACTTCCGCAACCACCGCCCCGGGTTCCAAGGTCTCGGCAACAATCGCGCGCTTCTGCTCCTCGCTCCATTGCCGCCGCCGCTCAGGGCCAGTGATCAGTTCAATTCTCGACATGGCACCGCCTCTTGCACCGATGCAAACACCGGTGTTTGCACCGGTGTTTGCAATCAGCCCGAGCCGGCACCGCCGCGCAAGGCGGCCCTCGGCGAAGGGATACAGAACATCCAGTACACGCTGGCCTTGGCGCCGGAGGATCGGGGTGAAGCCCCAGCGCACGGCCGCCAAGGGACCGAACCGCCCGTAACGAAGCCGACACCCGAAAGCCCGGCTTGCGCAAAACAATTGATGGAGGAGGCGTGTGACCGAGAAAATCTCGTGAGAGCGTGGCAACGAGTTCGCAGCAACAGGGGCAGCCCTGGTATCGATGGGATGACCATCGAGGACGCCAAGGCCTACCTGCGTGAGCACTGGCTAAACATTCGATCCCAACTACTCTCGGGAACCTACCAGCCGCGACCGGTCAAGCGGGTCGAAATACCCAAGCCCGATGGCGGGATTAGCAAACTCGGCATCCCTTGCGTCATCGACAGACTGATCCAGCAGGCTCTGCTGCAGGTTCTTCAATAGCGGTGGGACCCGACGTTCTCCGAGCACAGCTACGGCTTCCGGCCGGGGCGATCCGCCCACCAGGCGGTAGCCCAAGCGCAGCTCTACATCGCAGAGGGCTACAGCGTCGTGGCCGATCTTGATCTCGAAAAATTCTTCGACCGGGTCAATCACGATGGCTTGATGGCGCGGGCCCCTGCGCGGGTGTCGGACAAGCGCGTTCTCAAGCTCATCCGCGCCTTTCTCAAGGCCGGGGTGATGGAGGATGGTTTGGTCAGTCCGGTGGATGGTAAGCGAAGCTTGAGCCCCACCTTGCGGCGGGTGGTAACACTGGAGTGATCCTGCTTGTTTGATCGCAGGCAAAAGGATCGCGTGCCAAGTAATTTGCCAAATGATGGGCACAGTTTCCGTCGGGTGGAGGTTCTGAGCGGGACGCCGCGACGGCGGCGTTGGAGCGCTGCGGAGAAGGCGGCGATGGTCGGGGAGAGCCTGGCGCGGGGGACGGTGACGAGCGAGATTGCGTTGCGCCACGGGCCGCATAGCAACCAGCTTTACGACTGGCGGCGAGGGTTTTGCGCGGGCACCGTTGCCGATGGCGGCCTTGCGGCGTCCGATTTTGTTCCGGTCGTGGCAGAAGAAGAAGCCGGTTGCTGCGCAAGGGCGATCGAGATCGAGATCGGCGGGGCGCTCGTGCGCGTCGGGGCGGGGCGGACAGCTTGGCGGCGTTGGTGCAATCGGTATTGCGGCAAGACCCGTTTGGCGGAACGGTCTTCGTGTTCCGCTCGAAGTGGACGGACCGGATCAAGCTCTTGGTCTATGACGGCACGGGCCTGGTGCTGATCTGGTCGAACCAGTCCTGATCCCGGAATGGCCGCGACGCGCTCCTTGCGATAGTCTCGTCCATGGCGTGATCTCCTGGCGGCTCGCCGGCCGCCCTTTGGGTTCAACTCCAATCAGGAGATTACGCCGCCTTCAAATTCCTACCACCTCCGCGACCCGACCCGGTCGATCGCGATATATGTCATACGCATATTAACTTTTGAGGTGCAAATCAAGCACAAAGCGAGAACGATCAAGTGGGATCACGCGATCAAAGCAGAAATTACCTTTTGCGTTTGGGGAGTGATCTCGCCTCTCCTCAGCAATCTCGTGCTCGACGATCTCGACAAGGAACTGGCTCGCCGGGGTCACCGCTTCTGCCGTTATGCGGACGACTGCAACATCTATGTTCGCAGCCGCCGCGCCGGGGAACGGATAATGGCGTCGGTAAGCCGGTTCTTGACCAACAAGCTGCGGCTCAAGGTCAACGACGCGAAAAGCGCGGTGGCGCGACCGGAGGAGCGCAAATTCCTGGGGTTCAGCATCGCGAATGACGGGAGCGAGCGGCGCATCGCGCCGAAAGCCCTCGACAAATTCAAGGCGCAAATCCGGGACATGACCCGCCGGACCCGGGGGATCAGTCTGGCGCAACTGATCGAAAACCTCGCGCCATACCTTCTCGGATGGCGCGGGTACTTCGGCTTCTGCCAAACCCCGCGGGTGCTCACTAACCTGGAGGCCTGGACCCGCCGAAGGCTACGTCTGTATCTTTGGCGGCAGTGGCAAAACGGCCCCAACCGCTTCCACGAACTGCGGCGCCGTGGCGTGCCAAAGTTCAGCGCGGCGGTTGCCGCCGGCTCGCCGACCGGGTTCTGGCGCATGTCCGGACATCCGGCGGTCCAACAGGCCCCGCGCAACGCGTATTTCCACGGCCTCGGTCTTCCCCACCTCTACGTTCCCGTCCAAGCTTAACCCGGTCGAACCGCCGTGGTACGGACCCGTATGCCCGGTGGTGTGGGAGGGGTGGCGCCGCGAGGCGTCCCCCTATCCCGATTTCTGCCCCCGGGGGACGTGAACCCCAGAACCGGAAATGGCGGTGCCCGGTTCCGCGTGAAGCTTTCGGCCATCGCGTCAGTGCCCTAGCAGGTTCAGCAAGGCCATGGAAAACCAGGGCACGTAGGCCAACATCAGAATGCCGACCAGCAAGGCCAGCATGTAAGGTAGGATCGCCTTCGATGTGTCTTCGACGCTGGCATGCATGACCGAACAGGAGGCGAAGAAGCCGATCCCGGTCGGCGGCACGAAGATGCCGACGCCCATGGCGAGCACGAGAACCATGGCGTAGTGGATGCCGTTGATCCCCAGTCTGACGGCGACCGGGTAGAGAATCGGCGCGAGAATGACCAAGCACGGTAACCCCTCAAGCAAGGATCCGACGATGATCACGATCACGATGGTCCCAGCCAGAAACGCATATCTGTTGTCGCCGGCGGCGCGCAGGAGGCTGAGCAGATAATAGGGCATGTTGCCGGCCGACAGGACCCAGGCGAAAGATCCCGCTGCGGCGATCATGAACAGCACCATCCCCGACAGCACAGCGGATTCGACGGCTGCGGTGACGAAGCTGCGCCAGCCCATCTCCCGGTAAACCAGCACCGCCAGCACGATGCCGTAGAACACGGCCACCGAAGAGACCTCGGTTGGAGTGGCTATCCCTCCCTTGATGCCGATGATGAGGATCGCCGGCATCGCGGCGGGCAGCAGTGCCCCCAGCGCCGCCCTCGCCCGTTCTCCCCCACTCGCCTTGCCCACCGGCTGGGTCGGACGGCGAACTGCCATGAACCAGACCAAGATCATCAGGATCACTGCCAGCGTCGCTGCCGGCAACAACCCGGCGACGAACATCTTGCCGATGGAAACCGGTATCACGGACCCGAGGACGAGCATGGCGATAGACGGAGGGATCGACTCCGACATGGCCGTCGCCGCAGCCAGCACCCCGGCCCCGTCCTGCGCCCGGTATCCCTTGCCGACGAGCTGTTCACGCATGATCGTGCCAACCGCCACCACATCGGCCAGCTTCGAGCCCGACACGCCAGCGACGAGGAAGGTCGTGATGATGACGACCTGCTGCAATCCACCCCGCAAATGGCCGACCATGGACATGCCGAACCTGACCAGACGCCTGCTGATGCCGCCCCGCTCCATGATCAACCCCGCCCAGACGAAGAAGGGAATGGTCAGCAAAACGAACAGGCTCGCTCCATCGATCGTGTTTTGCGCGACCGCCACCATGGGTGCCACGCCGGTCATGGTCAGATACAGAATCGTCCCGACCAGCATTGAAAAGGCCACCGGAAGGCCAAGCAAGATCACCGCCAAAAACGCCGCCAGCGTGAGCAGCAACGACCAACCATTGCCAGGCCGGAGCGATGGCACCCACGAGATCACCAGCACCAGGAGCGTCAGCACCCCGAGCCCAAGGAAGGCGCGAAGCGTTGCCGCCGGCAGGTGATACAGAATCATACGCTCAAGAGCGAACAGGATGATGAACGACATGCCTATGAGCAAAGGCACAACGGTCACGGCAAGGTTCCATCCAGTCATCGGCAGGATGGACATGCTGTCGATCTTGAAGAGACCGAACGAAACCACCGCCGTGAGCAGAGCTATGCCTAGAATCCCCACGTCGATGCCGGCTTCAATCGTGGCCCTGCGAGCGGGTCGAAATGATCGGGTGATGAAGGAAACCGCGGCGCTACTGTGCTCCCGGTAGGCCAGCGCCCCGCCGATGAAGGCCATCGCCAGCAGGATGATCCGCGAAACCTCCTCTAGCCATAGGAAGGATTGATCAAACAACTCGCGCCGGCAGATTTCGACCAGGATCACTCCCAGCTCGCCGCTGAACATAATAATCAGGACGACTCGGGAGAGCAGATCGATGAGATCCAGCGTGGTGTGAAAGGCTCGCGCGACGCGGCCGAGGCGGAGCGCACGCGGACTGTTGTCTGCTGTGCCTTCCCTCCCGGCCACCTCGACGCACAGAGCCCGCTTGGCTGCTGCGAGCACGTTGATGATGGCTCGATCGACGGATCAGGACGCTGCCTTGAGCACCGCGTCCATCAGATCCGAGCCGATAACCTTTCGGTACTGCTGGTAGACCGGCTCCACAGCCTTGCGATAGGCCACTCGGTCGACTTGCTCGGCTTTGATGAATTTCACGCCGTGCGCAGCGAACGCCTTGGTGTCCTGCACCGTTGCCTGGGCGACCGTCCGGCGCCAGTCCGGGGTCAGCTCCAGCGCCGCCTCGCGAATGGCCTCCTGGTACTTCTTGTCCAGCAAGTCGAAGGTGCGCTTACTGGCCATCATGATGCCGACGTTGTAATCGTAGTTGGTTTCGGTGACGACCTTGACCACCTCCTCTAACTTGTTGGCGGCCATCGAGATGACCGGAAGTTCGACCGCCCCTACGGTACCGTCCGACAACGCCAGGTATACTTCCGTGATGTCGATCTCGGTCGGAATTGCCCCAAGCGCCCTGAACGTGGCGGCGAAGACGGCACCGGGCTGAACGCGAATCTTCAAGCCCTTCACGTCCTTGGGCTCGGGTACGGGGCGATTGACCGTGTCGAACTCGCGCCAGGCCCACCACCCGTACGCCAAGCCATATATTCCCTTGGCGGGAAGTTCGCCCAGCAGCCTTGCCCCAACCGGGCCGTCTAACATCTTCTCCGCCTTCTCGACGCTCGGGAACAGGAACGGAAGGTCGAGGACGTTCCAATGAGGGTACAATGGCTCCACGAAGCCGGAGGTTTGGCCGCAAAGATCATAGATGCCGGTCTGCAAGCCGGGCACCTGGTTTGACTCCGAACCCAGCTGCCCAGCACCGTAACAGTCCACCACTATGGCGCCGTCCGTCTTCTTCTTGACGTTTTCGGCAAATCGCAACATTGACTGGAAGCCTGGAGCGGCAACCACGTCCGCGAAGACCAGCTTCAGCGTACGGACGGGCGTGGAAGCGAAGCTGGCTCGCACAATGTAAGGCATGGCGAGGCCACTGGCCATGGCTGCGAGTCCGGACTTCAGGACGGTGCGGCGCGTGGAACTCAGCATAGTCGATTCCCCTCTCTACAATAATTGCATTGTATCTTCTTACGGCCCAGTAGGCTCACCCAGCAAGCAATGTTGGGCTATTCCGAGCTTTCCTAAGGGAAGTTCTTTTCAGCACTGGATGCGGCGGACGCGTTGCGGCGTGTCAGCGAAGGCAAGCCCCATGTGGTGTGTCGGCGCGACGCGCGACGAACGGCGGCACAAGCAGGAAAGGGCCGCGCAGCGGGAGAGGCGTGGCATGCTCGGTTCCTTCGCGGAATTGGTCGTTCTCATGCGGTGAAGCCGAACAAGGCAGCCGGCGTATTCCACAGGATCTGCCGACGTGCGGCAGCATCCGGCACTGCGTGTTCCAACCATTGCAGGCCGTGGTCATAGGTGGTGCCACGCGCCATCAGCAGGTGCGGCCAGTCCGAACCCCAGATGCAGCGGGCGGGCGTGAACGCGTCCAGCACCGCGGCGACGAACGGGCTGGCATCGGCATGCGGCATCGGCTGGCGGGAGTAGCGGCCGATGCCGGTGAGTTTCGCGACTGCGAGTCCGCTGCGGCCGAGTTCCAGGACACGCTGAAAGCCCGGCTCGTTCAAGCCGAGGTCGATCTGCGGGCGGCCCATATGGCAAAGAAGAAGCTTGTTGCCGCACGATAGCAGCGGCATCAGGTCTGCGTACCATGGACCGTGAGCATGGATCTCCGCCCACCAGCCGCGCTCCCGAAGCCGGGCAAGGAAGCGTTGCGCGTCGGGGCGCGACAATTCTGTACGCCGGTCCAGATCGACTAGGTTGAAGCGGTGCCCGATAATGCCCTGGCGTTCGAGCGCGTCCAGGCCGGAGTCGCTGATGTCGTAGGGAATGTCCGCGACCCCCTTGATGTGGCTGTTGCTGTGCGCGATCGCGTCCAGCATGGCGCGGTTGTCCTGCTGATAGCCGCTGGGCTGAGACAGCACGCCGTGGGTGAAGCCATGCTGCGCGAGAATCGCCATGTGGTCCTGGCGGTTAACGCGTTGGTACGGCTCGGGTTTGTTACCGTGCCCGGGCGGCAAAGGGAATTCAGGCGGAAAGACGTGTGCATGGCAATCCGCCGCAAGAGGAAGAGAACTGGATGTCACGAGAGAAACCACCGCGTCATTGAGCGCAAAAGCATGAGGATCTGTGGGCGAGCTCGTCTGGTGAACCTGTCGAGCCGCCCACATCATGCCTCCCGTAGCCGGCGGCCGCGGAGATCGTCACGCTCTCTCTCAAATCGCGTCTCTTCTGGTTCGAAGCCGCCAACATGACAGGCCATGCATCGCTGTCCCCTCTGGTCGGCGAAAGCCGGTGCGGCTTTTGCCGTGTCTCGGAAAACTATGGACCGACATTTCCCGGATAGCCGCAGGCCCCGCTCCCTAGTTGACGGCAGGATAGCCGGATTACGGCCCGACCGTCAAGCAGTCCGCGAAGGCGGTGCGGCTCACGGCAGAGTTGCTGCGACTTGCTCTTTGTGGTACGAAGACATCGTCATTCCCTGACCAACTACTGCTTGCTGTGGTGGTAACCTTCGCAAAAGCATCGCCGATTGCGCCGACAGCAGTGCCCGCGAGGGTTGATGCCCCCGCTGCTGCCCGTTCAACCGCATCGACCCCTCTTTTCGCAGATTCAGAAGCTTCAGAGGCGGCCCCGCCGGCTACGTCAACCGCGTTTTTCACAATTGCCGAAGCCCCCGCCGCGACGTCTGCGACGGCATCGACCGCCGTTATCGCAGTTGTCGAAGCCTCAGACACGGCGTGACCGACGGCACCCGCGGCGCCCCCCAGATTAGCAGTGGGCACAGCGAGCTGAAATGCCAGGATTCTGCCGGGAGGAAAGGGGCGATAAGGCTCGCGTGCGGCTCGTCCACCAGCCGCCGGTGCCGGTTCGCGGAAGGAACCCGGCCCACGCGCGCGTCGTCGTCCCGGCGCATCGCCGTGGAGGTAGCGGTAGCGATAGCGGTCATCGTCGTCTCGCCTGCCATCGCCCTACGGAGGTCCCGCGTACGATGAATTCCAAGCCGATCAATTCCGGGATAGGCGCCTCATCCGTTTACGGCGTCTTATGTAGTGCCGCCATGGTTCACGGCGCTGGCTCGTCATCCCTGACCCGGAACATCCCGTCGACGACCTCGGCCTTCTGTCCCGTGCACCAGCGGGCGATAAAGGCGCTGGCGAGCGTCGCATCGGCGAAGTAGATCGCCAGGGCATCGTTGACGACGCCTCGCACACTTGGCTGCGCCATCGCCCATCCCTCGGCGCCGCAATTCGCGTCGAGCCACGCTTGGAGACGATCGAGCCGGGCACCAAGCCCCGCCGGTGGAATTCCGAACGATTTATACGCGATTCCGCCAAACTCCCACGACAAGGTCCGCCAAATTGCCTTCCGCCCTAGCTAGTGACGGTCAGCAGTGGTTGTGCAGCCGTAGGCCTCGCGCGCCGCTTCGGCGCTCACCTTGCCGTTGGCGACATCGGCGAGGACGAGCGCTCCCTCTCGCTGGTGCGGATCGCCGTGGCCGCCTCCGCCCGCCGTCGTGAGCAGCAGCCGGTCGCCCCTGGCGAGCCTCGCGACGATCTTCGAGGGGATGACTTCAGTGCTTCCGTCGGCCCGCCGGATGACAGCGGTAGAACGGCTCCCCGGGCTGCCGCCATCATATCCCGCGGCTTCGAAGAAGTGTCGTTCGCCGCGGTAGGTGAGCGTCACCTCGCCATCGAGGATCTCGTATTCGAATTGGGCGCCAAGGCCGCCGCGATGGCGGCCCCTTCCGCCGGAGTCGCGGTTGAGCGCCGCGCGGTGGACGCGGATCGGGGCTTCCATCATGAGCGCCTCCGCGGGCACGTTCATGCAGTTGCTGCCATCCGTGTCGATCACATCGACGCCGTCGCTCTTGTCGCTCGCTCCGGTGCCGGCACTGATGAGCTGCGAGGTGACGAAGCCGCTCCCGTCCGCCCGCCTTCCGCCGAAATGGATGATGAGCAAAGTGCTCGCCGCGTCGGCGGGAACGCGGTCGGGTGCGGCTTGCCGGAGCGCGCCGAGGATGCACCCGATGATCCTCTTGACCGTAGAGGTCCGGCAGCCGACCGGCGCCGGCTCGCGCGGGTTGACGAGGCTCGCCTCGGGAAGCGTCAGGCGCACCGGTCTGAAGCACCCACCGTTGCTCGGGATAAGCGAAAGAGGATCGGTAACCGCCCGCAAGGCGAAGCAGGCGGCGGCATAGGAGCCCGACGGCACGGCGTTGAAAGGCCCACGCGCCTGCGGCGAGGTGCCGGTGAAATCGCAGTGAACGCTGCCTTCGGCGACAGCGACCGCCACCTCGATCCGCACCGGCTTATCGAGATCGACGCCGTCATTGTCGAGGTAATCGACATAGCGGTAGGTGCCGGGTTTGAGAGAGCGCAGGGCCTCGCGCGTCATCTTCTCGGAGCGGTCGAGAAGCTCATCGAAGAGCGCGATCAAGTGGTTCTCTCCGTAATTTTCGGCAAGCGCCCCGAGCCGCCTCGCGCCGATCGAGCAGGCGGCGATCTGCGCGTTGATGTCGCCCATGAGAATGTCCGGAAGGCGGACGTTCCGGCGCAGGAGCTCTATCAGAGTCTCGTTCAAGCGCCCGGCGTCGCGGTATTTGAGGAGCGGGATGCGAATGCCTTCCTGGAAGATCTCCGTCGCATTGGTCGGCGTCGAGCCCGGCGCCATGCCGCCCACGTCCTGGTGGTGCGTCATGGCGGCGCTGATGGCGATCGGCCGCCCGCGCGCGAAGACCGGCATCATGATGGCGATATCCGGCAGATGCGTGCCGCCCTGATAGCAATCGTTGAGGATAAAGATGTCGCCTTCGCGCATGTTGTCCGGCGGATGGTGCTCGATGAGCGTTCCCACCATGGGTATGAGGGTGCCGAGATGAATGGGCGTCGCAATCGCTTGAGCGAGCGTCTCTCCCCCGATCGTGAAAAGACTGGCGGAGGCGTCGAGCCCTTCCTTCACGATGGTGGAGAAAGCGCTTCGGATGAGCGTCAGTTCCATCTCATTGGCGATGCCGTCGAGCTTGTTGCGAACCACCTCGAGGATGATCGGGTCGAATTCTCTGGTGCTGCCGCTCATTGCCTCCTCCCTCGATCGCTCTTATTCGCCGGTCCTTTGATCATTGCCGCTCCAGATAGAGGTTGCCGTCCGAAACGACAGTACCGCGCCAATCCGGCTCGACGAGGGTTGTCGTGTCATCCTGCTCGACGATGGCCGGACCCCAGAAAGTGAAGCCGGGGACCATCGCGGCGCGGTCATAGATCTCGGCCAGGACGGGCCCGCGCTCTGCGGCGACGCGGATTAGGCGCGACGTCTTCCTGGCGTCAGTCCCGGTAGGCTCATAGCCGAGTTCGCCGACGCTGTCGCTGCCGCCGGCGCGATGCACTGCCCGCAGATTGACGATCGCAGCCGGCGAGCGCGTGCTGTGGCCGTAGATGCGATCGTGGAGAGCGAGGAAGTCTTCGTAAAGGCTGGCAAGCGGGTCGCGCTCGGACATGCGGAGCGGCACTTCGAGGGGATACGACTGGCCGACGTACCACATGTCGGCAAAATACTCGACCGAGACGGCCTGCGGAGCGACCCGATCCTCCGCCATGAGCCGCGCGCACCCTCGGTCGAGCCCAGCGAGCGCGCGGCGAACCTCGGTGAGGGACAGGCCCCCCAAGGCGCGCGGGAAGGCCTGCGCGACCTCATGCTCGATAGGCGCGGCAAGCAGTCCGGCGGCGGAGAGAACGCCGGGATGGCGGGGGATGAGGACGTTGCCGATGGCAAGCTCGGCGGCGAGCGCGGTTGCGTGCAAAGGGCCAGCGCCGCCGAGAGCCACGAGCGTGAGGCGGCGCGGGTCGACGCCCTGGCGGATCGAAACGAGCCGAATGCCCTCGACCATCTGCGCGTTGATCACGCGATGGATGCCGAGCGCGGCTTCCTCGACCGCAAGGCCGAGCGGTCGCGCCACCTTCTTCGCGATGACCTCGTGCGCCAGGGTCGGGATGAGACGGAGCGAACCGCCGGCGAAGAAATCGGGGTCGAGATAGCCCAAAACGACCGAGGCGTCGGTCACCGTCGCCTCCTCGCCGCCCCGGCCGTAGCAGGCGGGTCCCGGCTCGGAGCCGGCCGAATGCGGCCCGACGCGCAGGCCTCCCGCCGTGTCGAGCCAGGCGATGCTGCCGCCGCCGGCGCCGATCGCGTTGACATCGACCATCGGTACGCGCACGGAAAAGCCGGCGATCTTGCCCTCGGGTCGGATGATCGGCCTTCCCCCTTCGACAAGGGCAATGTCGCTGCTGGTGCCGCCGATATCGATGGTGATGAGATCGCCCTTCCCGGCCATGCGGCCAACGATCGTGCCGCCGATGACGCCGGCGGCCGGGCCGGACATGAAGAGCCGCACCGGTCTCTTCCGCGCCACCTTGGTCCCCGCGAGACCGCCTCGCGATTGCATGACCTGCAAAGGCGCCCCCACGCCCGCCTCTAATAGACCGCGTTCGAGCTTGCCGAGGTAGCGCTCGACCACCGGCTTCATATAGGCGTCGAAGGCAGTCACGACCGTGCGCTCATACTCGCGGAAGACCGGATCGACCTCGCACGAGAGCGAGACCATGAGATCGGGATGGCGGGCGCGGATCACTTCGCGCGCCCGCAGTTCGTGCGCGGGATTGAGGAAGGAAAAGATGAAGCAGATGGCGATCGCCTCGGCGCCATCGACGATGAGTTGGCCGGCGGCGTGCTCCACCTCGGCCTCGTCGAGCGGAACGACCACCTCGCCCTTCGCCGAAACCTGTTCTTTCACCTCTTTCCGCCGCGAACCGGGCGCGAGGAATACCGGGGTCTCGGGTTCGAGGATCGCGCGGTAGAGGGCCTGGCGCGACCCTCGGCCCATTTCGAGCACGTCCTTGAACCCGCTGCTGGTGATAAGCCCAATCTTCGCGCCCTTGCGTTCGATGACGGCGTTGGTGGCGATGGTTGTGCCGTGAAGAAATCGCGCAATCTCGACGGGCGCCACGTCCCAATGCCTCGACATGTACGCGATCGAGCGCAGGACGGCCGCGCTTGGGTCGCCGCGAATGGTCGGGAGCTTCACCGCCCGGATCGGCTCTCCGGGAGAGCGGCAAACGACATCCGTAAAGGTGCCGCCGATGTCGACGCCGACATCGATCCTGCGGGGTTTCGGCGGCCTCTTCTCGCTCATGCGTCCTCGGATCCCAAAGGAATGCGGCTCTAGAACCTTGCCGCCCGATAGGGGGCGACGTCGATCGAGGTTTTGCCGCCCCTGACAAGTTCGGCGATGAGCTTGCCGGTTATGGCGGCGAAAGAGAGGCCACGGTGACCGTGCCCGAAAGCGAAGTAGGCATTTCTCTGGTGCGGCGCGCGGTCGATGACCGGAAGCGAATCGGGAAAGGATGGGCGAAAACCCATCCAGGTCTCGCTACCGGCCTCTCCAAGACCCGGCAACATGCGGCGCGCTCGCTTCAAGATGGCGTCGGCACGCTTCGGGTCGGGCGGCGCTTTGAGGCCGCCGAGTTCGACAGTGCCGGCAAGACGCAGGCCATGCTCCATCGGCGTCATGACGAAGCCGCCTTCGCTCGACAAAACCGGGCGGCGGAGCGTCACGCCCGGCTGCGGCAGCATCACGTGGTAGCCGCGCTCGGTGTCGAGAGGAAGACGCGTGCCGAGCATCGCCGCGAGCGGCCGCGACCACGCGCCGGCGGCCACGACAATCCGTGCCGCTTCGAGGCGCTCGCCGCGCGTTACCGCCACGAGCTTTTCCTCGCCGGTCCTCTCCAAGGCGACGACCTCGCCGCGAAAGATGGAGCCCCCGCGGCGCGCGAAATGCTCGGCGAGCGCGGAGGTGAGCCGCTTGGGGTTCAGCGTGTGGGCGAAGCCGGGCCAGAAGACGGCGCGCGGAAAGATCGGCGCAAGGTCGGGTTCGAGCTGCCGGATCTCTTCACCGGGAAGTTCCTCGGCGGGGATGCCGCGCCGGCGCCGAAGCTCGATCGCCGGCCGGGCCGAGCGAAAGGCCTCTTCGCTTTCGTAAACATAGAGGCAGCCGCTCTTCCGTACCATGTCGCGCAAGCCGGCGTCGCCGAGAAGCGGCTCGTAAGCGGGGATCACTTCTTTCGACAACTGGGCAAGCGCGATCGAGATCTGCTCGACCTTCTCGGCACGGCTGTTCCAGGCATAGCTGAGAAGCCATGGTGCAATCCGGGGCAGATAGCTCCAGCGTATGGCGATCGGCCCCAGAGGGTCGAGGAGCATTCGAGGAACGCGCCTCAGGATGCCGGGCATCGCCTCGGGCGTGACGCCCCCGGTCGAGAGGACGCCCGCATTGCCGAACGAGCAGCCGTCTCCAGGCTCGCGCGGATCGACGACCGTGACGGAAATCCCTTCCCGTTGCAGATAAAGCGCGCAACAAATGCCGACAATGCCGGCGCCGACGACCAGCGTTCGATCCCGAGATTGCGCGCGCGCCGCCATGGTCATGCTGCCTCACTGTCTCAAGCCGGCACACCCGACTCCGCCGGCGTGTAAGGCCGCAGGTTGGTTTGCGTCAGGATCATCTCCGGCACCGAAGTGCGAGGCGGCAGGAGCGCGATGAACTTGATGGTTTCCGCCAGATCCTGCGGTTGGATGAACTGATCGAGAACTTCCTCGGGATATTTGAAACGCCGCTGCTGCATGATCGGCGTATTGACATCATCTGGACACAGACAGCAAGCGCGAATGCCGAATTTCCACGCCTCCTGCGTCAAAGAGAGGCTCATCCCGAGCATGCCGAACTTCGAGGCCGAGTAGGCGATCCCGGCGACGCCGCTGACGCGCTTCGCAGCCGTCGAGGCGATGTTGACGATGAGCCCGTCGCGCTGTTTCTTCATCGTCGGCATCGCGACCATCACCATGTTGAAAGCGCCCGTGAGATTGACGGCGATAACGCTGTCCCAGTCTTCGAGCGTGACTTCACCGAGACGGCGATTGACGACGTTGATCCCCGCATTGTTGACGAGAATGTCGAGTCGCCCTTCGGCCGCGATCAGCTCTTTCGTCACCGTCATCACGCGTCCGCGGTCGGCGACGTCGAGAGGAACGACCTTGGCGGCGCCGCCTTTCTTGCCAATCTCTTGGGCGGTCTCTTCGAGCGGCTCTCGCCGGCGGCCCATCAGCACGACGCGTGCGCCCTCGCCGGCAAACATCAGAGCCGCAGCCTTGCCGATGCCGGTTCCCGCGCCTGTGACCCATACGACTTTGCCGAGGAATGCTCCCATCTTCTCCTCTCGTGCTTTTGGCGGCGGCAGAGGCCTCTAAGAAAGCTGCGGAAACTCTCTCTTTACGCCCCCGAAAATGGCGGCGATTGTTGCCGGACCGATATCGCCCTTCTCCTTCGCGCTCGCCGCAACGGCATCGAATACCTTCCGCTTCAGGAAGAAACGCCACTCGACGGGAACGCTTCGGAGCCGCTCGATGAGGACGTCGTAATTGGCCCCGCCCCAGAGCCGTTCGAAGGCTTCGCGTTCGGGACCGAAATCGAAGTGGTCCTTCACCTTTTGGGAACGCAGCCTCTGGCGCAATTCGTCGCTTGCGGCGTTGTCGACAACGCCGTCGCGGATCACCACTCCGTAGTCGCGTTTCGCCCCTTCGGCCGTTACAAAGGCCTGTTCGAGATCCGCCAGCACGGCCGCAGCGGGACGGTCGAAGGGGCTTCCCCACCCGCCCCCGCCGGAGGAGCTGATCTCGATGATATCGCCCGGTTCGACGGTGCAAATGTCGGTGTTGCCGAGAACGCGCGCTTTGGGGCTGCCGCGGTTGATAAAGAAGGAGGAAGGCGCCCCGGCCCTGCCGCCCTGCGTGCCCCAGGCCTGAAACCGCGTGCGGTCGCGGTTGCGGGCGGTGATGACGGTATTGGGTGCGAACACCTGAAATTCCAGCGTCACCGAAAGGCCGCCGCGATGCCGCCCCGCACCGCCCGAATCGGGCGTCAGCCCATAGCGTAGGACGCGGATCGGCACCTCGACTTCGTTGATCTCGACGGGAGTGTTCTTGAGGAACCCCGCATTGCCGCCCGAGCCGTTCGAGCCGTCAAAGCCGGGCATGGCCCCACCGCCGCCGACCAAAGGATCGATCGCCGCCATCACCCGGCGCCCCGTTTTCGGATCCGAGGTCAGCACATTCATGATGCAGATGCTGCCTGCGGGCGCGGCCGGCATGCGTTCCGGCATGGCCGCAGCAAGAAAGCCGAAGACCACGTCTTGCAACCGAATCGCGGTGAGGCTGCGCATGCCGACCGCAGCCGGGTACCGCGGATTGAGAATGCTGCCGTCGGCGAGAAGGCACCTGAAAGGCCGGGTCATGCCCGCATTGACCAGCATGTCGGGCCGAAGCGAATAGAAAGCATGGTAGATTGCGACGAGAAGCAGCGTGTGCCGCTCGGCGCCGCCGGTCGGCATGTTCATCGAGGAGGAGAGCTGCGGATCGCTCCTGCGGAAGTCGAGGACGATGCTTTCGTCCCCAACGATAGCGTCGAGGGCGAGACGGCACGGCACTCCGCCCGGCGAATCCTCGTCGATATAATCGTGGAAGGCGTAGGTCCCGTTCGGGATGGTGCGGATGATTGAGCGTGCCGTCGCCTCCGTATAATCCAACAGGTCGCGGATCCCGATGCGAAAGTCGGCGATGCCGAACTTTGCGATCATCTCGCGGACCTTGCGCTCGCCCGTGTTCACCGCCGCGACGAGAGCCTTCAGGTCGCCCCAGTTCTGGTCGCGGACGCGGACGTTGGTCAGAAGCACATCGAGCAGCTGTTGATCGAGCTCTCCGGCGCGGAAAAGCTTCACCGGCGGGATGCGGATGCCCTCCTGGTGGACCTCGGTAAGCGTGCGCGACAGGCTTGCGGGCACCGCACCGCCGACATCGGTATTGTGGACATGACCGACGGCAAAGCACACGATCTCGCCTTTGTGGAACACCGGCTTCCACAAGTGGATGTCCGGCGAATGGGTGCAGACGAACCCGCTATAAGGATCGTTCGTCATGCAGATGTCGCCTTCCCGGTAGTCGTCGATCATGCGGATGACGTTTGCGTAGTCGAGGCCGACAAACCAGGTGGCGCCGAGGCTGCGAGGCGCCGCGAAAGTCTCCCCCTCCGCCGTCGTAAGGCCGGTGGTAAAGTCTTCCGTTTCCTTGACGAAGGTGGAGTGGGCGGTGCGACAGAGCGTGTTGGCCATGCTCTCGGCGGCGGCGAGGGAGTGATCGGCCAAAACCTGCAACTTCACCTTGTCGATCGCCATGCGGATCTCCTCGGCTACCGGCCTTCCCGCCCCTCTTGGCACAGCACCAGGTTTCCATAGCCATCGACTTTACAGGCGAAGCCATCGAGAACGCAGGTCGTGGTGTCCTCCTGGGCCACGATCGCCGGGCCCATGAACGCGGCGCCGGGGCGCAGCTCCTCTCGGCGGTAGAACCGCGCCGTCCGCCGGCGCCCATCGTAATAGACTTCGGCACCCCCTGCGGGCTCCGGGTCGTGCGGTTCTTCAGGCCGGCGAAGGAAGTGGGGTTTCGGGTTCTCGGCCGCGATCACGGCGCGGGCATGGATCATCTGAACCGACGCCTCCCGGTCGCAGTAGTCGTAGATCCTCTGGTGCTGGTCATGGAAGGCGGCTTTGATCGCTGCGGTATCGCCGTCGCGGATCCAGCGCTCCGAAAGCGGGGTCTCGATCTCGAAGGACTGTCCGACATAGCGCATGTCGGCCGACAGCCTGAGGCGAGGGGTGCCTTTATGGCCTTGCTCATTGCGCAGCCAAGCTTGCGCATCTCTAGTAAGCTCGCCGTAGGCTTGGCGCAGCCTTTCCGAGATCTCCGCTTCGACGACCTCATAGATCGTCCGGATGAAGTCGTTCTTGCTGTCGCTGACAACGCCGCCCAGAGCACTGAGCACGCCGGGCGTGGTGGGCACGAGGATGCTCTCCATCTTGAGCTCGCGCGCGAGGAAGCAGGCGATCATCGGTCCCGCGCCGCCGAACGCCATGAGCGCAAACGATTTCGGGTCTGCGCCATAGCGAGCGAAGAGTTTGGTGATCTCGACATACATGCCGGAGACGGCAACTTCGATGATGCTTTCCGCGGTTTCCTCTATAGTGCGCGAGAGGAGTCGCGCGAGGCCACCGATCGCCGAATGGGCCAGATCTCTGCGCGGGCGGACGGAGCCGTAAGCGAGGTCGGCTTGACCCAAAAAGCCGCAAACGAGGAAGGCATCGGTCGTGGTAGGCCGGGTGCCGCCGCGGGCATAGCATGCGGGACCAGGCTCGGAGCCGGCGCTCAAGGGGCCGCTCTT
Source organism: Pseudomonadota bacterium (assembly GCA_021811945.1). Classification (GTDB taxonomy): domain Bacteria; phylum Pseudomonadota; class Alphaproteobacteria; order Rhizobiales; family Xanthobacteraceae; genus BOG-931. Next base: position 10,727 of record JAKAPE010000021.1, on the reverse strand, counting down.
GAGGACGCCCTCTCGATCGACCCAAGCGATCATGCCGCCCCCGCCGCCGACCGAGGATACGGCGACCGACGGGATGAAGAGGTTGAAATCGCCGATCCGCTCTCCGGTGCCGTACTGCGGTTCGCCGTCGACAATGAGCGCCATGTCCGCGCTCGTGCCGCCAATGTCGAGGCTCGCGACCTGGGTGAGGCCGCTCTGGCGGGCGAGGTAAGAGGCCCCGGTGACGCCCGACGCGGTGCCGGAAAGGAGCACGTCGACAGAGGCGCGCTTGCCCAACTCCGCGCGCATGACGCCGCCGTTCGACTTCGTCACCTGCGGCTCGACAGGGACGCCTTCCGACCGCAGCGCCGCCTGCAGCGAGCTCAAGTATCCGCTGATCCGCGGCTGCACATAACCGTTGATGACTGCCGTGATGGTGCGTTCATACTCGCGGACGATCGGCCAGACCGCGCTCGAGAGGATCACGAGAAGATCGGGTGCCAAGTGCTGCACGATCTCCTTGATCCTCTCTTCGTGGGCGGGGTTGCGGTAGGCGTTGAGAAGCGACACGACGAGGCCGTCCGCGCCGAGGTCGCGAGCCCGCCGCACGGCTCTCAGAACGCTCCCCTCCTCGAGCGGCAATAGAATGGTGCCGTCCGAGAGGATGCGCTCGCGGATCGGGAGGACGCGGCTTTTCGGGATCAAAGGCGGCGGACGCAAGGAGAAGAGGTTGAACACATCGGGCATCTTCAGGCGCCCGAGCTCCAACACGTCTTCGAAGTGCTCGGTTGTCAAAAGGCAGAGGTTTGCGCCGTTGCGCTCTATGATGGTGTTGACGCCGACCGTGGTTCCGTGCGTGAAGTACGAGATCGCCTGCGGCTCAATACCATAGCGTGCTTTGAGGGCGCGCAGACCGGCGATCACGTCGGCGCCCGGCTCGGCAGGCGTCGAAAGGACTTTGTGCGTATAGAGACGGTTCGTGCTCTCGTCGAGCGCACAAAGGTCGGTGAAGGTGCCGCCGATATCGACGCCGACCCGATAGCCCATCTTCTATGCCTCTATTGCCGCCGCGCACTCAGCGGGCGATCGTCGAATGCGGTCGGCGGCTTGCCGATCTCCTCCCGCACGAAGGTCGGAGCCGATCTTTGCGATCTCAAAGCGGTTCTCGTTCACAGGCTCTTCTACTCTGCCGAACTTCGTCAGGGTTGCCGGTCGCCCCGCATGGGATGCATGCAGAAAACGCTGGTCTGCGCCGGTTTCGGTTATTAAAACCTATACGGGCGGCGCGAGGCCAGTCAAGCAGAGTCGCCAACAAAAGCAATGCGCGAGGGCTGTGCTCGGGAACCCGCGAAAGTCATAACGGCGCCGTTGCTCGATTGCGGGCGCGGCGTAGAGGAGGATCGGCATGACCGAAAAGGACCTCGAAGCGGAGTTGCGGGCAGCCAACGCCAATCGGGCAATTCTCTACTACCTCTTCTTTGACGAATTGCGCAAAGCCGTGGGCGAGGAGCAGGCAACAACCATCCTCAAAGCCGCGATCTATCGCCGCGGCGCCGAGATGGCAGAACCCATCGCTCGCTTTGCCCCCGACCGGATTCGGGAGCTCGGCGCCTACCATCTCGCCCACTCGGCGGGCGGCGGCAGGATCTTCAATCCGGAGATAGGGCGGCTCGATGAGGAAGGCTTCGAGGTGCTCAATACGACCTGCCCGCTCAAAGAGGCTTGGCAAGCCTACGGGCTCTCCGAAGAGGACGTGGCAAAGCTCTGCGAGATCGCTGCTGCGGTCGACTATGGGAAGTTCGAAGGCGCCGGCTTTCGCTTCGAGTGCGACACCTGGAAGCCGGGAAAACGCGGTTGCTGCACGCTGAAGGCGTACCCCGGGAACGCAGGAAAATAGGGATGCGCCTCGAAAGGGATCAAATCTCAGACATTTTCCCGGCGCTTGCGACGCCGACAGGCGGCAACGGGCAGATCGGTGTCGAGGCGCTCCGACGCCTCGTCGGCCATGTCCTCGATATCGGCCGCGACTTGCTGCCATTGCGGCCGCCCTGCCCGGCAACCGTGGCGAAGCTCGAGGCCGCAATCGCGCAGATGCGCCGAGCCAACATCCTCGAAGCGCCGCCGAAGGCCGCAGCCGGCCGCGACTAAAGGTAGATGCTGCGCACGATCTCCTCTTCCGAGATCGCCCCCTCGCGCATGTCGCTGCGCTCGAAGGCGCGTCCGTCGCGCAAGATCAGGAAGCGGTCGGCAACCTTGAGCGCCAGCTTGATGTTCTGCTCCACCAGCACCATGGTCACGCCCGTGCTGCGCAGCACACCGATGATCGTCGCGATCTCGCGCACGAACGCGGGCGCCAAGCCGCCGGAGGGCTCGTCCAGAAGCAGCACTTTCGGCTGGCTCATCAGTGCCCGCCCGATCGCCAGCATCTGCTGCTCGCCGCCCGACATCAGCCGCACCTGCTGCGCTCGGCGTTCAGCCAGGCGCGGGAACGAGCCGAACACGTTGTCCAGAAGCTGCCCGACCGGACCCCGCCGGATGGCCGCGCCGAGCCGCAGGTTCTCCTCCACCGTCATGTCGGGAAACAGGTCGCGCCCTTGCGAAACCTGCACGATACCGCGGCGGAAGATCCGATGCGCGGGCTTGCCCGCAAGCTCCTCGTTGTCGAGCCGCAGCGAGCCGGACCAGGGCCGAACAAAGCCGCTCAGCGTGTTCAGCATGGTAGACTTGCCCGTGCCGTTGGCGCCGAGCAGGGCGAGCGTCTGGCTGGGGTACACGTCGAGATCGATGCCGAACAGGACCTGCTGGCTGCCATAGCCGGCGGTGATGCCGCGGGCGGTCAACAGAGGCTCAGGCATGGCCGAGATACGCCTCAAGGACCGCGCGATCCGCGCGCACGACGTCGGGCGTCGAATCCGCCACCTTGCGCCCCTCGTTCATCACGATCACCCGGTCGGAGACGTTCATCACCAGCTCGATCGCATGTTCAATCAGCAGAATGCCGATGCCGCGTTCGGCGGCCAGCCGGCGGATCACCACGCCGAGCTGCGTGCGCGTCGGCGGCGTCAGCCCCACCGAAGGCTCGTCGAGCAGAAGCAGCGGCGGCTCGGTAGCAAGCGCACGCACGATCTCCACCATGCGCTGCTGCCCGCCCGGCAGCGCGCCCACCAGCGTCCCGGCCAGATGCCCGATCTCCAGCACATCGAGCAGTTCGTGCGCCCGCCGCGTCGCCTCTAGCTCCAGGGCCGCGCTCTTGCGGGTGCCGAGAACCAGAGCGAACAGGTTGTTCGGCACCGCCGCATGCAATCCGACGAGCACGTTCTCCAACGCCGTCCGCTCGGCGAACAGTCCGCCGTTCTGGAACGTGCGCCGCACGCCGCGCCCGGAAATGATGTGCGGCGGCAGGTTATGGATCGGCTTGCCGTCGAACTGGATGGCGCCCGAGTGGATCCTCACGTTTCCGGAGACCGCGTTGAACACCGTGGTTTTGCCGGCGCCGTTCGGGCCGATCAGCGCGCAAACTTCGCCCGCGCGGACCTGGAACGACACGTGATCGACGGCAGTGAGGCCGCTGAACTGAACTGTGACCTCGTCGAGCGCGAGCAGGGGCGAGGGGTCACTCACGGTAGAAGCGATCGGCAAACAATGGGCTCAGGCGCGCCAGCAGGCTGACGAGGCCGCGTGGCAGAAACAGCAGCACCAGGATGATCATCACGCCGAACACCAGCTCCTGAAACCCGGGGAAGCTGATGAAGATCTGCGGCAACGCGGTCAGTACCGCGGCGCCGATCACCGATCCGATCAGGCTGCCAAGCCCGCCGACCATGACAACGGCGAATTCCAGGATCAGCTCCTGCATATTGAACGATGGCGGCGAGACTTGTCCGACCGAGATCGCGAACATCGCGCCGCCAATGCCGACGATGAAGCCGCTCCAGGCAAACCCGAGCAGGATGTAGCGGTTGGTGGGAATGCCCATGGCGGCGGCGGCCACCTCGTTGCCCCTGATGGCCTCGAAGGCGCGGCCGAAACGGGACCGCAACAGGCGGTCGGTGGCGACGATTGCCAGGATCGCCAGCACCAGGAACACGTAGAAGCGGTGCCGGTCGGTATCGAGCGGAAACGCGGCGCTGGGCACCGTCATCCCCATCGAGCCGTTGGTGAGCGATTCCCAGTGGACGTAGGTCCAGCGCATCAGCTCGCCGAACGCCAGCGTCAGGATCGCCAGGTAGAACAACCGCACGCCGCGCACCGCCGGGATGCTGGTGATCACGCCGGCGAGCGCGCCGATGATGCCGGCCGGAATGACCGTGGCCGCCCACGGCCAGCCGAGCTTCGCCATAAGCAGCGCGCTGCCATAGGTGCCAAGGCCGAAGTAGGCGACGTTGGAGAATGCCAGAAGTCCCAGATTGCCGACCACCACGTTGAAGCCGATGCCGACCAGCACATAGACCAGGACGGTGTTCACTACGTATTGCTGGTACTGGTTGAGGAACGGCGGAAGGAACAGCAGCAGTACCGGCAGCAGCCAGAAGACGCGCCGGCGACGGAAGAAGAGTCGTCCTTCTGCCGCGCGGGCGGGAGCGCGGCTGGCCGCCGCCGAGTCCATGTCAAACCCGTACGATCATGCGCCGGCCGAACAGGCCCTGCGGCCGCACCAGCAGAACGACGACGGTGATCAGGTAGCCGGTGATGTCGATGAACATGCTGTTGACGTAGAATCCCAGAAGCTTCTCCAGGATACCCAGCAGCAGCCCGCCGACGACGACGCCGCCCAGCGAACCGAATCCGCCCAGCGCCATAGCGGCGAATCCCTGCACAAGCACCCATTCCCCAAGGTCAGGTGTCAGCGGCACGATGATCGCCAGCAGCACGCCGCCGATCGCGCCCAGCGCCGCGCCGACGCCCCAGGCCACGGCGTGGAATGCATCGAGGTTGATCCCTACCAGCGCCGCGCCGCGCGGGCTTTGGAATACCGCCTGTGTTAGTCGCCCCAGCGGCGTCGCCTGGAACACGACCAGCAAGATCAGCAGCAGCAGAAGCACGAAGCCCACGATTACCAGAGTGTCGGTGGGGATGACGACCTGGCCCAACGCGAGTGCGCCTTGCGGATAGGGGCGCGGCAGCGTCATGAACTGGTTGCCCCATTCCAGCCGCGCCCCTCCGCGCAGCGCGTAGCCGACCGCCAGCGCCATCATCGCCAGCGCCAGATGCGGAGCATTGGCGATCGGTCGCAGCAGCGCGCGCTGCACGACGTAGCCCAGCGCGAACAGCACGCCGATCGCCAGCACCACGGCGACGCCGAAGTTGAGCCCGAGCCCGACGGCGAACACCAGGGTGGCGTAGGCCCCGGCGGTGGCCATGTCGCCTTGGCCGAAGTTGACGATGGTGGTGGTGCGATAGACCACGGTCATCGACAACCCGATCAGGGCGTACAGCATGCCGGTGGTGACGCCGCTGACCACAAGCTGAGGCGCCATCATCAGCAGCATGCGCGGCACTCTCGATGCTGCATCATCGGCGACCAATGTGGGCTGGCGTCGCGAGCAAGGACGCGGATGGCCAGCCCCGCCATGACACAAACCACTCGGTTACTACTATTCCGGCAGCGGCTTGTTCCACGACTTGTACACGGTCTCCTCGCCCGACGGACTGAGACCAACGGCGTACATGCGGTGGACGCCGTTGTGGTTGGTGGCGCTTAACGTCTCGGTATCGGCCAAGAGGCCCGTATTAAAGTGCTTGAGCGATTCGACCGCCTTGTCCCAGCTTTCCGTGGTAGGGTTGGTGCCGGCCAAGCGAAAGCCCTCGACCGCCACGATCGCGCACGGCGCGCCGAAGTAGTAGAAATTGGTCGGCACGCCGTTCTTCGGCAGGTCGCTCTTGGGCAGGTACTTCACGAAGATGTCGTGGAACTTCTGCAGCGCCTTGCTGTTGATCTTCGCCTTGAACTGGTACGGCTGGAAGAACTGCTGCTTCAGGTAGGAGTGGTGCCGGATCGTGGTCAGCACCTGGTCGAAGTCCGCGCCGAGCGCCGCCACGGTCATGGCGTCCACATGATATTGCCGCATGTCGCGCAGGAACACGATCAGGTCCGGCTGGTAGACGCAGGCCATCACGGCCTGTGCGCCGGAAGCCTTGATCCGCAGCACCTGCGGTGTTGCATCGGTGGCGTTGGGCTCCAAGGTGGTGACCGCCACGATCTTCCCGTGGTGGCTCTTCACGTACTCCGCCGCCGGGTCGCAGTAGCCATGCGCCCACTCGTTGCTGTGCTCGAGGATGGCAACTTTGGTGACGCCTGGCTTGGTCATGGCGAAGCTGGCCATCGCCAAGCCCATTGCCCGGCCCGTGTAGGTTACGTGGAACAGGCCGGGCGCGGCCGGTGTGGTGATCCTCGGGTCGGCCGAGGCGCCCATCCAGGGAATGCCTGCCTTCAGCAGCAGCGGTTTGATCGCCATCGCCACGCCGCTGCAGGGTTGCCCCATGATCATGAAGACCTTGTCGGAATAGATCAGCTTCTTGGCCGCGGCGATGCCGGTTTCCTCATTGCAGGCGCTGTCGGCGTAGACGATCTTGAACTTTCGGCCATATACGCCGCCATGCGCGTTGACGTAGTTCAAATAGGCCACCCCGCCGTAGTTCAGCGGCGTGAACAGCGAATCCGGACCCGAGAACGGACCCAGTTCGCCGATGGTGATCGTGTGCTTGGTGATGCCTTGCGCGCCGGCAGCGTTGGCGGCCATTGGCAGAAGCACGGCACAGGCCGCTGCGGCGAGGTAGCGGATGATGGTTCTGAAGCCCATGGTTGCGTCTCCTCCTTCAGGTTATTCCTATCGGCAGGCCGCGTTGCCGATCATCCATCGGTTGCGCCGCCTCGGATATTATCGCTCTACCCATAGATGTCGCCTGCGTTATCGAGCGATACCTTGCCGTTGCGCGGCTCCTCCTCCACCCAAGGCGGATCGCGATCGGCGGGATTGCCCTATCCGCCGCCGCCGGCCGCCTTGCAGAAATCTCGCTCGCCACGATAGGTTACGGTGGCCTTGGCGTCCAGCAGTTCGTGTTCGTAGATGCCACCAATCCCGCCACGCAACAGGCCGCCGCTGCCGCGCGCCAGAAGCCGACCGCCGCGGGTGGGCCACCTCTGGACCTTCATCATTTTCTGATCCTCCGGGGATCTCGCCGATCGCCTCGATCGCCATTGGCGAAAGCTATAACCGGGTCGCTCACACTAACCGCGATTTTCGCCCTTCCCGGTTACGGGCGAACAGAGAACGTGTCAAGAACAACGTTCCCTAGTGTCTAATTGCGTAGATTGACGATAGTATATCGCAATTGGCTTCCCTTGATCTCGCGCTTACGCCAGACGAAGGGCGCGGCGTTGCGGTTGTAGGCCTCGGTGAAGTCGCGGATCGCCTGGATGAGCTGCGCAAGACTGGCAAAGCTCGCGCCGGCCGGGGCCTTTCGGCTGAAGATGCCGAACCAGATCTCCACCTGGTTGAGCCAGCTCGCCGAGGTTGGGGTGAAGTGGAAGGTGACGTTGGGATGCGCCGCCAACCACGCGTCATTCTTTTTGTGGGTGGAGAGATTGTCGAGGATGACATGGATTTCGCGATCGGCTGGGCACTCGGCGACAAGCTCGGTCATGAAGGTTTGGAAATCGATGCGTTTCTTGGTCTGGGTGGTCTTCCCCCGAATGATCCCGGTAGCCACTTCCAGGGCGGCGAACAGGTTGACCGTGCCGTGTCGCTTGTAGGTGCTTTTCAAGCCGTGCACAACCTTGCCGCTGCTGGTCAGGACGTATCCCCTGGCACGCTCCAGAGCCTGGATGGTCGGCTTCTCGTCGACGCTGAGGACCAGCGCGTGTTGCGGCGGGTTGAGATAAAGGCCGATGATATCGGCGGCCTTGGCTGCAAATTGCGGATCGGTGCTGACACACCACGAGCGCCGCCGGCGCAGCTGGATGCCCTCCCGGCGCAGCAGCCGCCAGACCGCATCGTCCGAGATGCCCAGCGCCGCGGCCAGCGCGGCTCCGTCCCAACCGGCCATCCCCGCCGGTGGCGGCAATTCCAATTGGCGCAGAACCCGCAGCCGCACCTGCGCGCCATAAGTGGGCCTCTTTCCGGGCCGCGCCCGATCGCGCAGCCCGGCGAGCCCCGAAGCCGCAAAACGCTTGCGCCACAGACCGACCGTATTCGGCCGCACGCCAAGCTCGCGGCCCACCACGTCGTTGCGCTTGCCCTCCAAGCACGCCAAGACCATCTTGGCGCGCTCCACCAGACGAGCCTCCTCCGTGCGGCTGCGCGCAAGGGCCATCAATTCCCTTCTTTGCTCCGCTGTGCAGGTCAGCGCGATCGCCACTCGTGCCATCGGACACCTCGGATGGTATGTTCACCCGAGGCATCCTACTTAATATCGTTCATTAACGCAATTAGACACTAGCTAACGATCAGCGAACACACCCGGGATCGTGCGGAACACCCTGCCGCGGCGGCCGGAGGTGTTCTTCGGGGAATAGGACGACCCACCGATCTCGGGCATCGGAGGGGTATCGAAACTCGTCGAGATCGCCGGCGACTGAGGACGGCTAAGGAGCGGGTCATCGACCACGATCGTCTATCAGCATCGATCTCGATCCAGGAATTGTTTGTGGGTTTGTTTGTGGGTATGAAGAGGAAATCTCTGCTAATTGATTGAAATATATGTTATAGAAGCGGAAGAGGCAGGAGTCGAACCTACCAGAGACGCCTTCGCGCCCCTCGACGGATTTGAAGTCCGCGCGCCCCACCGGGGACGATACTCTTCCTCAAGGCCGATCAGCCCAACACCGCGCCGGCGTCGCGCAGAACGATGCGCGCGTCGCCGACGCGGCGCGTCACGCCCATCCTATCAAGAGTTTCGAGAATCTCTATCGAGAGATTGCGCCCGACCCCCGACCGCTCTTTGAAGGCCGCAGCGGTGAAGGCGCCGTCCGCCGAGCCGTCGGCGAGTTCGCGCGCGATCTGCGCCAGCTCGCGCAGGGTCTCGGGAAGGAAAAAGCGGTTGGGCGCGACGCGAAGGACGCGGCCGAAGCGCTCGGCGCGGAGAAGAAAGCGCTCGACCGCCCGCGGCTCCTGCCGCAGCGCTTCGGCGATCTCGAGAAGGCGCGGCGGGCGCCATCCGCTCGCGGCGAGGAGCGGATGGACGCGCGCCCAAAGATCGAGATCGGCGGCGCTCGGGCGCGGATGGTGCTCGGGCAGACGCCAGAGGGCACCCTCGCGCATGGCCTTCCCCTTCTCTTCGAGGCGGAAAAGGGCGGCTTCGAGCACGCATTGCGGCGCCTCCCGAGAAAGCTCGCGCAACAAGGCCGCGCGGTTCGGGCCGGGCGCATCGGGCTCCCTCTCATGGTGCCCCGCGAGGACGGCGAGAATCCTCTCTTCGAGCGCCAGAAGCCGATCCTCGGCAACGGCAACCCGCTCGCGCGCCGGACCGACGACAAGAAACTCGCGACGAAGCGCCTCCTGCGACCGGCTGAGGACGGCGTCCTCTTCGCCGGGCGCGAGATTGCGGGAGAGCGCGAAACGGCCGACATCGACCACTCCCTCTGCGGCAAGGCGGCGCGAGAGAGATCGCGCCGGGTCGCTCTCGGCCATCGCCATGAGGGTGGCGAGACGCGAAGGCGCGCGGCGGCCGCGGCGCGGCGCAAAGGGATCGACGACGCGGCCGCCCGCAAGCGTGCGCCGCGCGCCATCGTCGCGCAGGATCGCGCGATCGCCGTAAAGGGCGCAGAGCGGGCGGTCGAGGTCGATCTGGACGAAGCCCGTCTCTCCCGGCCGCAGCTCGCGCCCTTCGAGGATCCCCGCCCGTCCGACGATGTCGGCGGTTCCGAGATGACAATGGACGGAAAGTCCGTCGCGCAGAGGGGAAGGAAGAAAGCGCGAGGCCCGCAGATGAAGGTCGATCCTCGCGGTCGGAGCGTGCCGCTCGGGGGCGAGAAGCCACTCGCCGCGCGAGGGCTGCCGTCCGCCCGCGAAAGAGCCGGCGATATTGACGCCGCAACGCTCTCCCGCCTTCGCCTCTGCGACCGGCCGGTTGCGGGCGGCAACGCCGCGCACTCTGACCGCGCTCCCTTGCGGGCCGAGGAGGAGCTCGTCGCCCGCCTTGACCGAACCCGAGGTCACGGTGCCGGTCACGACAAGGCCGATCCCGGGCAACGTAAAAGCACGGTCGATCGCCATGCGAAAGAGCCCCGCGGCGTTGCCGGACGCGCGGCTCTCTGCAGCCGAAAGCGCGCAGCGGGAGAGATGCCGGGCGAGTTCGGCGATCCCCTCGCCGGTGCGGCTCGAAACCGCAAAAACCGGAGCATCCTCTCGCCCCGCGGCGGCGAGAAGCGCCCCGACCTCGGCCGCGACGTGCCGGCGCCGCTCGTCGCCCACGCGGTCGATCTTGGTGACGACGCCCGTGATCTCGCCGACGCCGATCAGATCGAGGATGTCGAGGTGCTCCAAGCTCTGAGGGCGCGGCCCGTCATCGGCCGCAACGACCAGAAGCACGCGATCGATCCCGAGAACCCCCGCCAGCATGTTCGGGAGAAAGCGCTCGTGCCCCGGAACGTCGACAAAGCCGATCTCGGTGCCGTCTTCGAGCCGACAGTAGGCAAAGCCGAGGTCGATCGTCATGCCTCGGCGCTTTTCTTCCGGAAGGCGATCGGCGTTGACCCCGGTCAGGGCCTCGACGAGAGCCGTCTTGCCGTGATCGATATGCCCCGCGGT
>JAKAPE010000257.1 GCA_021811945.1 Pseudomonadota bacterium | reverse complement strand
TTTAAGAGCACACCGTCGTCACCGATCTACCCGACGACTGCAAGCTGATGCGGGACGAGCCGTTCGGCCCATTGGCGCCGGTCGTCGCATTCAAGACCTTCGACGAAGTCGTCGAACGCGCCAATTCGCTGCCCTATGGGCTTGCCGCCTACGCCTTTACCGGCTCGGCGCGGACGGCGAACATGATCGGCGATGCCTTGCAGTCCGGCATGGTCGGCGTAAACTCCATCAACATCTCAACGCCGGAGACGCCGTTCGGCGGCGTCAAGGAATCCGGCTACGGCAGCGAAGGCGGCATTGAAGGATTGCAGGCTTACCTCAACACGAAATTTATCTCTCAGGGGTAAGGCCCGGCGACGGGGCCAGCCGGATCACTAAAGCGGGCTGATTGATTCTGGTCAATCCCTAAAAAGATATATATATCATGTATCTTATATTCTGCCACGGGCAGAAAGTAAAGGGCCATTTATCTCAGGAAGCGATCAGTCGATTCCCGGGCATCGGCGTTCTTTCGATTTACAGCAATTCTAATGTTTGTCGTCCACAATTGACTTGATATCAGCACATTTCCATATTCCAGGACATGCTTGCGGAATAAATCGAGCGAACGAGCCCGCGGATTTTTGTCCGGGAGAAGACGGCATGCGACCCAATCCATCGAAAGCGGTTACCGGCATGATCGCCATCGCCGCCGTCGCCTGGGCTTATGTCGCTTCGGCCAGAGAATATCCCATCGGCAAGCCAACGATCGCTCACGGCATGGAAGTGGCTGCCGTCTTCTTGCAGCCGGTCACGATGGAGCCGGCCGGTATGATGCGCCCTGCGGCCTCGTCCGACATTCATCTCGAGGCCGACATTCACGCGACGAAGGATGACACCAACGGTTTCGCCGACGGCGTATGGATACCGTACCTCTTGGTTCGCTACACGCTGACGAAATCCGGCACTGGGCAGTCCATCAGCGGCAAGCTTATGCCGATGGTTGCCAAGGACGGGCCGCACTATGGAGACAATATCAAGCTCATGGGGCCCGGCAAATACGACCTCACCCTGACGGTTCAGCCGCCGACCGCAAACCCCCAGGTTCAGTTCGGCCGTCATGTTGATCGGGAAACCGGGGTTGGACCCTGGTTCAAGCCCTTCACGGTAAAATTCGCCTTCGTCTTTGCAGGTGCTGGCAAGAAAGGCGCGTACTGAATTCCATGTCGGGATTTTCGCAGAAAATTGCCCGGTGGCTGCGCCGCCACGCCGTGGCCGGCCTGTATGTTGTCGTCGCCGCAAGCGCCGGTTCCGCGATCATCGTTCCTGCCCGCGCCGACAACATGCCGGTATTCGCCATCGAGTTCAAAGACGGGACAGTGGCGCCGCTGCGCCTTCAGGTGCCCGCCGGCCGCCCGTTCAAGATCGAGCTACACAATAACGGAAACACGCCGGCCGAATTCGAAAGCACCGAACTGCGCCTCGAGAAGGTTCTGGGGGCGCACAGCTCGTCCTTCATTGTGATCCGCAGACTCGATCGGGGAGCGTACAAGTTCTTCGACGATTTTCACCCTGACGCTCCGCAGGCAGTGCTCACGGCAAAGTGACGCGTATCGGTGGAAGGTGGCGGTGTCTCAGGTTGAACTTGAGCGAGGTCAAAGACAGCCGGCGGTCGCCGGCGCCGAGCTCGAGCGAAAAATAAAAATCCTCGGGCTCAAGCCGGGACATTGCCGGGAAGGTCGATGCGACGTGCTGAAGATTGGAATTTCCGACGCTGAGCCATGGGCGAGGGTGCAGGAATCCGGTGCCGACGGCCGAACCTGGTTTGAGCACGCGAACCGGGTGGCGGGGCATGCTGGAGGCTGGCTGTTACGGCATCAAGGCCGCGTGCGGGCAGTGCAATGGGGCGTCGTCGGCGTCTATCTCATGCTGGTGACTGTCCCCGCCATGCTGCCGTTGCCGGGTCGCACGGCGCATCTGTGGACCAATCTGACGCTTGCGGCGCAATTCATTTTTTGGGGCATCTGGTGGCCGTTCGTACTTTTGAGCATGGTCCTCGTCGGCCGCATGTGGTGCGGCTTGCTCTGCCCGGAAGGCACGTTGACTGAATTTGCCAGCCGGCACGGATTGGCCCGCGCGTTGCCGCGGTGGCTTACCTGGAAAGGCTGGCCGTTTACCGCATTCGCGGGCACCACGGTGTACGGACAAATGGTGAGCGTGTATCAGTACCCGAAGCCCGTGCTCGTTGTGCTGGGCGGCTCGACGCTCGTCGCCATCGGCGTCGGCCTCGTCTATGGCCGCAACAAACGGGTCTGGTGCCGCTATCTCTGTCCGGTCAACGGCGTCTTTGCGTTGCTGGCCAAGCTCTCGCCGTTGCACTTCCGGGTCGACCAGAACGCCTGGCATGCGTCTCAGCGGCGGCACGAGCACCCAACTCGTCCAATCAACTGTGCTCCTCTGGTGCCGATCCGCACCATGCGCGGTGCCAGTGCATGCCACATGTGCGGTCGCTGCAGCGGGTTTCGCGGCGCAGTCACCCTGTCGTTGCGCTCCCCCAACAGCGAAATCGTGAACCTCGGCGGTGAACGCACCAACGCGTGGCAAACCGCCCTCCTCCTATTCGGGCTCATGGGTATTGCGGTCGGCGCGTTCCATTGGTCGGCGAGTCCGTGGTTTGTTGAGGCCAAGCAGATGCTCGCCGCTTGGCTCATCGATCGCGGTTCGCTATGGCCGCTGCAGACGCCGCTGCCTTGGTGGCTGCTGACCAACTATCCGGCCCAGAACGACGTCTTGACGCTTCTCGATGGCGTGCTGCTGATCGCGTATATAGGCGCGACCGCCGTCGTCGTCGGCGTCATCTTGACGACGCTCTTGGCACTGGCCACCCGCTTGTTGGGGCGATGGTCCTGGCCGCGGTTTCATCATTTGGTCCAGAGTCTGATCCCGCTTGCCGGCTGCGGCGTCTTTCTCGGCCTCTCGGCGCTGAGCGTCACGCTGTTGCGCGGCGAAGGATTTGCTCTAGGTTGGGTCGGCTTCGCCCGCTTAGTGTTTCTGAGCGGCGCCTCGCTGTGGTCCATATGGCTTGGCTGGCGCATCGCCGGGCGGTCCACAACCGGCACAAAACGTTGGCTCGCAACCGGTTGCGTGACGCTTGCCGCCATCGCGAGCGTTACCGGATGGGCGCTTCTTTTTTGGGTGTGGACATGACGATTGCGAAATTGTTTCTTCACACCACCCCGCGCAGGCTTCCCGCCGTGGCCTCGACCGCTGCAGCCGGGTCGCGAGCGTGGGCCCCCGCGACCTCAATCCGCAAGAGAATCATTTTCAAGTCCGGACAGGCCGTTTCGACCCTCATCGCGCCCTTGAGCGACAACGATCGGGCTCAGACCGAACGGGAGACCGAGGGTCCCAATTTTTGCTGCCCTAAGATTTAGTAATTCGCCGGTCGCCGCACGGCCGTCCATACGCCGGAGCATTCACCTGTCGATGTGCTCCAGCGTCCGCGGCCGCTGTCGCGGAACAGCCGGCCCCGCCCGCTCGCGGTCTGGCCACCGCGGGCGACCACCACACGGATGTCCCCGTTGCGCAAGACAATGCCGGCGACCTGAAAGTTGTCGCCGCGATAGGCATTTACGACTCGGCCATCGATGATGCGCACCGGATAACGATAAGCGCGGTCGCAATCGCCGCGAAGCGTGTAGACAATAACGCTCCACAGTCCTTCATAGGTCGTCGGACCCGCCGCTCGAGCGACCGTGGACGGCATGCCAGCGACCGCCGCCAGCAAGGCGGCAATTGTCACGACAAAAATCGAGCGCAACGGATTTTTCATTGCTTCGCTCCGGTTTTCTCATCCAGGTGACTCGATGGCGATGCTGACCCGCCGGGATAGGGCGGCGGAGCGGCGCTGAACGGAACGGGACCGCGGCCCTGTTCCAGGCCAACCTCGAACAACGCTCCCATGTATTTGGGATCGAACGGACCCTTGCTCGGCGCGTGGAAGCCTGCCGGAATCGCGGCGACGAAGAAGGGCACGCCGCTGCGCTTGGCCACGACGTAGGCGCGGTCGAGCATCACGCGGGTGTCGGCCTTTACGGCCATGTCCACCGACTGCGTCAGGATCGAGGGCGCAAAGCGTTCGACAACGGCAAAATCCCGGCCGAGCGCGGTGTTGACGACAACGTAGAGCTGTGTCGCCGGCAGGCGGTAGTTGTTGGTGCTCGCCATCAATGCCGCCGGCGCGACGAAGAATTGTCCGCCGACGCCGCCGTCCACATGCATTTCCTGAAAGCGCTTGCCGCTCGCTGCGACATTGATCAGCACCGGAGGGAAGGCGCCGGGAACGCTGCTCGAAGCGAGCAGCACGCTGTGGAACAACCCAAGCGCAGCTTCGCCGCCGTGCGCGGCGATCGCGCCCATGTTCCAGACCACGCTGCGCTCGGCATCGAGGTTGGTGGTGACCACGAACAGACGCCGACCGCGGCGGTATTGCGCGGCGATGTCGCGCAACAGTGCCGGCGTCACCTCCTTGGCGATGAGATCGCGGAGCGGCCACGAATTGACAAAGCTCTCCCCGGTGCCGCCCGCTTCGAAAACGTCCGCCGCGGTGATGTGGGTGTAGGCCCGGCGCAGGGCGTCGTCATAATGCGGGCCGGCAAAGATGAACGGCGCCATCAGCGCGCCGGTGCTGACCCCCGTGACCACCGCGTAGTCGAGCCGTTTGCCTGCAGCCGTCAAGCCGTTGAAGAACCCGGCGCCAAAAGCACCATCCTCCCCGCCGCTGGAAAGAATGAGCCATGGACCCTTCTGCTTGGGCAATGCGTTCTTGAAGTCGGTCTTCGAATCCGCCCAGAACCGCGCGTCCGGCATGCCGGGAATGCCGGCGGCAGCGTCCTCAGCCGCCGTGAACGGAACCCGCGGCGGCAGTTGTTCCTGTGCGCTTGCCGGCGGGGGTTGACTCGGCTTTCCAGCGGGACCTCGCGGCACGGCGCGCCGCGAGCGGGCAACGATCATTCCCGGCGACCGCGACTCGATCGCCGGCGCGCTTCGGCCCCACGGCGGTGCTGGCTCGGCCTGAACAACGGTCGACAACGGCCGGAACGACCATGACACGAGAAACACCGCAGAGAACAGGCCGGCAGCCGCGCCGATGGTCTTTCGCATATGAATGGTCATGGCGACTCAGTCGTGGGGATTCGATGGCTGATGGCGGATTGAAGATTCCGAAAGACCCACCAACCTTAACACTGGTTTCGATCCTGGCGGGGCACGACCACAGACAACGAGCAGCAAATAGGGCCGAAGCGTGAAAACTTCAATCGGGTTGGGGATGGAATTTTCGCAACCTAGCGGTTAGTCGCAAGGACGCGATCCTTCGGTGGCACTTATTCCACCGTCATAAAGGATTGATTGATCGCGCCCTGCGGCCGCGAACCGTGACCGCAGGTCGCCACAGTGGTTCGGCTTGCGGGAGCGCCCTCGCCGAACGTCCGTCCGTCATCGACTCGTCGCGCTTGGCCGCTCCCTTGTATGTGCAAATTGTATGCACATATGGTAAAATCCCGCCATGGAATTCGAATGGGAGGAGCGCAAACCGGCGTAGATCATCGCAGATCGGGCGCTCGATTTCGTTTCGGTTCGGCGTTTCTTTGACGGCCGGCCGGCTATTCACCAGCCGTCGTCGCGCAACGACGAAGAACGATGGAAGACGACCGCGGAAATAGAAGAAGCGTTTTTCACCGTGGTTTGGACATGGCGCGTTTGGACATGGCGCGGCGAAATCATCCGCGTGGTCACAATGAGGCGAGCGCATGCGAAGGAAATCAGGGCATATCGTGAGATACACGGACGCTGAGTTGCGCGCGATGGAAAAGCGCGGCGAGAGCAAGACCGATTGGAAGGCGGCGGCCAAAAAACTCCTGCCCTCCGGCAACGATCCCGACGATGCCATGGAGGACATCGATTGGCTCACCACCGAACTCCCCAAGCCGCGGCGCAAGGGCCACATGACGCTGCGGATCGACGCCGACGTGCTCGATTGGTTCCGCGCCCAGGGCAAGGGTTACCAGTCGCGGATCAACGCGATTCTGCGGCGGTATTACGAGCAGCATACGAGGTAGCCATGGACATCCGTATCCGGCGTAGCCCGATTGCACGCAGCGAAATGCGGGGAAAGCTTCGCCGCCCGCTCCCGGCTTTCGCTGCGCTCAAGCCAGGCTACACCTTCTCACTCAATTTCAAAGGCAGGAAGAACCCGTTGAATTCGTGATCGAATTCGATGCAAGAGCGCATCATCACTTCTCGTCCAGCGCAACATATTTCTGGGGACGTTGACAAAAGCATGCTCAACAAGGTCGCTTGCGCTAACACGAATTTTTGCATCGATATTTACAGGCGATACTGGCGCGCGGTTACTTCCATCCAATTCAAAAACAAAAATCCACGAGTTCGTACCGTGATACTAGTTCATCGATTTGGTGAAACCGAGCATATGGATAGGATTCATCCTAAATCCGTGAGTTGCGGCCCTAAAAGTGCTCGCAAACCTCTTGGAATTTCAGGCAAATTAGGAAAATCGAACAAGTGC
>JAKAPE010000256.1 GCA_021811945.1 Pseudomonadota bacterium | reverse complement strand
GCGCGCGCAACACGCCCTGTACCGAGGTGCCCTGAATACGCGGCAGCCCGCCGGCATCGCGCACCAGCGCCATGTCGTAGGAGTCGGCCTCGCCCGACGCCGAGGAGATCGGGGTGCGGGCCTCGAGGGTGACCCGGGCGAAGTGAAGATGGGTGGTCGGGGATGTGTTCATTGCGTCGCCGCCTTCCTGGCTTTGCGCAGCAGATCGTCGACCGCGTCGGCGCTCAGCTTGAGCAGGCCGCGCGCAGCATGGATGTCGCCCTTGCCCAATTCCTCAGTAAGCCAGTCCCGCAGCCTGACCGGCTGATCGCTTTTCGGAAGCCAGGCCGACTTCTGCCACTCCCGGCCCTTAGCGATCTGATTGAGTCCGTCGGCAAATTTGGTCAGCAGCGCGCGGATGTCGTTCGCCTCTACTAGGGGCGACGCCAACTTGACCACGTCGTTCCATTGCGAACGGCTCGGCGAGTCCTCGATCGGATCGGCCTGGTAGAAACGCGTCAGTTCAGGCAGCCAATCGGACCTGAACCGCGTCAGCACCGCGCTGCGCGAACGGCGCGACGTCTGGCGCTCCTTCGCCCAGGCGAACAGCGGCGTCTCAACCGAAGTCCCGGAGGGCGCCATGCGACTCGTCCAGGAGATTGCTTCCGGCGGGCCGAGATTGTCGAGCGCGACGGAAAACTTGCCAGTATCATCACGCAAATTTTTCAGGAGCGGCGGGTTGATCCAGATGCGTCCCAACCCCAGCTCGCGGTGCTGCCCGACGACTGCGGGCCATGCGGTGACCGGAGCATCCTTCTCGCCCTTCTTGAGGACGAGCTCGCCGATATCGAATACCAGCACGCCGCCCGCCTCGATGACGGTGTGCTCGACGTCGCGCAACCACAGATGGCTGCGCCATGGTGCATAGCGGCGGTGCGCGATGGCGCTTTTGTTCGCCAGCAGTTTACCGGTGCCGAGGCCGAGCAGCGCCGGTCCTGGCGATAACGCCGCCTCACCCCATTCGTCAGTCAGCGCGAGATCGGACAGCGCCCACACCACGACGCGGCCGAGCTGCGGCTGCGGCGGCGCCGGAAAAATCGGCGGGTCATTCAGAACGGTGCTGAAGAAAATGCCGCCCTGCCCCGATGCCCGGGCGCGACCGAGCAAAAGCTCGCGGCCGTCGAAGGCGGCGCGGATTCTATTCCAGTCATCCGCAGTGATGTCGCCATCCGCCTCGATCACGGCGACGTAGCGGCGGGTTCTGCCCGGCGCGGCCACGAGGCTCTTGTAGCCGAAGAGCTGGCCGGTGGCGGGACGACCATTCTCCATGGCGGTGCGCAGCGCGAATTTCGTATCCGGGTAGGCGGTCAGTCCTGACCGCGAGACCAGCGGCGGCTTGACCCGCTCGCGCTGCTCGCCGTCTTTCGGATCGCGAACGGTCGCGTCGCTGCTCAGTTTGCCATCGTCCTTGACGCCGCCGCCCTCGTGCTTGAGCTCGCGCACGACCTGCGGCATCGGCCACAGCACTTCGCCGGCCGGTGTCAATGGCCGCGCGTCGCCGAAGCGGACCTTGCCGGAGTGGAAAACGTCGGACGGCTCTTCGTAGCGGTCGTAATCCGCCGCGGCCCAGCCGAGCAGCGCCGAGCCCGGAATGCAGGTACGGGTGTCGTGAACGCCTTCCGTCGCCGAGCGCAGCGAAAACGTCGCCTTCTCGGTCTGCTCCAGGCCGATCACCAGCCGACGCGCGGCTGAAGCCTGGCCCTGGCCGGCAGTCGACCCCGATTCCGTCTGCGCCGTCTGTTTGGACTCATCGATTGCGGCGATCGTCAGGAGCACGCGACCGAGCCCGTCGTTCTTGCCCTTGCCGATCGCCAGCGTCCACGCCGCGGCCACGTTCAGCTTCTCGATCCACCCCGTCGGGGCCGGCGTCGCGTCGCGCGACGGATCAAGCTCGATGATCCCCGACAGTGTCATCGGCGCCGAGGTTTCGATCGCGCGCAGCGTGCGCGCCAGCGCCGTCCCGGTCTCGTCTGAGATGGCGGTGGACGAGCGGCGGGCAAAAAGCTCGGCCTTTGCGGCACCCTTGGCGGCCGTGTCGGCGGCGAATTTCTCGCGTTCCGCCGCCGCGAGCCGCGCCTCGCCCGGAAAAACGAGGAGCCCCGGATAGCTGTCGCGCGACTTCTTGGCCGCCTTGGTTGCCGCGCCGCCGCTCGGAGAGGTAACCGCGGCATCGGGGGCTGCGCCGGGCGCGCCAAACAGAGTCGTCAGCGTGGTCTCATCCCAGCCGTGCGCGTTAAGGTCGGCGAGGCGCTTGGCTGCTTCCCGCAACACGCCCCGGACCGAACTCATGGGCACGACGGGCAGCCCGTCGGCGTCGCGCTGCACGAGATCGTCCATGTCGCCGCCGGCGGTGCCGCCGGTCGACGCGATCCAGCTTCCCGTAAACGTGATGGTGACAAGCGCGCGCTGGTTCATGGATGTCATCCTGCGGCGGCAGCGGTGGTGGCGGTGGCAGCGGTGGCGGGCGTGCGCCCTTCGTCATCCGCCGGTTGCGCCTTGTGCAGACCGACGATCGTCAGCGCATCGAACAGCGAAGTGTGCGGCGTTTTCGGCGTCGTGTTGATGAACGTTTGCGTGGGATCGGCAACGCCGAGCTTTTTCAGTGCCGCATCCACGTCGGTGAGGCTCTGCTTGCGCACTTGGCGCCAGCGCCGCCATTGCGCCTCCGCCACCTCGCGGCCGGACTCGAGGTCGGTCCGCAGCTCGCGGAGCGCGCCGCGGCCCTTGAGCTTGCGCAGCGCGTTCGCCAGCGCTAGCAAATCATCCAAGGACGGAGTGACCTTGCCGGCGGGGGGCCCGGCGCCCACGCCGTACGGACACGCGGTCAGGCGCGCGCCGCCGGCCAGCAGGTCGGTTTTCAGCGCGATGTCCTCGTAGCTCTCGCCCAGCGATTCGACCGGTTCGTAGAACGCTAGCGCCGAAGGGATCGGTGGCGTATTGCAAATGGTCTTCGCGCTTTTCTTGGCGAATTTGCACAACTCCTCCGCCAGGCCGTGGCTGAGCAGGAACGGGGTCGTCGCCTTGACCAGCGCGATACCGGCGCAGGCGGAGAGGCCGTAGGGCGCGCGCTCGATCCCTTCCAGCAGGGCCCTGGTGAAATCGAACGCGAGGTCAGACCGGATCAGGAAGGTGACATCGTCGCCGCCGGCAACGATGGGGCGGAACGCGGCGATCCGCACCGTGGCGTGATCGGGCTTGCCTTTCTGATCGTCGTCGACGCGTTTGGCTTTGTACGCCCAATAAGGTTTTGACCCGTCCCAATTGACCTTGTAGGCGGCCTCCGTCAGACCCGGGTCGCGCGTCTCATTTCCTTGCTCCACCGCCGCGATGGCGCCGCGCACCGCGTTCTGTATCGCTTCTTCGATATCCTTTGAAAGCTTGAGCCGCTGTTCGGCGAACTTGCCGGCCGTTTCGCGCTTGTAGTACGCGCCGAGCCCCGACAGGTCCGCATGCACGACGGCAAGCCGCCGTACGTCCTGCGTGAATGGAAACGCCGGATTGTGCAGCGTGTCGGTCTCGTCGTCGTTCAGGTTGCGTGGCAACAGCAGGCGCGGCTCCGTGCTCCGGTGCGCGTCTGGCAGCACCCGGCGGGCGAGCGCGCTATAGGTGGGCGTGACTGTCGCCTTCTGCCCCGGACCGCCGTGCACCTGGGGGACTTCGGTCCGATTGGCGTATGTCCTGACAGTGCTGACGACAGCGTCGAGCCGGTCGTCCTTACGGTCTTCGGTATCGTCGCGGCGGCCCTCAGAGAGCACTGCCGGGCGGCCGGTGCGCGGCGCAAACACGTTGGCCGGCCCCCCGACCGGGCAGCACCGTGGCGGCGCCGTTCTCGCGCACGCCGCCGAGCGCGGCGTAAGCGCCGTCCAGCGTCGGTTCCAGCGCGTCCGCGTATTCGAGGCCGGGCAGCGCGTTCGCGATCGTCAGCCGCCACAGCGCACGAAATTTTTCCGCCGTGTCGCGGTCGGCAAAATGCGCGCAGAATGCGCCGCCGCCGCGCCGCGAAAACTCATTCGGCGGCACCGCGCTCTCTACGGTCGCGAGCAAATCTTTTTCGTCGGAGGACGCAATCTGCGCAACGCGATCGCTGGCGCCAACCACGTCGCGCAGCCGTCCCGACGCCAGAATGTATTTTTGAATGCCCTTGGCTTCAAAAAGGTAGGCGTATTTCAGATCGCCGCATGCCGACGTTTTAGCAGTCTGCTCCTCGTTCATGGTATCATTTCCCCCATCGGGATTAAAGCTTACACGCGGCAGTTGAGCAAGACGTCGATGCAGCGCTCGACCGGGGTGCGACACGAAATCCCCTGGGGCGAGCCGATGATGGTGGCCGAGCCGCCCCAGCCGGGCTCGCTTTCCGACAGGCACCGCGCCGTCTCGGGGAGATCCACATAGCCGGTCCGGTATTGCGCAATCGTAATCTTACGCAGCGCGACCGCGCCGATGCGGTCTTGCAAGTTTGCGACCGCGACCACGACTGGCGCGCGGCGGTAACCGAGCCGGGCGGCGCCGGGCGCGAAGCCGTCGACGGTGGCGATGCGGCCGGGAACGGCGTCGCGCACCGCAACCTCGCCATCCTCAAGCGCGGCTAAGAGATTTTTCGCCGCCTGCTCGGCGCGCGCCACCCACTCGCGCGGTGCCTCGCCGGTGAGCAGCCAACGCGTTACGTGGCGGACGGCGTCATCGATGGACGCGCCGGGCGACGCGAGTCCGCCGATGACGGCGCCGAGGTTTTGCGGACCGGCGCCCACCTCGTCGATGTCGTCGATGCCGGCCGGCAGCGACCGCACGCCCGGCCACGGGCCGAAGTCGAACCGGTCGGAGCGGCCGACGAGCGCAATGCGCGCCTTCGTCTCGGCCGACAGCGCCACGCTGTTGGCGCGCAGGCTGAGCACCGCCATGGCGCCGACCGCGTCGGCATCGAGGCGCACCGTCACCAGCGCTGCGCCGCGCGGCGGAACCGGCCACGACACCGCCGTTTCGATAGCCGAAGCGGTGTGATTGCCGCCCAGATGCTGCGGGTCGATGTTGCCCAGGCCGCACAAGGCAGCGAGCTCCGGCTCGGTCACCTCGATGCCGAGCGTGTTCGGGCCGAGCCACGCGGCATTATGCTCCGCTGCGCCCGCCGCGCGGTGCGGCTGGAGGATGCCATATCGGTAAGGCTGCATGATCGTGCTCGTTCGGTTTCGTTCGGTCGCGTTCAGTATCCTTAGGGATCATGAGGCATTCGCGCGCCAAAAAACGGGCTCGCAAGGTTGCGTCAGCGCCGCCGGTCCAGCCAGGGCAGGGCACCGAGCGCACGACGCAAGAGTCCCGGAGGTACCACGAGCGGCGTCTGCACTGGCGGCGGGCTGGGCAGAGCTGGCGGTCTCGCAACGCGCTGCGCCTGCGGTCGCGCCCCGCCCAGCGTCTGGCCGAGAAAGTGCACGCCCTCCTGGACATGAACGATCCGCGTCTTGTTGGCGTTGAGGCGCAGGCCGCGCGATTTGAGCGCGCCTGCAGTTATTCGACAGGCGCGTTCCGCTGCCTCTCGCGATCGACACAGCAAGACGAAATCATCGGCATAGCGGACAGCCATGATTTGTGCGGCTGCCAGAATGCGGTCCAACGGGTGGAGGTAAAGATTCGCCAGCAACGGCGACAACGGCGCACCTTGCGGCAAACCTCGCCCACCTTTGCCCCAGACACGCAGCCAAAGGCCGATGAGAGCAAGAAACCGCGGATCGTCGAGCCAAATGGCCAGTTCTTGAATGAGGATTCGATGCGGCACGCTGTCGAAGAACTTTTCGATGTCCGCATCGACGATCCAGACCAGGCCGCGCCCGATCAGTCGGCGCGCGCGCGCAAGAGCCTGGTCGACAGACCGGCCTGGCCGATAGGCAAAGCTCTCGTCGGCCATGCGGGCGTCGAGCAGCGGCACGAGTACTAGCATTACTGCGGTTTGTGCCACGCGATCGATGATTGGCGGCACTGCCAGCTCCCGATGGCCGCCCGATGACTTGGGAATTCGATAGCGACGCAAACGCCCGGGCCGGTACCGCCCGTTTGCGAGTTCGCCTGCAAGACAGGCGAGATATCGGTCCAGATTACGCGCAAAGTGATCAAGGGTGACACCATCACCACCGGGCCCACCTCCATTGGCCCGAACCTTTCGCCAAGCTGCCTGCAACGAGCTCTGGCTTACAGCAATCGAAAAAGCCGTACCGGATCTCGGAATTGCGTTTTGTAGGGGCATATCGCGAGCAACCTCACGCCCATCTGACTAGCCCCGATCCAGACCAACTCAGCGATTGGCAAGCTTGCAACCATGGACGAGCCGCCGCCAACTGCGCCGTTAAGGGGAGCATTTGATGTGCGTCCACTGCTGGGGCGCCGGGGACAGCCGGCACATCCTTCCTCGCTTTCTAGTTCATCAATTTTGAAGTTCGAATCATATCAGGCGGCTCGATCGAGCTTGTAGGACCAAGTGTGAACGACTGGATGACGGTTGAATTCGTCCATGGCTGCCATGATGCGATCCTTCAGTTCCT
>JAKAPE010000255.1:4932-6622 GCA_021811945.1 Pseudomonadota bacterium | reverse complement strand
TCCAGCCGTATCGGGGAAAACCCGCCGTACGGAATGATAGGGAGGATCGAGGAAACGTCGGCATCATTCGAAGCCCGGTCCGCGCCTCGATCCTACCCGACTTCAAAGAGTCATGCCAATGATATCGGTCGTCCGTTACGATGTGCTGGGCATCGGCAATGCGATCGTCGACGTAATCGCCCGCACCGAGGAGGATTTTCTGCTCAAGCACGGCATGTACAAAGGCGCCATGGCGCTGATCGATGCGCCGCGGGCGGAAGCGATCTACGAGGCCATGGGCCCGGCGATCGAGACCTCCGGCGGCTCGGCCGCCAACACCATCGTGGGCGTCGCCGGGCTCGGCGTTCGCGCCGCGTTCATCGGCAAAGTCAAGGACGACGAGCTCGGCCGCACCTTCGCCCACGACATCCGCGCCGCCGGCGTCGCCTACATGACGCCGCCGGCCGCCAATGGGGCGCCGACCGCGCGCTGCTACATCCTGGTCACCCCCGACGGCGAGCGCACCATGAACACCTATCTCGGTGCCGCGCAGGACTTGCACCCCAACGACATCGACGCCGACATGATCGCGGCGAGCGCCATCACCTATCTCGAAGGCTATCTGTGGGACCCGAAGAATGCCAAGGAAGCCTTCCTCAAGGCGGCGAAGATCGCCCATGAGGCCGGACGCAAGGTGGCGCTGACCTTGTCGGACGCCTTCTGCGTCGATCGATGGCGCCCGGAATTCCTGCACCTGATGCGCTCGGGCACCATCGATCTCATCTTCGCCAATGAGGCCGAAGTGCACAGCCTCTATGAGACTGCCGATTTCGATACCGCCATCGCGGCCTTGCGCACCGACGTTGCCGCCGCCGTGGTGACGCGCAGCGAACAAGGCTGTCTGGTGCTCGGCGCCGACGGCAGCGAGGCGGTGCCGGCGTTCCCGGTCGAGCGCGTGGTCGATACCACAGGCGCCGGCGACCTTTTCGCCGCCGGCTTTCTCGCCGGCCTCGCCCGCGGCGCCGACGACCGCGCCTGCGGCCGTCTCGGCGCGCTCGCCGCCGCCGAAGTGATCCAGCATCTCGGCGCCCGCCCGGAGACCTCGCTCCAGGATCTCGCGCGCGAAAATGGACTGATGGAGTAGGGCAGACGTAGCAACGCAAGCTGGACTGGTGCGGCCATTGGCCACCCACGTCTCCTCCCTTCAAACACCACTTTGGCAGATTTCTGCCAGATCGCTCTCCGTGCGCGGAAAAAGCCGTCGATCGACGACCTTCTCTGATCGATCTTACAGGTTTGCAGGTTTGCAGGTTTGACTTCAAAACTCATGGTGCTTGCCGTCACACGAGCTGGCTTTGAAGCTCTGTTGCCAGCGCCTGCAGCTTCGGCAGGAAGATTTTGCGCATAGTCTCGAGGCTCCCGGCGGTGTGGGTTCCGATATTGAGCGAAGCTACGACCCTGCCGTCGGCGCGACGCAAGGGCACCGCGAGCGACCGGAAGCCGGGCTCGACCTCCTCCGCCACCAGCGAATAGCCGTCCGCGCGCGCCTTGCGGATCGCCGCCTTGAGTTCGGCGCGGTCCACGACCGTCGCGGTGGTAAGTTTTTGCGGCGCAGTGCGTCTGAGCAGCTTGTCCAACTTGCCGTCGTCCAATGCCGCCAGGAGCACGCGGCCGAGCGCGCTCGACACCGCCGGCAGGCGAAAGCCGATCT
>JAKAPE010000255.1:0-4922 GCA_021811945.1 Pseudomonadota bacterium | reverse complement strand
AGGAGGACGCAGCAGACGGGCCCCAAGACCGGGGGCCGGGAAGAGCCGATCTGCTCGCGGACGGTGATGACGCGGTTCGGCGATGCATGCGCGATCATGATCACATCGTCGCCGTCAAGAACGGCGGCCGAGCAAGGCTCGCCGATCTCGGCGGTCAAGCGTTCGACGGCGGGCTGTACAATGTCGGTAATGGCGTTGGACAAAAGATAGGCGCTTGCCAGTGTCAGAACGTGCGGCGTAAGCCGGAACGCGCGGCCGTCGGTTTCGGCAAAACCGAGATGCACGAGCGTATGCAGAGTCCGCCGCACGGAGGCGCGCGGCAAATCGACCAGCCGGGCGACATCGCTGAGCGCGAGTTGGCGCCGGTCGCGATTGAAGGCCTGCAAGATGCGCAAGGCGCGCGCGAGGGCTTCAAGAAAATCCGGGCCGCCGGCGTCGGCGATCCGCTGTTCCGCCCGGGTTCGCTTTACCCGCGGCATCGGTGTGCGATCCTCCATGTCGGCCGTTGCGCGGGCGTCGGACCGCCGCCTGTCGGACCGCCGCCTTGTCGCCCGGCCCGGGGTTTGATACTATCATACGAACGAATGTTCGGTCTACGAACGCCACGAACCAAAGGGGAGGTGCGGCCGCATGTTGAGCGCGGAGCAGAACGACCTCGTCACCCGCAGCGGACCTGGCACGGCCGTCGGCAATTTGCTGCGGCGCTATTGGCAACCAGCGGCACTCGTCGACGAGCTTGCCGGCAACCGGCCGGTGAAGCCGGTGCGGCTCCTGGGAGAAGACCTCGTCGCCTTCAAGGACGACGAGGGCCGCTATGGGCTGATCGGCCGCCACTGTCCGCATCGCGGCACCGACCTTGCCTGCGGCCGCTTGGAGGACGGCGGATTGCGCTGCGCCTTTCATGGCTGGCTGTTCGACGTCAACGGCAATTGCCTGCAGACGCCGGCGGAGCCCGACAACAGCAGACTCGCCGCCAACATCAGGCAGAAATCGTATCCCGTGGTGGAGAAGAGCGGCATCCTTTTCGCCTATCTGGGTCCGGGCGAGCCGCCGGCGCTCCCGCATTTCGACTGCTTCACCGCGCCGGAAACGCACACCTTCGCCTTCAAGGGCATGATCGACTGCAACTGGCTGCAGTCGCTCGAAGTCGGCATCGATCCGGCGCATACGTCGTTCCTGCATCGCTTCTTTGAAGACGAGAATCCGGACAAGGGCTACGGCAAGATGTTCCGTGACAAGTCGAGGGACTCGGACATGCCGATGACCCGGATCATGCGCGAGTTTCCCCGCCCGCGCATCGAGGTGGAGCGGACCGATTACGGCTTCCGGCTGATTACGCTGCGGCAGATCAACGACGAGAAGGCGCATGTGCGCGTGACCAACCTGATCTTTCCGAACGCCTTCATGATTTCGATGAGCCGCGAGATGACCATCTCGCAATGGCACGTGCCGATCGACGACGTGAAGCATTACTGGTATGCGATCTTCACCTCGTTCGGCACGCCCGTCGACAAGGACAAGATGCGTCGCCAGCGCCTCGAACTCTATGAATTGCCCGATTACGTACCGCGCAAGAACAGGAGCAACGATTACGGCTTCGACCCGCACGAACAACAGCACCTCACCTATACCGGCATGGGCACCGACATCAACGTGCACGACCAGTGGGCCTGTGAATCCATGGGCGCCATCCAGGACCGCACGCAGGAGCATCTTGGCACCTCGGATAAAGCCATCAGCGCCTATCGCCGGCTGCTGCGGCAGGCATTGGATCGAGCGGGCAGGGGCGAGCGGCCGATGATGGTGCTCGACGCCGGGGAAGCGGCGACCGTCACCGGCCCGGCCTGCGTCGACGGCATCGGTCCGGCCGGCGACTGGCAGGAGTATTGGCAGCGCACGGACGCAGCGCGGCAGAAGACAAAAAGCTGGGCGAATGCACATTGACGCCCATCCCTCCCTCGTAGGAGGAGGTTGCCGTGCGCGGAATTGCGGGAGGAGCCGCTTTACGCGGTGGGGCATCGATCCCCCCGCCCGACGCGCTTCGTGCGTCGCCCTCCTCCGGCTTTGCAGGAGGAGGTAAGAACCAAAGATGGCACCCCGGCGATCTGGCGCCCCCACAAGCTTCGCCGAACGTCATGGTCTTTGGACCGACGCGCAGAAAGAAGCCGCCGAGGAGACTGTGCAGGCGATCGAGGCGGAGAAGCTCGAACTCGTGCGCTTCTCCTTCGCCGATCAGCACGGCGTGCTGCGCGGCAAGACGCTGACCGCCGCGGAGGCCCTCGGCGCCATCGCGAACGGCGTCACGATGACGACGACGCTGCTCGCCAAGGACACCGCACACAAAACCGCTTGGCCGGTGTTCACGCCCGGCGGCGGCTTTGGCATCGCCGAAATGCAAGGCGGCGGCGACTTCGTCATGCTTGCCGATCCGGCAATGTTCCGCGTGCTGCCGTGGGCGAAGAAGACCGGCTGGTTTCTGTGCGACATCTATTTCACCAACGGCAAGCCGGTGCCGTTCTCGACGCGAAAAATTTTGCGCCAGGCGCTGGCGCGGCTTGAAGCGGCGGGATTCGATTATCTCGCCGGCCTCGAAGTCGAGTTTCATCTGTTCAAGCTGGAGGATCCGCGGCTGTCGCCTGCGGAGGCGACCTGGCCGCCGCAGGCGCCCGAGGTGAGCCTCCTTAATCAGGGCTATCAATATCTCACCGAAAGCCGCTTTGATCAGCTCGACGCGGCGCTCGAGCCGATCCGCCGCGGCGTCGTCGCACTCGGCCTGCCGCTGCGCTCGCTCGAGGTCGAGCTGGGACCGAGCCAATGCGAGTTCACCTTCCGCCCGCAGGGCGGCCTCGCCGCCGCCGATACGATGATCCTGTTTCGTGCCGCGACCAAGCAGATCGCGCGGCGCAACGGTTTTTTGGCAAGCTTCATGTGCCGGCCCGGTCTGCCCAATCTGTTTTCGAGCGGCTGGCACCTGCACCAATCGCTGATCGACCATCAAAGCCGCGCCAATGCCTTTGCCGGCGATGAACGCGACGGGCTCGCCGCGACCGGGCAGCATTATCTCGGCGGATTGCTGGCGCATGCGCGCCCCGCCACCGCTTTCGCCACGCCGACAGTCAACGGCTATAAGCGCTACAAGCCTTACTCGCTCGCGCCCGACCGCGCCATCTGGGCGCGCGACAATCGCGGCGTGATGGTCCGCGTGCTCGGCGAGAACGGCGATTTGGCGACGCGTCTGGAAAACCGCGTCGGCGAGCCGGCGGCGAACCCCTATCTCTATATGGCGTCGCAAATTTATGCCGGCCTCGACGGCATCGCGCACCTGCGCAATCCCGGGCCGGCGGCGGATACGCCCTACGAAGCCGCTGCCGCGCCGCTGCCGAAGAACCTCGGCGAAGCGCTCGACGCGTTACGGGAGAGCACGACGTTCAGACTGGGCTTCGGCGACGCCTTTATCGACTACTATGTCCATCTGAAAGAAGCCGAGCTTGCCCGCTTCAAGGCGGCAGGCGCCGACAGCGCCGACGTCACAGCTTGGGAACAGGACGAATATTTCGATTTGTTTTGATATATACTCTGTTCACATGAGAACCCGAAAACCGAATTGGCCACATCTCAATCTTTTCGCCCTTTCAGTCGAGTCTCGCAGTCGAGTCTCGCTTTTTCGGGTTTTCACGGAATCTGAGTATAGATTGGGTCCGGTCAGGATTCCTCAAACCAGGTTCGAGCCTCCATGAAGCTTCTTTGCGGTGGGCAAAGCGGAGTCGATCGCGCCGCACTTGACATCGCGCTCGCGCGGGGCCTCGCCTATGGCGGATGGTGTCCGCGGGGCGGCTGGGCGGAGGATTTTTCCGCCCCGCCCGGCGTGTTGGCGAAATATTCCGCGCTTACGGAAACGCCGCTTGCCGATCCGGCGCAGCGCACGCAGTGGAACGTGCGCGATGCGGATGCCTGCCTGATCGTCATCGCGGCCGGCGCCTTGGCGGTTTCACCTGGCGCGGCGCTCGCGCGCGACCTGGCGCGGCGCCACCGCAAGCCGCTCTTTGTCGCCGATCTTTGCCGGCCGGACAGTCTTGAGCGCGCGGCGGTTTGGCTTTCCGCACAACGCGAGGCATTTGGCACAAGCCTGGTGCTCAACGTCGGCGGGCCGCGCGAGAGCGAGGCGCCGGGAATTTATCGGCAAGCGCTTGAGGTTATCCGCAGCTTGGTCGAGTGCGTCGATACGGGAAAGCATTAGCCCAACTTGCGCAAATTCGACATCGCACAATGGGCAAATCAACTGGAAACTCGGTGAGTTTCACGCCTGTCGCTGAAAGCGTGTAGTAGCCGCCGATGGCTCCGTCCGGCAGCACCAGCACGAACGGCGCCGCCATGTTCTTGCGGGCGTCCTTGCCGGCTTGGCTCCGGAAGTAACGATCAAGTGGTTCGACACCGCTGGCGAATGAGTTGCGATCGTGATGCGGACCGAGCGCTTCGACTCGAAGCGGTTCCTCAGGAGCACCCGCCACCGACCGACTACACACCTGTGGCTTCGCGATACCGGCGCACCGTGTCGCGCAGACGGTCGTTGACGGGCTTCGGATTCAGCAGTGCATCAACAAACGCCTGACTGTCGCGCACCGACAGTTCGATCTGCTGGTGTTCCTCAATCGCCCGCCGTGCGGCATCCTGGACGCTGGTTAGCACAAAGTCTGTGACCGTCCGTCCCTGGAGGGCGGCAGCATGTTCGATAAGCGTCTTTTGCTCCGCCGTCACCCGCGTCTCAAGGCGCTGCGCGCGGGCGCGGCCGCGGGCCGATTTAGAGTCCCCGATAGGGGATCAGGAAACCCCACGCCTTTAGGCGGCTGGGATCGCGGCGTTTCCGGTATAAAACGGCTGCATGGAAGTATACAAGCGGGGCAGCCACACCGTCTGGGACTGCA
>JAKAPE010000020.1 GCA_021811945.1 Pseudomonadota bacterium | reverse complement strand
ATGCAACGGCCTCGATCAATTCAAGGAAGTGTCGGTTGAATCGATCGTGGCACCGGCGGAATACAAGTCCGGAAACGCAATCTATCCCTACGACGAAGCGCTCAAATGAACGCCGCGCGTGGGAAAAGAGCGGGCGTAATTCTCACGCCCGCTCGCTCCGCCTCGTCCTCGCGCTGCGGTGGCGCTTTCGCCCCTGGTAAAGAGAAAACAGCCAGCTAATCGAACAGCGCCACCGCCCGCGTCCAGCCGCCCGAGCCGCCTTTGACCTTGTGCGGAAAGCAGGCGACCGTAAAACCATCGCTAGGAAGCTCTTCGAGGTTGCACAGTTTCTCCATGTGACAATACGGAATTTCCCGACCGGCCTTGTGGCCTTCCCAGATGATCGACGGATCGCGGGTTTCAAGCCATTGCTTTCGCATATGCACGAAGGGAACGTCCCAGCCCCAGGCATCGATGCCGGTCACGCGAACCCCGCGTGACGTCAGATAAAGCGTCGCTTCTCGTCCCATGCCGCAACCTGCGGTCAGATATTTGTCGGTGCCGATACAGCTCGACGCGCGCGTATTGACCAGAACGATGTCGAACGGCTTGAGCTGGTGGCCGATGCGCTTGAGCTCGGCCTCGACCTCTGTTGCCGTAACGACATGGCCGTCCGGCAGGTGGCGGAAATCGAGTTTGACGCCGGGGCGGAAGAACCAGTCGAGCGGAACCTGATCGATCGTCATCATCGGTTTGCCGTCGATCGATCGCGATTGGTAATGAATTGGCGCATCCATGTGCGTGCCGTTGTGGGTCGAGATTTGCACAAGCTCGAACGCCCATCCTTCCCCGTCCGGCAGATCCTCGCGCCGCAGACCGGGAAAATTGTCCAAGAGCATCGGGGCGTTTTCGGCGTTGGTGCGGTATTCGATCTTCGGCCGCATGAACGGTGGATCGAAAACCGTATCGTTGTCGAGTGGCGACGAAAGATCGACGATGCGAGCAGGCCATTTCATTGCTTCTCATCCGTTTGGCGCAATATTCGGCAAGATTTCAGCTGGCTGCGGATCACCTCGCTATATCGGCTCGGGGGCACGCCCCGATCGGCATTGAATCATTGCGGGCCAGGATTCCCGGATGAAATCCGAACCTGAGACGGATAATAAGCCAATTCCGGCGCTGCCGGAAAGTCCCCGCCCGGATTGTGGCCGGCCGCGCCGATCCGGTCCCGGAGTGCGCGTCCCAGGCGATCGTAATCGCCGATTCCAGACATCGTGATCACTCTTCCAGAGTATCGTGATCAGGTCAGTGGCTTCTTCCAGAGTATCGTGATCAGGTCAGTGGCTGATGAGTGACCGTAGGGGCTTTGCCGCCATCAGCTTGGGGATGCGGATCAGGTTATAGGCGATCAGATTGAGCAGGAAATCGGCGGCGACCGCGGCGATGCCACGGTGTTTGGTCTTTGGCATGGTGCCGCGCTGCTTGGCCCAGCCGAAGATGCATTCGGTCATCGCCCGGAGTGATTGCGACATGCCGTAGCCGTCATGCCCGCACATGGTGCGGCGGTCGATTTGGCGCTGCGCCGACGCTTGCCGGTCGCGGTGACAGCATCGTTCTGCGCCACATGCGGCGTGACGTTGCGGGCGCGCAGACGGGCGATGTGATCGACGCTGTCATAGGCTTTGTCTTCACCCTCTGCCAGGCCACGCCGAGTCAGACTCGACAGCGCGCTATCCTCTGCTGACCGGGCCGCAGGGCTAGAAAGCGAGCCGCGCTCAGCCACTCGGTCAAAGGTGCTCCAAGCGCAAGCCTGGATCAGTCGCGGCCTATGTGGAGAGATAATATAAGATCGTTCCGATGCGTCCCTCGGTGCTCAACCCGTTGTTCGCTCCGGTGTCGGCGCTGCCCAGCATCGGGCCGAAGCTGGAAAAGCTGTTTCGCCGCCTGCTTGCGCGCGACGCCACGCCGCCGCGCGTCGTCGATCTCCTGTTTCACATGCCGACCGGCTACGTCGACCGCCGCAGCCGGCCGAAACTCGCCGATGTCATGCCCGACACGATGGTGACCGTCGCCGTCACCATCGACCGTCACCGGCCACCGCCGCCCCATCGCCCCCGCGCCCCGTACAACATCGACGCCAGCGACAACACCAACACGCTGACGATCAGTTATTTCAACGCCCGCCGCGACTATCTGCAAAAGCTCTTTCCCGAGGGCGAAACGCGTTACGTCTCGGGAACGGCGACGCTCTACGACGGCCATCTGCAGATGGTGCATCCGGACCGCGTGGTCGATGCCGCCGGGCTGGCAAAGCTGCCGCTCATCGACCCGGTCTACCCGCTCACCGAAGGGCTGCACGAAAATCAGCTGCGCCGCGCCATCGACCTTGCCCTCGAACACGTACCGAACCTCCCTGAATGGCAGGACGAGGCCTGGCTCGAGCGCAACGCGTTTCCACGCTTTGCCGAGGCGCTGTATCGTATTCATCGGCCGGCGGCGCCCGAGGACCCTACGCCGGGCAGCGCGCCCTGGTCGCGGCTCGCCTACGACGAGCTGCTGGCGAACCAGCTTGCGCTCGCGCTGTTGCGCGCGCATTTGCGCGCACGCCCGGGCCGCGGCAGCACCGCCGCGGGCCGATTGCGCGCACGGATTATTGCCGCCCTGCCCTTTTCGCTGACGCCCTCGCAGCAGCGCACCGTCGCCGACATCGTCGGCGATCTGGCGCGACCGCATCGCATGCTGCGGCTCCTCCACGGCGATGTCGGCTCGGGCAAAACGCTCGTCGCCCTGCTCGCGGCGGCGACGGTGATCGAGGCCGGCCGCCAGGCGGCGTTCATGGCACCGACGGAGCTTCTGGCGCGCCAGCATTTGGCCACCATCGCGCCGCTGGCGGAAAAAGCCGGCATCCGGCTCGCCATCCTCACCGGCCGTGAGCGCGGGCGCGAACGAGCGGAAATACTTTCCGCTCTCGCTGCAGGCGACATCGACCTTATCGTCGGCACCCACGCCTTGTTCCAGGAGGAAGTGGCGTTCCACGACCTCGCCCTAGCCATTGTCGACGAGCAGCACCGCTTTGGCGTGCACCAGCGGCTCGCTTTGGCGCGCAAGGGCGAGGCGGTTGACCTTCTGGTGCTCACCGCAACCCCGATTCCGCGCACCTTGGTGCTTACCTTTTTCGGCGACATGGATGTCTCCGAGTTGCGCGAAAAGCCCGCGGGGAGACCAAAGATCGACACCCGCACGCTGCCGCTCGCTCGCCTTTCCGAAGTCGTCGATGCGGTCAAGCGCGCGCTTGACCAGGGCCGCCGTGTCTATTGGGTCTGCCCGCTGGTCGAAGAGTCCGAAAGCGTCGATCTCGCCGCCGCCGAGGAACGATTCTCCGCGCTGCGGGCGCGCTTCGGCGAGGTCGTCGAATTGGTCCACGGCCGCCTGCGCGGCCCCGACAAAGATCGCGCCATGGCGCGTTTCGCCGAAGGCTCGGCACGCATCCTCGTCGCCACCACCGTCATCGAAGTCGGCGTCGATGTACCGCAAGCGAGCGTGATGGTCGTCGAGCACGCGGAGCGCTTCGGCCTCGCCCAGCTCCACCAGTTGCGCGGCCGCATCGGCCGCGGCGCCGAGCGTTCGATCTGTCTCCTGATTTACAAGGCCCCGCTCGGCGAAATGGCAAAGGCGCGGCTTAGGATCCTCCGCGAGAGTGACGACGGCTTCCGCATCGCTGAAGAAGACTTACGGCTGCGCGGCGAAGGTGACGTACTCGGCACCAGGCAGAGCGGCCTGCCCGGCTTCCGCCTCGCCCGCATTGAGGTCCACGGCAAATTGCTCTCCGCAGCGCGCGACGACGCCGCGCTCATGCTCGGCCGCGATCCCAAGCTCACCTCGCCGCGCGGCGAGGCGTTGCGGCTATTGCTCTATCTGTTCGCCCGCGACGAGGCGATTCGGCTGTTGGGGGCGGGGTAACACTCTTGCGGGGGCAATCCACGCGGCCGCGTTCTAATTCGAGAAAATCTCTTCGATGTCCCTCCGACTATCCAGAATACGAATAATTTCGGGGATTTCATTCCTGACGCAATAGAAGACGGTGTGCGGTGCAGCCGCGAGCGATCGAACCCCCGGACGCAACTCGTTTCGTGCTCGCCCGGCGAATGGATGATCTTCGATCGTGGCGATGACTTCAGCGATTTTGCGAATAATTCTTTCCGCGGTGTGCTTGCCCGCGACACGCTCGTAATAATTCCAAATCTCATCGATGTCGCGGAGTGCTTCGGGCGACCAGATTGCGGTGCCCCTGCGGTCGGGCATGACTATTTGGTCTTTTGCCGAATGAGTTCGTCGATATCGAGCGCTCTTCCCTTCCCTGCATCAAGCGAGCGAACGCCTTTGTCGAGTTCTTCCCGGAGGCTGCGAAGCTTTTCGACGTGCGCCAACAGTCGCCGCCCGATTTCTTCCTGGTCGGGATCAGGCAGCGCCGCGACTTCCGCAATTGCTTGTTCAAGTGCTCTGACCATCTCAAATCTCATTCCGCCGTTTGCCCTTCTCGAGCCAACCGCTGCTGCCGACGCTCATAACATTCGGCCAACCATTCAAGACGGCGAGCGGCGTATTGTCTTTCTTCATCTTCGACGAATGACTGGAACATGCGAACTATATCGCCGCCGTGGGTTTCATAGAACAACTGAGCGATTTCGCTGCGGCTAAGCTCAACGTGGAGAAGATAGTTGCCACCTAAACGGAGTTCCGTGCTCGTGGACACGCGGACGATCGCACGACGGCTTTTTGGGTATTCAACCGCCAAATAGGTTTTCCCACGAGTGATGCGATCAGAAGGATCGGTCTCCGCATCCTCCAGAGAGGAGTTCATAATTTCCTTTTCACCCTGATCTCGGCCCCAACCCCTCACGGTAATACGCATATCTTGCTTCCGATCGGTCTAAGTTATTCTCAAAGAAGGTCTATACTCTCAGATTAAAATAGCATCAATGCCGATTTGATAAGCAGATGTTCTCTTTACGTTCAATAAGGCAGGAGTGGAAGGTGGGGCTCGATCACTTTTGGCCTATTTTGCTGGCCTCGAGGCTGCGGGCGCCGCCACGCTTGTGCTCGGCCGCAATTCCAAGCCCGCCTCGCCGCGCGGCGAAGCGCTGCGGCTATTGCTCTATCTGTTCGTCCGCGATGAGGCGATTCGGCTGTTGGGGGCGGGGTGAAAGCATCATGCCTGCGCTGCAACTGCCAAGGGGTCTGCCCCGTACCGATTGGGACCACTTGTGCCTCGCAAGCACGCAAGCTGCACAAAACCCCAGGTCGAAACCGCGGCGCTTATCAGTTGCAGTCCGACGTACAGCGCCGTGTCCTCGTCGGCGCGCGCCACGGAGGTTTCGCTTACTCCGCCAAGAATGGCCGGCAAACGAGCCGCCCGCAGCGCGCGACCTCCAAACTCGCGACGCCGCCAGGCGCGCGTTTGCTCTATCTGCTCGTCCGCGACGGGGCGATCAGACTGCTGGGCGCGGATTAATTTGCGCGCCGAGTATCGCCAGCGGGTCCAGCCCGAACCTGTTTGGACCGTCCGCGCCTTTCGTGCAGAACCAGATGATGAGCACGATGGCGCCGACCAGCGGGATCAAGCCCAGAAGCAGCCACCAGCCGGTGCGGTCGAGATCGTGAAGCCGCCGCACTCCGACCGCGATGCCGGGCAGGAGGACGGCGAGAGAAAACAGGGCGGTCGTCACGCCCACGCCGATCACGAGATCGATGATATGCGTCGCGATCTGGCAGAGAATCACGAACAGGAACCAGTACCAGTATTCGGATCGGCTGGCCCGGTCGGAGAAGTTGACGTAGTTGAAGAACCCGGATGCAATTGCTTGCCCAAAGCCCATGTCGCCCTCCCGTGATGCCGCTCTGGTTATATGAGCATTATACAACAGATCGAGGACGGAACAAAGCGGCAGAGAGCGTCCAGTCTATTTGGCCGGGCTGGAAGCCGCCGACGCCACATCGCGTGCCGCTGCCGCCCGCGCCGTCTGCGCCGCCCGCACGGTTTCGGCAAGCACGGCGAGCTTACCCTGCCCCTCGGCCCCGGGCTGGATGATGCCGGCGGAGATCAACAGCGTCATCGCCTGCTCGACGGTGATGTCGAGATCGACCACGTCGCGGCGCGGCACATAGAAGAAAAAACCGGTGGTCGGGTTCGGCGTGCACGGCATGAAGGCCGACACATGCTCGGTATCCGGCAGGTGCGCGGCGATCGGCGCGCTCGGCGCCTGCGTCAAAAATACCAGCGACCACATGCCCGGCGCCGGGAACTCGACGAGCCCGACGCGGCGAAAGCTCGATTCGGAGCCGGAGAACAGCGTCTGGAAGATCTGCTTGGTCGTGCGGTAGATCGGTCGCACGATCGGCATGCGGCTCAAGATGCCTTCGCCGAACTCGACCAGGCTGCGTCCGACCAGATTCGCGGTCAGGAACCCGAGCAGGGTCAGCGCTACAAAGGCGATGATCAGGCCGAGGCCGGGAATATTGACCGGCAGATAGGTCTCCGGGCGGTAGGCGACAGGAATGATCGGCCGCACCAGATTGTCGACCCATGTGACGAACCACCAAATCAGGTAGAGCGTCACCGCGGCCGGCCCGGTGACAACCAGACCGGTGAGAAAGTAGTTGCGGATGCGACTGGCGATACCTTTGCCGACGCCAGCCGACGCCATTCTATTCTGGTCGCTCTCGCTCATCATCGATCCGATCGCGTCCGGCCGGGTGACGGTTAAGGCCGTTCATGATCGCAGGTAAATATGTATATAGGGTGTGCGGGCGTCCGCACAGTGGCCGGCACCGACAGACCATAAGTGCACACTTCGACGTCATCTTTCGCCATTCTCATGCCGTGAAGACGCCAGTGCGGCGCACCAAGCGCCCCGCTGCAGACGCATTCCTCTTATCCTGTGCCTGATATGTGTCTACGATGGCTGCCCGCTGCGCCGATCAGTGCATGGTCGCTGCCGCCTGCCCGGCTTGCGGCACCGTATGCCGTATCACGAGCAGTACAAGAGGTATGAGCACTGCGGCGTTCCGCGACAGCGCGACCGCAATTGCTGCCCGGCCGCTCCTGCCCGGCCGCTCCTTGGCTTCCGCCAAACGCTTGCTTACACTCGTATACGCTCTATCGTAGCAAACAAGCATAGAGGGGCGTCAGCAGTAATGCGTTTTTCGGTGCGCAACGTTCTGGGTATCGGCAGCGCGCTATTCGTGCTGGCGGCGGTGTTTCTTATCGGCGTTGACGGGCGCCAGGCGACCGCGGTGATGGATGCCTTCCGCTCGCAGTCGGTCTTGGCCGAGGCGGCCTGGATCATTGTCGTCCTTGTGCCGGTTATCACACTTCCCTTCGCCATCTGGCTAAGCGGCACGGCGCAGGCCCTTGAGGCGCGGCTTGATGGCGTGCACCGAAGCGCAAAAACGCTGGCGAAGTCGCAGGCGGAAATCGAAACCGCCGTGCAGCAACTCGTCCGCACCGATCCCGAGGACGCGATCGCCGCCGCGCAACAGCGGTTCACCGAAGCCGAGCGCTTTGCGCAGATCCAGGAACGCCGTAACGAGATCGCCGACTTGACCTCGCGCGTCGATGACATCCGCGATCGGCAGCGGGCGCTGCAACAGCGGCTTGCTCCGATCGTGGAGAAACGGCGGTCGATCGAGCGGCTGTTCACGGAGCTGGATAGCCGGCAGGAAGATATCGAGCGCATCTTGGCCGAGCTTGGTCAAGGCGACGACGCCGTCGGTCTCGACGTCCGCTTGAAGAAAATGACGGAATTTGTCGCCCGCAGCCATGAGCGCTGCGACGACATTGAGCGCGCCGCGCAGGCGGTGGCCGGACTGAAAGAAGATTTCGCCGAGCTACAAGATCGGCTCGCGCCCTTCGCGGCGGCGGAAGACGGCATCGCCCGGCGTCTCAAGGAACTGAGCGCAGCTCGCGACGAGCTCGCGGCGGGCATCGACTCGCTGCTGCAAACCCCCGAGGGGCCGCTGGCGGACCGGGTGCAGAAGCTGGCCGACGAAAAAAACATGCTTGACGGGCATCTGGCGCAGATGACTGAGCAGTTTTTCAAGCTGGCGACGTTGCGCAAGGACGCGAGCGACCTCTTTGCCGGCTTCGATCGCGCTCTCGATGCGCTTGCCATCGGCGGGGCCAGCGACGCCGATGCGCGGGTCGAGGAACTGACGATGTTCGTCAAAACGACGCAAGCGCATCTCGACGGGATCGAACGCCGTCTGGCGAGTTTCGTGCAATTGCAGGCCAGGCTCGACGAGTTGCAGGCGCGGCTCGTCCCGCTCGAGGCCGAAGAGGGCGGCGTTGTCGGCGTCATCGACAAGATCAGGGATATCCGCGATCGGCTTGCCGCCCGGATCAAGCGCATGGAGGAGAGCGAGGGCGGCGATCTCGGCGAGCGCCTGCGGCAGTTCACCGAAACCCGCAGAGAGCTGGAAGAGCGCGTCGCGACGCTGGCCGATCAAGTCCTCAGGCTCGCGGCGATCCGCCGGGACATCTCCGGCCTGTTCGACAAATTGAGCAGCGCCGTGAGCGCGTCAGCGATCTGATCTGTCTTTGAGGTGCGCCGATGACCACGGTTCGCGAGCCGGTTCTCTCGACGGTGCCGATCGCCGAGTTGTGCCCCACCCAAATCACCGTGGGCATGCGCGAAGTGCTGATCAAGCGCAAGCGCTGGCGCGAGATCGCGACGAAACAGGGCCGGCAATTCCTCGGTCGGCATATGATTCCTGTGATCGTCGGCCCCAAGGGCCGGCACTACGTCGTCGACCATCACCATCTCGCCCGTGCCCTC
Source organism: Pseudomonadota bacterium (assembly GCA_021811945.1). Classification (GTDB taxonomy): domain Bacteria; phylum Pseudomonadota; class Alphaproteobacteria; order Rhizobiales; family Xanthobacteraceae; genus BOG-931. The sequence continues at coordinate 20,882 of JAKAPE010000020.1, read as the reverse complement.
CACGACGAAGGCGTGAAGAGCGTTGCCGTGACGGTCATGGCCAATCTGGGCAAGCTCGATCGCGACGCATTCTGGACGGTCATGGACAACCGCAATTGGATGCACCCATTCGACGCCCGCGGCCGCCGCTGCCATTATCGCGACATTCCCAAATCTCTGGCCGATCTCGTCGACGATCCGTTCCGCTCGCTAGCCGGCGAATTGCGACGCGCCGGGGGTTTCGCCAAGGATACGACGCCGTTCAGCGAATTTCTTTGGGCCGACTTCCTACGACGGTGCCTGAAGCGCAAGACGGTCGAACGCGACTTCGACCGTGCCATCGTCAAGGCGCTGCAATTGGCCAAGAGTACGGACGCCGCTTACCTCCCGGGATGGTGCGGCCCGGCGCCCGAAGAATGATGTTTTTCGACGACCACCCTGTGTGTCTGCGCGCGGCGCCGGCGCGGCGGTGAGGCGCTTGGCATTTCGTTTGCGTTTGGCTCACCCGGGCCGTCGCAAGCAAAGACGTTCTCGGCGCGCAGTATGCGCCATTAGCGTTATTCCCCTCCAACACTGCACTCTAGTAAAATAATCATCTAACACACACGTGTATTGCGCCTAATTATGGAATATTATTCTAGAGGCCCGGCATCGCGCCGTGCCGCATCCCAAGCTGCCGCCAATTCCCTGGCGCCAGGCTTCTTTATCTCTTCGTCCATTCGCGCGTCTGTCGCCGCAATCAGCGTGGCGACGACGTTGTGGCGCCGGGCGACCGGGTTATCCCGATATCCGCTGCGTTGAAAGAAATTCGCGGTCGGTACCTTCTTGCGCCAAGCCGACGGCAGCAGGATCATGTCGAGGCCGTTGCCGTCGCCGGTGAGATTCATCATTTCCAGCTCAGCGCCGCTGAGCGCGCCGGTAGAACCCTTGCGCCGGGCGAAGACAATGGAGTCCAGAAGTTTTTGCGTCTGCAGCAAGGGGCCGACGTCGAGGTCTAGATTGAGCGTGTGAACACCGAGGCCCTTTTCCGTGCCCGCCAACGCCTGGTGCCGGTTCCAGTCATCCGCCACGCTGCGGGTGAAATCGACCATCTTGCGCAGGATCGAGATCTTGTTCAGCAGCAAAGCCAGCGTTCCGCCCTCCGGCAGCCATGCGGCTCCTGCCGCGAGCTTGCGTATGAACATCCGGCCGTGCTCGGCCATGATCTCGACGCTGTTCGTGGCCAGAAGCTGATTGTAGCCGAGCGCCGTGGTGATGGCGCGACCGCGCTTGCCGTATTCGAGGCCGGCCTCGACATCGTAATCACCATTTCCGGTCGCCTCGAAGCCGTAGATTCGCACCACCTGATTTCTGGTCAGCCCGGCTGCCGAGGCGACTGCGGCGTAAGCGCGCTTGAATTCGCTTTCACTGCGGGGCAACCGCGGCGTGAAATGGAACTCTTGCCGCGCCGCGGCGAGAAAATCGGCCACGACCGGCACATAGCGCGAGGGCGGCGCCTTCTCGTGCGGCTTCAAGGGATTACGCGGTTTCGGCGGCCCGGCATAGACCGGCGGCTGCGCCAGCACGTAGTCATCGAGCGCAAGTGGCTCGCCCTTCGCGCGCCTTCTTGCCCGCAAATGCCGCTTTTCAGCGATCCGCCGCCAATATGCACCGGCCACGGCGGCGTAGCGTTGCTGCGCCTTGTTGTACCGCGCCAACGCGCGGCGATAGCGCAACATCGTCGCAGCAAGATCGGCCCCGGCAAGATTGGCTCCAGCAAGGTTCGGCGGCACGGCGCGTTGCCCTGCAGGGGCGACGCCCGCGGATTCGGCGCAAAGCATTGCCGGTGATGACAGGATCAGTGTCACAACAACCAGCGGCCCGACCGCCGAATTCTTCGAAGACTTTCCCATCCCGAAATCCACCGGATCAGGACATGACGCTGGGTGCCTATTTGTTGATCGTTTCCGCCGCAGCCTCGCACACCGCCTCGTCCTGCGAGCCGGTGCCGCCGGAGCAACCGACCGCGCCGATGATTTTTCCATTCTCGATGAGCGGGATGCCGCCGCGCGACGCGATCACGCCGTCGAGCGAGAGGAGCGACGCGTTCTTGCTCGCCGCCTCGTCGAACATGCGCGTCGGCCGGCGGAACGAGGCTGCCGCTCGCGCCTTGTGCTCGGCGATGGCGATCGAGGCGAGTTGGGCACCGTCCATGCGGGCAAAAGTCACGAGATTGGTCCCGGAATCGACGACGGCGACATTCATCGGCCAACCGCGCCGATTGGCTTCCGCAACCGCCGCCTGCATCACGGCGGTCGCCTTTTGCAGCGAGATCGGTGCGCCATAGGGCGTGGCGTGGGGCAGCTTCTCCGGGACAATATCCGTCGCATCGGACGCCGGCACCGGCGTCTGCCGCGCGTCTGCCGCTCCACCAACGAACAGGCCTGCCGCGAGCATTGCCGCGATCGATGTGCGCACCCGCATCCTCTTCCTCCTTCTCTTCGGCAACCCCCGCCGTCTCTCCCCGCTGGTGATTTTAGACGAGAATACACGGACCTTGAATGGCGCCCGCGGCCCGCAGATCGCCGTCGCCTCCCCGGCGGAACTCGCTGCGGACCGGCGCAATCTTCCGTCAACCATACGCAAAAAGAAGCGTGCTTTCGTAAACGCGCCGGCGACGCGGAGCAACGGCCCGCGCAAGTGCGCGCAATCTCAAGAGCAAACGGCCTCGGCCCCGAGGGTAAAGGGCCAAGGCCGTTCTCGTGTCGGCGGTGCCCCATTGCACACCCCTCCCCGACACTTTCCCCATGATGCCGCGGCGAGGTTGACCGATCGTTACGGGGTACCGATCTTCATCATTCTTGGTTCGCGTTCTGCCGGCCGGCGGGCGCGGGGGGCGCAAGTCAATTCCGCCTCTGCGCGTTGCTCTTCTGCGATTTCTGGTCCGCGCGGAAGCCCAACCGAAAGCGCCACTTGCCTTACCGCTAAGGTCTGTCACGAGAAAGATTCTTTTCCCTGAGTTCATCGAGATATTCGGCCCAATACGCCTTGCGGTGGCGTCCGAGTTCGAGGAGATAGTCCCAACTGAAAATCCCGGTCGAATGCAGATCGTCGAAGACAAGCCGAACCGCGTAATTGCCGACCGGGTGCAGCTCAAGGATTTGCACGTCACGCTTGCCGGCGACGGTGCGCCGCTCCGCCGGCGAATGGCCTTGCACCTCGGCGCTCGGGCTGCGCACGCGCAGATATTCGGCGGGGAGATCGAAGCCTTCGCCGTTGTCAAAGGCGATAGTCAGCGTCTTGCGGTCTTTGTGCAGGCGCAATTCGGTCGGCCAGGGACTGCTCATGGGCAACGCCTGCTTTCTCGGCTCATCATGTTCACGGCTTCGTCTTTCTTTAATCTTCCCAAAGCACCTTTCTACGACACGATGAGAAACTACTCCACCAGCCGCCACGCGATGGTCTCGCCGCCGCGGTAGACCAGCGCGCGTTCGTCGGCGCCTGCCACCTTGATTTCCACCGGCGCCGTCCATGGCGACTTTTCCAGCGTGATGGCATCTTCGTTCGGCGGCAGCCGATAATGCTTGGGTCCGTTGAGCGAGGCGAAGGCGTCGAGCTTGACCAGCGCTCCCTCCGCCTCGAATACCTCCGCGTAGGTCGAGAGGGCCACCGGCGCATTGAAAATACCGGGAACGCCGTTGACGGCGACCTTTCTCGCGAGCGGATGCGGCGCGGAATCGGTACCGAGAAAATAGCAGGGCGCGCCCGAGGTCGCGGCCTTGCGCAGCGCGGCTCGGTCCGCCGCGGTCTTGATCACCGGCATCGCATACATCATGGGCTTGAGCCCTGAGCCAAGCCAGTCGGTGCGGGTAAGGCGCAGATGATAGGGCGTGATGGTGCCGCCGACCTGCGGAGCGGCGCCGGCGACGAAATCGACGCCGGTCTTCGAGGAGACATGCTCGAGCACCATGCGTAAGCCCGGAAATTGTTTCACCCATTTGGACAGATGCCGATCGATGAAGACCGCCTCGCGGTCGAAAATATCGGTCTCGTCGTCGACGTGCTCTCCATGCATGAGGAACGGCATGTCTATTTTTTCCATGCGCTCGAGCACCCGCATGATTCTTCGATAATCGGTAACCCCCGCCGCCGAGTTGGTGGTGGCATTCGCCGGATAAAGCTTTGCCGCCGCGAGCACCCCCTCACCGAATCCGCGCGCAACATCGTCGGGGTCCGTGTCGTCGGTAACGTAACAGGTCATCAGCGGCGTGAAGCGCGCGCCCGACGGCAGTGCCGCCAGCACGCGTGCCCGATAGGCGACCGCATCGCGCGTCGTGCGTACCGGCGGCACCAGGTTCGGCATCAGGATGGCCCGGCCGAACACGCTTGCGGTATAGGGCAGCACCGCCTCGAGCATCTTGCCGTCGCGAACGTGCAAATGCCAATCATCGGGCCGCCGGATGGTGATACGCGTCGGAGTGGAGGACATCGGCTATCCATAGTCGTCGAATTCTACGCCGGCAACGCGCGGCCTGCGGGTCTCGCCCGTGATGCCGCCGGTCGGCAGTCACCGGCTCGTGCCGCCGCAAAGCTGCGCCGGATACCCGCGCTGCAGCCGGCCCGATCGCCGTCGTTATCTTCGCCGGGGTCAACCTGATGTATGCGCGCGACACGCTTCACGAAAAAACCGAGCTGACGCAAAAGTTGAAGTGACGGGCTGCGCGAATGGGCCGGCGGATTGGACGGCAATGCCGGCCAGCCGGATCGCCGCCGGTGCCGCAGGCCGGCGCAATCGATTGGATGGCGGTGCCGGTTCGCCGATGCTAAATTTCCGGTCGCGCCGGCCCCGGACCCCCCACGCAACGGAGGCAAGCCATGACCGCACAACCCAAGCCCGCCGACATGACGACGAACACGCCGATCGCCGGGGAGAAGGCCGTCAATCTGGCGCTCCAGGGCGGCGGCAGCCATGGCGCATTCACCTGGGGCGTGCTCGACCGCCTGCTCGAGGACGAACGACTGACGCTCGACGGCATCACCGCGACCAGCGCCGGCGGCGTCAACGCCGTCGTGCTTGCCGACGGCCTGGCTGCCGGCGGCCGCGACGGCGCCAGGGAGCTGCTGAGGGCCTTTTGGAAAAAGCTGTCGGACGTGGCGTCTTCCAGCATCATCGCGCCGTCTTTCTTTGATCAGATGAACGCGACCTTCGGCCTCGAACACACCCCTGCCTACGTGTTCGTCGACATGCTCAGCCGCGTGATGTCCCCCTATCAGCTCAATCCGTTCGACATCAATCCGCTGAGGGACCTGCTTAACGAGGTCATCGACTTCGAGCGCGTGCGCCAGCAGCGGATCATCAAGGTGTTTCTTTCCGCGACCAATGTGCGGACGGGCAAAGTGAAGGTTTTCGCCCGCGAAGAGATTACCGCCGAGCATGTTCTCGCCTCGGCCTGCCTGCCGTTTATCATGCGCGCGCCCGAGATCGACGGTGAGATCTATTGGGACGGCGGCTTCATGGGGAATCCGGCGATCTTTCCCGTGATCTACAGCTGCGAGGCCCGTGACGTGATCTTGGTCCATCTCACGCCGACCGAACGGGCGGAACGGCCGACCAATTCCCGGACGATCCTCAACCGCATGCAGGAGGTCAGCTTCAATTCCTCCCTGATGCGGGAGATGCGCGCCATCGCCTTCGTCACCCAGCTCATCGACGACGGCAAGATGCCGGGCGGCAAGCGCATGTTCATGCACTTGATCGAGGCCGAGGACATCATCAGGGACTTGGCGGGTTCCAGCAAGATGAACGGCACCTGGAGGTTTCTGACGCATCTTTTCAACATCGGCCGCGAGCGCGCCGACCAATGGCTTAACGCCAATTTCGACCGCCTGGGCGTGGAGACGACGGTCGATATCGCCGCCAGATATTTGTGACTGCCGACGGCGGGCTGGCACCCTGCTCTCATGGCGCTAAGCCGCGAACCGCAGAATGTTCTGGTGACGGACTGAAAGACAAAATCGGCTAAGTGCTGGTCGGAGTGGCAGGATTTGAACCTGCGACCCCCTCGTCCCGAACGAGGTGCGCTACCAGACTGCGCTACACTCCGACATCGTGGGGCTTATACCGTCGGCGTTATGGGGCTGCAAGCGCCGGCGGTTTCCGCTATCTAAGCGGGGCAGGAGCGTTTTTCCATGACCGCCGCGCTGACCACACGCGTAGCGAAAGCCGATAGCGCCGCAGCCGCCGAAGCGGCGCGCATTCTCGCCGCCGGCGGGCTGGTGGCTTTCCCGACCGAGACCGTCTACGGGCTTGGCGCCGACGCCGCCAACGGCCCGGCCATCGCACGCCTCTACGAGGCCAAAGGCCGGCCGGCTTTCAATCCGCTCATCGCCCACGTGGTCGATCTCGAGGCTGCGCGGGAGTTGGCACGTTTCGACGCGCGCACTATGCGACTCGCCCAGGCCTTTTGGCCGGGGCCGCTCACGCTTGTGCTGCCCAAGTTGCGAAAATGCCGCGTCGCCGAGCTGGCGACGGCCGGTCTCGACACCATCGCCGTGCGCGTTCCAAACCATCCGGTGGCGCGCGATGTTCTGGCGGCCTTCGGCAAGCCCGTGGTGGCGCCATCCGCCAATCGCTCCGGCCATGTCTCGCCGACCCGGGCGGAGCACGTCAAGGCGGATCTCGCCGGCCGCATCGACCTCATCATCGACGGCGGCGCGACGCCGGTCGGCGTTGAATCGACCATCGTCGCGTGTCTGGGAGAGCCGGCGCTGCTGCGGCCGGGCGGCGTCACGCGCGCGGCTCTCGAACGGACGCTCAGGCACACGCTCGCCTATATCCCTCCCGCCATCTCGAGTGCCGACGACACACCGCTCGCGCCCGGCATGCTCGCCAGCCACTACGCGCCGCACACGCGGCTGCGGCTCAACGCCCATTACGTGGAGCCGGGCGAGGTCCTCCTCGGCTTTGGACCGACACCGCCCGAAGGCGCAAAGCGCGCCAAAAAGGTTCTCAACCTTTCCCCGCGCGGCGATCTGATTGAAGCGGCGGCCAATCTCTTCTCGCACCTGCGCGTGCTCGATGCCGCCGGCGGCAGCACCATCGCGGTGATGCCGATCCCTGCCGCCGGACTCGGCGAAGCGATCAACGACCGCCTCGCCCGCGCCGCAGCGCCACGATGAAGCGCTTGCCGATCGTACGCTTGGACGTTATCTAACTAGTCTGACTAGTTACGGAGCCGGCAATGCATACGAGGAAGGCCGAGGCCAACATCTGGAAGCTGCAGGACGCCAAGGCGCGCTTCTCCGAGCTGGTTCGCAAAGCTCGGGCCGGCGCGCCGCAGAAGGTTACCGTGCATGGGAAGGACGCGGTGATCGTCGCCGATGCCGAGCGCTTCGAAGTCCGCCCGAAGCCGCGGCCGGTCAAGACCATGGCGGATTTCATCGAAGGATCGAAGAAGTACCGCGGTGTCCCCGAAGGCGTAGAGTTTGAACGCATGCCAATGCCCGTCCGCGATAAGCGCAGGGAAATTTTCGACGGCAATTATTCGGACGAGGAGTAATGCGTGAAGTGGCTTCTGGACACCAATGTTGTTTCCGAAAGCGCACGGGACCACCCCACGCGAGCGGTCATTGAATGGGTCAGGGCAAAACCAATCGACGACCTCGCGATCAGTATCGTAACCATAGCCGAATTACGCGACGGCGCCCAATCCAATCCGGACGAAACGCGACGTCGAAGACTCGTTGAATGGATTGAAACCCAGGTTTCAAACGCCTTTGGCACAAGGACCCTGGAACTGACCGCTAACATTCTGGGCGATTGGCTCCAGCTTTCGCGGCGGTTGCGCAGCAAAGGCATCGTCCGCGACGCGGCGGATATGCTCATTGCAGCAACCGCACGCGTCCACGGACTGACGCTGGTGACCCGCAATACTCGCCATTTCGCCGATACCGGCGTTGTCATATACGATCCCTGGAGCGGCAAGACCCACGCGATGGACGCGCCGTGATGCTCGACAAGCCGCCTGCGATCGATCCCGCCCTGCTCGCGCGCTTCGCCGCGATCGTCGGCGAAAGGAACGCCATCACCGATCCGCAGGCGCAATTGCCTTATCTCGTCGAGCTGCGCGACATGTACCGCGGACGCACGCCGATGGTGCTGCGGCCGTCCTCCACCGCCGAGATCGTGCAGATTCTCGAGCTCGCCAATGCGACAGCGACGCCGATCGTGCCGCAGGGCGGCAATACCGGTCTCGTCGGTGGGCAAATTGCGCTCAACAACGAGATGGTGCTGTCGCTCACGCGGCTCGACCGCATCCGCGAGGTCGATCCGACCTCGAATACCATCACCTGTGAGGCCGGCGTCACCCTGCAACGCGCCCGCGATGCCGCGGTGGCGGTTGACCGGCTCTATCCGCAATTGCTGCCGTCGGAAGGCACGTGCACCATCGGCGGCAATCTTTCCACCAATGCCGGCGGCACCGCCGCGCTCGCTTACGGCGTCGCCCGCTCGCACGTGCTGGGCGTCGAGGTGGTGCTCGCCGACGGCCGCATCCTCAACAACCTCAACAAGCTGAAAAAAGACAATACCGGCTACGACCTGAAAGACCTGTTCATCGGCGCCGAAGGCACGCTTGGCGTGATCACCGCGGCGGTGCTGCGCCTCGTGCCGCGGCCGCGCGCGGTCGAAACCGCTTTTGCCGGCGTGGCCTCGCCGACGGCGGCGCTGGCGCTCCTCGGCATCGCCGCCGACGCCGCCGGGAGTGGCGTCACCAGCTTCGAGTTGATGCCGCGGGGGGGGATCGAACTGGTGTTGCGCCACGCCGCCGGCTGCCGCGACCCGCTGTCCTCGCCGCATCCCTGGTACGTGCTCATCGAACTGTCGTCGCAGGCGCCGACCGGCCTGCGCACGGTGATGGAGGGCCTGCTCGCGCAGGGCTTCGAGCGGGGGATCGTCGGCGACGCCGCCATCGCCGACAGCCTCGATCAGGCGAAGACGCTGTGGCGGCTGCGTGAATTGTTCGCCGAGGTGCAGCGCCACGAAGGCGGTTCGATCAAGCACGACGTTTCGGTTCCGGTCGCCGCGGTGCCGGCCTTCCTCGCCGATGCGGACGCCGCGGTCGGCGCGCTCGTTCCCCGCGCACGGCCGCTGCCGTTCGGCCATCTTGGCGACGGCAATATCCACTACAATGTCAGCCAGCCGCCGGGCGCCGACAAGGCCGGCTTCCTCGCCCGCTGGGACGACGTGAACGCTGCCGTCTTCGCGGTGGTGGAGAAATACGGCGGCTCTATCTCGGCCGAGCACGGCATCGGCGTGATGAAGCGCGATTTATTGCCCACGGTGAAAGACCCGGTGGCGCTCGACCTCATGCGCAGCCTCAAGCGCCTCCTTGATCCCAAGAACATCCTCAATCCCGGAAAGGTGCTGTAGATCGCAGAAATTCTCTTTTGCCCGCTCGCAGCGCGCCGCCCTACAGCGAGTCCCGCTGAGATTGAGTCATGGCAACACCACGCCGTCGATCGCAACGGCGTGCCGCATCGAATTCGCTCGCGCAGTGCTGGCTCGATCTGACCGGCACACGTCCCAAGGTCCGCTGCGGCCTCTGAACGTCCGCTTCCCCGTCTCCTGCCTCAGAACAATGACGGTTGGTCGTCCGGCTCTTTGCCCGACAGCCCCGTTGCGGCAGCAGCCGCAGTCGGCTTGGCGGCTGAGTCAGCAGGGAGCGTCACAATCAGTTCCGCTGAATCATTGGCCGCGCGGTTCACGGCGGTCGAGACTTCGTGGTATTCGAGCAGCCCTTCCGGCGCCGGCGCGATCAGCGCGGCGGCAGTCGCCGTCTCGATTTTGGCGCAGTCGAGCCAAAGGTCGAACGCTTCCGGCGGCACGATGACCGGCATGCGGTCGTGAATCGTGGCGAGCGTACCATTCGCCGCCGTAGTGACGATCGCGGCGGTGTCCACTTCTTCGCCGTTGGGGCCGATCCAGGTCTCCCACAAGCCGGCGAAGGCAAGCGGTCCGCCGGATTTCGCGCGCACGAAATAAGGACACCTGCGCTCGCCGGCTCGGCCGGCCTGCCACTCGTAAAAACCGTCGGCCGGAACGAGGCAACGCCGCCGCCGCATGGCATTGCGGAACGCCGGCTTGTCGAGCACCGATTCGCCACGCGCGTTGAGGAGGAGCGAGAAGGTCTTTGGATCTTTCACCCAGGAAGGAACGAAACCCCAGCGCGCCAGCGCGAAGGCGCGCTTGCCCGCATCGAGCCGTACGATCGGGATCGGCTGCGTCGGCGCCACGTTGTAGCGCGGCGGGAAATTTGGCTGCTCGGCATAGCCGAACAGCGCGCGGAGCGCCGCTGGCGGCGAGGAGATGACATAACGGGTGCACATTGCGATAAGCTCAAATCTAATGCCGCGCCTTTCCCGACACCAGATGAATGAGACGACCTTTGACAAACGATGACGGCAACGACGCGCGAACGTATCCGACGCGTCCGTATCTCGCGGTCAGCGCCGCGATATTCCGCGACGGCCGCGTGCTCGTCGTCCGCCGCGCCCGACCGCCCGCGGCCGGCCTCTACACGCTTCCCGGCGGCGGCGTCGAACTTGGGGAAACGCTCGTCGGCGCCGTGATCCGCGAGGTCGGCGAGGAGACTGGCCTCAAGATCGAACCGATCGCGCTTGCCGGCTACCGCGAGGTCGTTGCCCGCGATAGCACTGGGCGGGTCGAGCGCCATTTCGTCATCTTGCCTTTCGCCGCTCGCTGGGTTGCGGGCGAAGTCGCGCTCGACAAGGAATTGACCGAGGCCCATTGGCTTGAGCCCTCGGCGCTTTCCAGCCTGGCGACGACCGTGGGACTTGCCGACATCGTCGCCACGGCCGGCGAACGGCTGGCCGCGCGGCGTTAGCCCGTCGCAACCGTACCGCGTTCTCATGATTGGCGTAGGACCTCCCTGCCGACTATGCTCCCGAACCGCCATGTTGCGCATTCTGGCCGCTCTCGCGCTCCTGTTCTGCTGTGCCGCCGGCCCGGCCCGCGCGCAGACGCCGCGGCCTTACGACCGCGCGCAGATTGCTCCGCCCTACGACGGCGAATTGCAGCGGCTCGCCGAAATTCTCGGTGCGCTGCACTTTCTGCGCCGCATTTGCGGCATGCATGAAGGGCAGAAATGGCGCAACGAGGCGCAGGCACTTATCGGTGCCGAGACGCTGCCCGGCGAACGCCGCGAGCGGATGATCGCAAGCTTCAACCGCGGATACCGCGCTTTTGCGCAAAGCTACCACAGTTGCACACCGGCCGCTAACCTGGTCATCCGCCGCTATCTGCAAGAAGGCGCGCGGATCGCTCGCGAGATCACCGCCCGCTACGCCAACTGAGATCAGTTCTTTCCATTTGGATTCCCGCTTTTCAGGAATGAGCGAAAAACGGAAATCTCGACCATTAACCCTGCCTTGAGGTTCGACTCAGCGATTCCAGTTGCCGTGCTAATTTGCCGTGGGCAGGAGCGCCGCCGCGCCCGGCGGCAACGTGGCTGCAATGAACATATCGACGCAACGTCTCGCCGGCGCGGAAGCCGTGGCGGATCACGAGCAGAAGCGCTTGGCGCTTGGTTATCTCCAGGAAGCCTGGGCCGAGGCGCGCCACGACGGGATCGAGGGCGATTGCCTGGCGCAAACGGCGCTGTTCCTGGCGTTCGCCGAGCTGATTTCCACCTATGGCGAAGAGGCAGCGGCCCGATACGCGGAAGCGCTGGCGCCGCGCATCCGCAACGGCGAGTTCTCGGTCGAGCTGTCGCGGCAGTAGCGCTTTTCGGCGCTCATGCACGTTTCGGGTTCAGTGCATAGAGTCCGTAGAACCTGCACAGCAGCGCTTCGATATCGGCGGGAAAGAACGGCTTGCGCAGAAATGCGGCGCCTTGCGCCTGCGCACGGTCCGCCACCGCGGCGTCCGGTGCCGATGTCATCAGCACAAAGCTTGGACCTTGCTTCGCGCGGTGGAACTCCGCCATCGTCTCCAAGCCGCTGAGGCCGGGCATGTTGCAGTCGAGGAAGACGATGTCGAAGTCGACCTTGCGTGCAAGTTCGATCGCCTTGATGCCCTCTTCCACCTCGGTCACTTCGAAGGGAAAGCGCGTCGCCACCAGAATTTTGCGCACAATGGCGCGCATGGTCGCCGAATCGTCGACGATGAGCACGTGGCTTGCCACACGCATGCGCATGGCGCCCGTCATGAGCCGCTCGGCATCATCGAGTCGCGTCGGCCTGGGGGCAAGCGCGTCGGTCTCAAACGGGGTCGCGCGGGCGTCCGCCAATAGAACGGTGAAGGCGGGTCTCGCCGCCGCGCGCGCTGCCATAGTGATCTGGGCCATCGCCTCGCCTGGCAGCGCCGCATCGAGAAAGACGATATCCGCACCGTCGGCCAGCGATCGGCAGGCGGCGTCGGCGTCGTTTGCTTCGACGATCTCGATCGGAATTTTTGCCGCCGATGCCGCTTGCCGGAGCAAATCCCGGCCGCGCTGCAATCCCGACACCATGACCACCTGCAGCGAAAGCAGATCGTCAATCATGGCCCGACCTCTGAACGGTTCCGCCAAAATGTATAATGAATGGGCCGATGTCGAGACCCAACCAAGAGCGCGACCGCAAGCGCGGCAGCGGACCGGCAACGGCCCGCCCCGGCAAGACGGCAAGACGGCAAGACGGCAAGACGGCAATCGCTCTGTCCGATGGACGCTATGGACCGGACACCGGCATTGCAACTTGCGATAGCAACGGCGCCGCGTCAAGCTCGGCGCGCCTTAATCCACTACTATCCACGGATCTCGCGGTATCGGCGTCTTGGAGTGTGCTCGATTGCCCGGAGCGGGACCCTCGCCGCACCCCCACCTTGAGCGCCAGCCGCCGGCATCCTAGCTTTGTTTCGATGCCCTGAAAGCTGCTCTCATGAAGGCTGCCCATCTTCCCGACCGTGGCGCGGTCAAGGTTACCGGCAACGACGCCCGGCAATTTCTCCACGGTCTTGTCAGCGCGGACATGCTCGCTCTCGCGCCGGGCGCGGCGCGGTTCTGCGCGCTGCTCTCCCCGCAAGGCAAGATCATTGTCGATTTTCTGGTCGCCGAAGCGCCGGCCACAGACGGCGGCGGGTTCTTCCTCGACGTACCGCGTACCCTGGCGCCGGTACTGGTGCAAAAGCTCAATCTCTACAAATTGCGCGCCCGGGTCTTGATCGAGGAGATGTCGGAAACGCTGGGAATCCTGGCCGCCTGGGACGGCCATGGCGCGACGACCCGCGGCCTCGCTTATGCCGATCCGCGCCTGCCGGCGCTCGGGCTTCGCGTCATACTGCCGCCGCATCTTGCCGCTACCGCGGCGGCCGAACTCGGCGCTGTCCTCCTCGATGCCAGCGCCTACGAGGCGCACCGCATCACACTCGGCGTCCCGCAAGGCGGAGTTGATTTCGTCTATGGCGAGACCTTCCCGCACGAAGCCGACATGGATCAGCTCGACGGGGTCGATTTTGGGAAGGGCTGCTACGTCGGCCAGGAAGTGGTCTCGCGCATGGAGCATCGCGGCCTCGCGCGCACGCGCGCGGTGCAAGTGCGTTGGGATGGCACGGCGGCGCCTAAGGCCGGCGCTGCGATCATGGCGGGAGAGCGCCAGATCGGCCGCCTGGGCTCGACGGTCGCCGACAGCGGAATCGCGCTTCTTCGCCTCGACCGCGCGAGCGAAGCGGCCGCACGCGGCGAGCCGGTTCTTGTCGACGGCATCGCCGTCCGTCTCGTCAAGCCGGACTGGGCCCGCTTTGCCTTTCCCGGCGACCCGAAGGCGGCCGCGGAATGACCATTCGCGCTCATGCTGACGGCATCGTGCGCTGTCCCTGGCCGAAGGACGACCCGCTCTATCTCGCCTATCACGACGAAGAATGGGGTATGCCGGAATTCGACGACCGCGCGCTTTACGAGAAGCTCGTGCTCGACGGTTTTCAGGCCGGCCTCTCCTGGATCACCATCCTGCGCAAGCGCGAGAATTTCCGCCGCGCCTTCGACGGCTTCGAGCCCGAGAAAATCGCCCGCTACACGCCGAAGAAAGTCGAGCGCCTGATGGCCGATCCCGGCATCGTGCGCAACCGCGCCAAGATCGAAGGCGCGGTTGCCTCGGCGCGCGCCTATCTCGACGTGATGGAGAATGGCCCCGGCTTTGCGCAACTGCTGTGGAATTTCGTCGACGGCAAACCGAAGGTGAACCGCTTCCGGACGATGTCGCAGGTGCCTGCGGAAACCGCAACTTCGCGCGCCATCTCCAAGGAACTGGCGCAGCACGGCTTCAAGTTCGTCGGACCGACCATCGTCTACGCCTTCATGCAGGCCGTCGGCATGGTCAACGACCATCTGGTGACCTGTCATCGCCATGAGGCGTGCCGGCGATTGGCTGCCCCAGACTCCGTTCAAGTTGATCCACGACCGGCCGGCGCGGCGCCTCGATCTTCGCGGTCTTGATCCCGGCGTCAGCCCCAGATTTCCGCGGCGGCCGCGACAACGAGCTGGAGCTTGGCGCGTTCATCGGCTTCAGTGAGCGGATTGCCGGCGGCGGTCGAGGCGAACCCGCATTGCGGGGAGATGGCGAGCCGGTCGAGATCGATGTGGCGCGCGGCCTCCAGCGTACGGCGCTTGAGGTCGGGGAGGCTTTCGAGCTGCGGCGACTTGCTGCTGACCAGCCCCAGCACCACGCCCTTGTCCTTGACGAAGGACAGCGGGGCGAAATCGCCCGCGCGCGGCGTGTCGTATTCGAGGAGGAAATGATTGGCGCGCGTGCGCGCGAAAAAACGCTCCGCGACCGATTCATAGCCGCCGGCACCGAGATAATGGCCGCGAAGATTCCCGCGGCACATATGCACGCCGCAGACGACGTCGGGCGGCGCAGCCGCCATGGCCGCGTTGAGGCTCTCGATGTAGAGATCGACGAGCCGATCCGCGCTCTCCCCAGCCGCTTCCACTCTGGCACGGATATCCGCATCGCAGAGCAGCGCTACGGCGACCTCGTCAAGCTGAATATAGCGGCAGCCGGCGCCGGCGAGCGCCGCGATTTCCTCGCGGTAGATCGCCGTGAGGTCGGCGAAAAAGCCCTCCACATCCCGGTAGACGGCCGCATCCGCAAAATCCGTACAACGGTAGAAGTGCATGGTCGAGGGCGCCGGCAGCGTGATTTTCGGCACGATGTCGGGGGCCGTCTTGGAGGCAGCCTTGCTCTCCTCACGCAGGAACAGGAATTCGTCGAGGGCGAGCGGTTTCCCGCGGGAGAGCTTGCCGCGGGCGTATGTCGCGGTGAATTCGGCCTCGTGGCCGCGGTCGTCGCGGAATTTGAACACCGCTGGCCTGATGACGAAGCCGTCGATGCGCTCGACGAAGCGCCCCCAATAGGAGCCGCGACGGAACTCCCCATCGGTGACGACCCGCAGGCCCGCCGCCTGCTGCAGCGCGACAGCGTCGCGGATGCAGCGATCTTGAATTTGTGCAAAATGCTTCTCGTCGATACGGCCCGCCAGGCGGTCCCTGTGGGCCTGCCGCAGGGCGGACGGACGCAGCAGGCTGCCGACATGATCGGCGCGGAACGGAGGACGGCCGTCGGCACGCGCGGACATCGTCTATTTCTCCCAGAATCGCTATCTATAGGTCTATAGATGAAATCTAGACCGTTACGCGGCCCCGCCGCAAGTGCAGCGCGCGCGGCGTTGGAACGAAAGCGCAGAAAGGGTCACGGCGACGGGCGGCCGGACGCCGGCGCCGGCAATGGCCGGCGCAGGACCCATCGCCGATCTCCCGAGATCATCGATGCCGCGGCTAGGGTCTTCGCGGCGCGCGGTTATCACGGCGCCACCACGCAGGACATCGCCGACGTTCTCGGCATCCGCCAAGCGAGCCTATACTATTATTTTCCTTCCAAGGAGGTCGCGCTCGAGATCGTATGCACGCGCGGCGTGGAGGATTTTTTCAAGGCGGCGCGAGCCATCGCTACCGGACCGGGGTCGGCACGGGAGCGGCTCACCGGTCTGTTGCGGGCCCACATTTCGCCCATTCTCGACCGCGGCGACTTTGTTCGGGTCTTCCTGACCCAGCGGCAATTCCTGCCGCCGGGGAGTCGCCGGCGCGTGGGCAAATGGTCGCGCGCCGTCGAGCGGCTGTTCGAAGCAGTGATCCGCGGGGGCGTGCGTGCCGGCGAATTCCGCGCCGACCTCGACACCCGGCTCGCCACGCTCGCCATTCTCGGCATGGCCAACGCCGTCTCCGGCTGGTACGGCAAGGAAAAAGCCTCGATCGAGCGCATCGGCAACGAGTTTGCAACACTGATGCTCAAGGGCCTTGTCGCGGCGGAAGACGGCGGCCGCGCCGCGCAGTGAGCCGCATCGCCGCCATATTCAATTAACCTATAGAATTCAGCGCCGGCCTGGGCTATAATAGCGGTAAAGAGGCAACGCTCAAATCTGCGCAGCGTCATGGCCGCAACGATAACAGTCACCCCGGACGCCTTGCGCCGCAGCACGGCGCCCTCGTTGCTGTGCGGCTTGGCACGTCGCACCCCCGGCCACGTCGCCTTCCGTTCCAAGCGTCTCGGCATTTACCGCGAACGGACGTGGCGTGATTACGCCCTGCTCGTCGCGCGCACGGCGAAGGCATTGTCCTCGCTTGGCCTGCGGGCCGGCGAACGGCTCGCTGTCATGGGCGAGACCTGCGAGGAGTGGATCATCTGCGACCTTGCCGCGCAATCGCTCGGCGCTATCGTGTTTGGCATTTACCCGACCGCTTCGCCGGCCGAGGTTGAGTATCAGATGCGCGACGGCGGCGCCGCCGTCTTCGTCGCCGAAAATCAGGAATACGTCGACAAATTGCTGCCGGTGGCGGCACGGCTGCCGGAGTTGCGCGACATGCTCGTCATCGACGATTCTGCGATGTTCGATTACGACCACGCCAAGCTCAGGAGCTATCGCGCCCTGCTGGCGGAAGCGCCAGCCGATTTCGACTGGCTTGAAGCGCAAGCGGCGCGCGTCAAGCCGGACGATCCAGCGTTCATCGTGTATACGTCGGGGACGACGGGGCATCCCAAAGGAGCGCTCGTCGCCCACGGCAGCCATCTCGCCGCCGCCGCCAATCTCGTCGACCATTATCCGACGCTTGCGGAGAAACCGCATCGCACCGTCGCCTATCTCCCGCTCTGCCACGTTCTCGGCCGGGACATTGCAGTGACGCTGCCGCTGATCTCGCGCCTCGTTCCGCATTTCGGCGAGACCGCCGAGGATCTCCCGGCGACGATGTTCGAGGTGGCGCCGACGGTGTTGTTCACGGTGCCGCGCTATCTCCAGAAATTTGCCGCCCAGATTCTGGTGGGGATGACGAATTCTTCGCCGCTCAAGCGAGCGGTTTATGCTTCGGCGATGCGGTTGGCGCGCCGGCGCGCGCGCCGCCGGTGGGACAGCGCGAACGGCCGCACCGGCGCCACTGACGTCCCCTGCGCGATCGCGCACGCGCTGGTGCTGCGGCCGATCCTCAACAAACTGGGGTTCGACCGGCTGGAGCTTGTCATCTGCGGCGGCGCTCCGCTGTCGCGCGAAACCGTGGCGCTGTGGCACATGTGGGGTGTCAACGTCGTCGAGATCTACGGTCAAACCGAGACCGCGGGCGGCATCATCGCCGGCCAGTGCGGACCTTTCCCGGCTCCTGGCAATGTCGGCACGGCGCCGGCTGGCTGGCAGGTACGCGTCGCGGCGGACGGCGAGGTGCTCGTCCATAGTCCCGATCTGTTCGCAGGCTATTGGCGCAACCCCGAAGCGACGCACGCGGCCTGGAGCGACGACGGCTGGCTGCGCACCGGCGATATCGGCACGTGGGAGAACAGCCGACTGCGGCTCGTCGACCGCGCGCGCGACTTCATCGTCACTTCCGGCGGCAAAACGCTTTCTCCCTCGTTTGTCGAAAACGCGCTGCGGGCGTCTCCCTATGTGGCGGAAGCCGCTGTCTTCGGTCACGGCCGCAAATACCTTTCGGCGCTCGTCGAGATCGACTTCGATACCGTCGCGGATTGGGCGCGCGCCAATGGCGCCCCCTATACCGGCTTCACCAGCCTCGCGCAGAGCGCGCAGGTGCGGCGGCTAATTCAAGGCGAGATCGACAAAGCCAATGCAGGGCTCGCGCGCGTCGAAGAGATCAAGGCATTCCGCATCCTGCCAAAGATGCTCGATCCCGAGGAGGAAGGCGAACCGGTTACGCCGACGCGCAAGGTCAAGCGCGCGTTGATGTACGAGAAGTTCAAGCCTCTGGTCGAGGCCATGTACGACGACGGCGAGGAACGGCTGCTGGCGCGGGAAGTGGCTGATGCTTTGCCCACCTGAAGGGGGCGGAGGAAAAGGCGCAGACTGAAGTTTCGAGAAAACGACAGCAAGGGAGGGTTAGATCATGCGTTTGCCGATCATCGTCGCCGCGGCGCTCGCCGCCGCACTGGCAACGCCGGCGTTGGCCGGAGACAGCTATGTGGTGGGGATCACTGCGGCCCTGACCGGGCCGCCGGCGGCAACCTACGCGCCTTCGGTCGAGGCGTTGCGCATTTATCTCAACCGCCTCAATGCGGCCGGCGGCATCAATGGCAAAAAAGTCACGCTGCTGATCGAGGACGACTCGGCGCAGCCGTCGAAGGCGGCGGCCAACGTCAAGAAGCTGTTGACCGAGGACAACCCGATCCTGATGCTCAATGCCAGCCTGTCCTCCACCTATGCGCCGGTCATCGCCGAAACCCGCAGGGCCGGCGTGCCGCTCATCTTCGCAAGCTCGGCGTGCCCGAAGGACGTCTATCCGCCGGCCAAGCCAGACGAGTTCTGCACTACGGCCTTTGCCGCCGGCTACGACAGCCGCGCCGCGCTGGCCTTCGTGAAGGAAACGGCGAAAACGCCGGTCAAGATCGCTTTTGCCGCCATGGCCATTCCATTGTCGCGCGCCGAGATGGATTTTGCCGAAAAGCTCGCCCCGAGCCTCGGCATGACGCCGGTCGACAAGGAGGTCATTCCGCCGCCGACGGCCGACTACACCCCATTCGCGACCAAGATCAAGCAAGCCGGCGCCAATTGGGTGTTTTCCTGGGCGCCTTGGGTGACGGAAGTGCGCACGTTCGAAGCGCTGCAGCGCCTCGGCTGGTCCGGCGATTACGTCACCTGGGGGCATATCGAGGCTGAGAACGAGCTCAAGCGGATCAAGAATCCGAAGCTTTACGCTCTTGGCGCCGACGCCATGTTCGAAGACCGGTTGCCGATCCAGAAGGAGATCGCGGCGGCCGCCAAGGCGGCCGGCAGCAAATACCCGGCCGATGAGATGACCGAAGGCTGGATCGTCGGCATGGTGGTGGAGGCCGCGCTGAGAGGCGCCGGCCCGACGGCAACGCCGGCCAAGGTGCAGGCGTCGATGCAGCACCTTCGGGTCGACCTCAAAGGCTTGCGCGGCGGCCCCATCGAATGGACCAAAACCAATCATTTTCGGCTCGAGCAGTATTACCGCGTGTATCATTGGTCGGCCGGCAGGATCGCGCTGGTCAAGAACTGGTTTCCGTATGACGTAAAATAAGGCGGCGGCAGCTCCGGGCGCTCGCTCTTGGCGCGGCCCGGAATGATAAAGACGGAATGAAAAATCGTCTTCGGCAATTCAACCGTTGTGCTGACGTCGTCATTGCGAGAAGCCAACGGGGCCGGACCCGTTGGCTCGCAATGACGGCATTATCTGAACCGCAATTCGCTTCCAGGCTCATTGTGCAACTTATCGTCAACATCGTTGTGCTCGCGGCGATCTACGCGCTGATCGCCTGCGGCTACGTGCTCATCTACCGCGTCAGCCGCGTGCTCAACCTGGCGCACGGCGAATTGATGATGCTTGGCGCCTATCTGCTGCTCGCGACGGCATCGGCGTTCTCCGGCAATGCGCTCGCCGCCATCGCCGCCGCCATCGTGCTCAGCCTCGTCGTCGGCGTGCTGGTCTATCTGTTGTTGATGCGCAAGATGGCGGGCGAGATGGTGCTCGCCGCGGTGCTGGCGACGGTGGCGCTCGGCATCCTGCTGCGCGGATTGATGACGTTCATCTTCACGGCGCAACAGCAATATCCGGGCCAGGCGCTGGGGCTGGCCAATCCGGCTTTGGCGCTGCCGGGCGGCGCGCGCATCTCCACCTTCGCCGCTCTGATTGTCGCCGCGACCGTTCTGGTCTACGGCGCGCTGTTCGTGTTTCTGCGGTTCGGCCGCTGGGGCGTGCGCATGCGCGCGGCAGGGCAGAATCCGCTCCTTGCCGCGCAGCGCGGCATCAACCTTCATGCCGTCTATGCCCTCGCCTGGGCGCTTTCGACCTTGACCGGATCGCTCGCCTGCATGCTGATCGCGCTCGATTCCGGTCTGACGAGCTCGATGGCCGTGATCGGCCTGAAAGCGTTCCCCGCGGCGCTCGTCGGCGGTCTCGACAGTCTCGTCGGGGCGTTGGTCGGCGCCGTGATCGTCGGCACCGCCGAAGTCCTGTCGATTGCCTATCTTGATCCACTGCTCTCCGACGTCGTGCCGTTCCTGGTGCTGATTGCGGCGCTGACCGTGCGGCCGTGGGGCTTGTTTGGCACCCGCGAGGAGCTTGACCGTGTTTAGAGCCGTGCCGCGAGCGAGCGGCTATTTCCGCACCGATTACGCCCAGGACCTGGCGCTCGTGCAGACGCGGCTCGAGCGCGTTGCGCTCGCCGGGTTCGCGATCGCGCTCGCCGCGTTTCCCTTCCTCGCCAACGCCTTTTATCTCGACCTCGCCTGCCAGATCTTCCTCGCCGCTGTCGGCGCGCTGTCGCTGATGCTGCTTACGGGCTATGCGGGACAGATTTCGCTCGGGCACGCCGGCCTCATCGCCGCCGGCGCGTTTACCGTCGGCATC